>JAUIIK010000137.1 GCA_030431755.1 Chloroflexia bacterium
GCCGATGAGTGTCTCGTAGCCGTCCGGGGTAGCCATAATGAACGCATGGGCATTGGCCAGCCAGGCGGCCGCTTCCAGCTCGGCAAGTGTCGCCTGGGGCCGGGCCATACGCAGGTTATCCGCCAGTGTGCCGTAGAAGAGATAGGTGTCCTGGGCAACGACGGCGATCATCTCCCGCAGCTGTTCCAGCGGGATCTCCCGCAGGTTGCGTCCGTCGATCTGGATCGCGCCCGCCTGGGGGTCGAAGAAGCGCGCCAGCAGGGCGACGACCGTCGTTTTGCCGGAGCCTGAACGGCCGACGATCGCCGTCTTCCGACCAGGCTCGACCCGCAAGCTCACGTCACGCAGCGCGGGCCGCGACCCGTCCCGGTAGCTGAAGGTCACCTGCTCTAGCTCGATGGCTGGCGGTCCCTCGGGTTGGGGCTGTGTTGGGCCCCGCAATGGCTGGTCGCGGACCTCGGGTTTCGTCTCCAACAGCTCGCTGATGCCCGCGAGCGCGGAGAGCCCGAGGAACCCTTGATGCCAGTACTGGTTGAACTCGAAGAGTGGCAGGAAGCACTGGGCCGAGAGGAAGAGGACGATGAAGAGCTCGGTCGCCGTCAGCTCACCGCGGGTGAACTGGATCGCGGCGACGCCGGTCGCCAGCGCCGTCCCGGCGCCGGTCGCGAACTGGGTGACGCCGGTGCCCAGCAGTGAGATCGACATCTGTTTGATCGTGGCCCGGTAGAGCGCCTGAGCGCGCTCGTGCAGCCTCAGGCCGTGCCGCTTTCCGGCGTTGTACGCCTTGAGCGTGGGGAGGCCCTGCATCGTGTCCATGAACTCGGCGTTGAGGTCTCTGTAGGCGTTCCAGTGTTCCTGGCCATACTCGCCCAGCGCCCGCTCGAAGAATTGCGCACCGAAGAGACTGACCAGGACGCTGATGAGGACGATCAGGCCGACATAGGGATCGATGGTCATCAGATAGATGACAATCGCCAGTGGCCCGACAAAAGCGATGAACGCCTGCGGGATGTAGAGCCCCAGGTAGCCTTCGAGGTGCTCGACGCCGTCGACGACGCTCGCGAGCACTTTCCCGGTTTGAGTTCGCGCGAGGTAGCCGGGACCGAGATCGAGCAGGCGCTGGTAGAGGCGCAGGCGCAGGCGCAGCTTGACGCCGGTCGCGATCCAGATGGCCAGCAGCTCCTGGAACCAGCGGCCGGCCGCCTGGACGCCGATCAGCGCCCCCACCAGGGCCAGCAATGGGAGTACCGCGTCGAGCTCCTCGCCGGCGAGAATCCGCGCCAGCACCTCGGCGCTGGCGATGCCGCTGGCGACCCCGGCCGTAAGCAGCCCCAGGCCCAGCCCAACCTTGACCGCAATGCGCCCACGGACGCCCGCTGTGAGCCGGATCATCCGGCGGTCGATCATCATGGCGCGGCGCTCTCCTCAGGTCCGGCTAGTGTGCTGTGACACATGACTTGATCGAAAATCTGCGACTACCCAGACGACTCACCAAGCATCAGGCTTGTCATTTCGAGCCCCACGACTACGCTCAGGACAGGCTCGCGAGAAATCTCAGCCGAACACTAGTGACGCCCTACACTGAGATTTCTCCCGCTGGTCGAAATGACAAGGTCGCTACGGTCGAGTTGCCCAGCGAAGTGAGAAGAACACTTCACCAGTAACAGCGCACTAGTCGCGGTCGTGATCGCCCGAATAGCGGATGAGGTCGGGGTCATGCTCGGTGATGTAGATGGCTTCGCCGTCGGGTCCGGCGATGACCATCGAGCGGCCGAAGGTCTCGTCGACGATGGGCGCTGTCACGGCGATGCCGGCGGCTTCAACGCGCTCGGCGACCTGTTCCAGCGGGATCGACGCCACGAAGCTGATCTCGGCCTCGCCGGCGTTGTCCTTGGCCCGGGCGTTGTGGAGCCCAAGCATCGCGCCGCCGCTTCGCAACGCGATCCAGCCGCCATTGCGCGTGCGCTCCATCTCCGTCAGTTCCAGCCCGAGGCTCGCCAGGAACGCCCGTGTCCGCTCGACATCGGAGACGAACATGACCGGCATCGGCGTCAACGGCTGGCCGGTGCGGCGCGCAAGATGCTCCCGCAACGCCCCCTCGACGTACTCCGAGAGCGATGCCGCCAGATCATCAATCGCGGCGTGTTTGATCTCCCGGACGAGGTCGGCCGGGAGATAGACGTTGAATTGGGACTTGGCGGACGTACTCATAAACACCTCATTGATGTCAATTGCTAGATTACTAGTATACTAGCACCATGCATGGCAGCGTCGCAAGTACCGCCCGCGACCGTCGGCAGAGAGCGGGCCGCAGGGGTGTTTTGTGCCGCCGCCGCGTCGCCAAGCGCGGAGCAACCGGTGTTATACTGATTCAGGTAATCGATGGCAGGAAACCAGCGACAGTAGTAGGGGCACCCTCTGGGTCCACGCCCCTACACGCGACCGGACTTCCTCACTGTGAAACGGCATCAGTTGCCCGCTTCATCCGATCTATGCGACAGTAGCCCGGTCCGCAATCGATGGATTGTTCAACCGTGGAAATCAAGCAGGGAGATGAGGGAGCGACCATGGATTCGAAGCTGCTGCAGTCGCTGGAATGGCGCAGTGTCGGGCCGTTCAAGGGCGGTAGATCAGTTGCCGTCGCCGGGCACCCGAGTGAACGCGACACCTTCTACTTTGGGGCTTGCGCCGGCGGGGCCTGGAAGACGACCGATGGCGGCCAGTACTGGGAGAACATCTCCGACGGCTACTTCAACACCTCGGCCATCGGCGCAATCGCTGTCTCGAAAGCTGACCCGAACGTCATCTATGCCGGGACCGGCGAGACAGCAATCCGTGGCAACGTCTCCCACGGCGACGGCGTCTACAAGAGCACCGACGGCGGCCGCACCTGGAAGAACGTCGGGCTCAAGGACACCCGCCACATCGGCGACATCGAGATCCACCCCGATAACCCCGATCTCGTCTACGTCGCGGCGCTCGGCCACGCCTGGGGCAAGAATGAGGAGCGCGGCGTCTTCCGCTCGCAGGACGGCGGCGCAACCTGGGAGAAGGTGCTCTACAAGAGCGACAAGGCCGGCTCGCACGACATCTCGATGGACCCCAACAACCCGAGGATCATCTACGCCGCGATCTGGGAGACCCAGCGCTACCCGCACACACTGGTCTCCGGTGGCGAGGACTGCGGTCTTTGGAAGACGACGGACGGCGGTGATAGCTGGGAAGAGATCACCGACCGGCTGGGTTTCGATGGCGTCATCGGCAAAATCGGCGTCGCCGTATCCGGCGCTGACGGCAATCGCGTCTACGCCCTCGTCGAGCACGAAGAGGGCCGGCTGGTCCGCTCCGACGACGGCGGCAAGAGCTGGCAGAAGCTGAGCGACGATCCCGACCTGCGTCGCCGTGCCTGGTATTACATGCACATCTACGCCGACCCGACCGACGCCGACACGGTCTGGGTGCTGAATATGCCTCAGAAGAAGTCGATCGACGGCGGCAAGAACTTCCACGAGGTCCCGACGCCTCACGGCGACAACCACGATCTCTGGATCGACCCGGACGACCCACAGCGCATCATCAACGGCAACGACGGCGGGGCCTGCGTCACCTACAACGGCGGCGTCACTTGGTCGTCGCTCCACAACCAGCCGACGGCGCAGTACTACCACGTCACCGCCGACAACCGGACGCCCTACTGGATCTACGGCTCGCAGCAGGACAACACCGCTACCGCCATCCCGAGCATGTCCTTCGACGGCTCGATCACGCGTGGCGACTGGATCGAGCCAGGCGCGGGTGAGTCCGGCTACATCGCCATTCAGCCCGTCGAACCCGGACTGGTTTTCGGCGGCGGCATCGGCTCCGGCGTCGGCGACGGCCGGCTGCTCTCCTGGAATCCCAAGACCCATCAGATCCGCAACGTCACCGTCTGGCCGGAGACGCACGGTATGGGCTCCGGCGCCGAGCAGCAGAAGTACCGCTTCCAGTGGACCTTCCCGATCGAGTGGTCCGCCCATAACCCGCACATCATCTACACATGCGGCAACGTCGTCTTCCGGTCGGCTGACTACGGCACCAGCTGGGAGCCGATCAGCCCGGATCTAACGCGCAACGACCCCGACAAGCTGAAGCCCTCCGGCGGCCCGATCACCCGCGACAACACCGGCGCAGAGCGCTACTGCACGATCTTCGCCTTCCGCGAGTCGCCCCATGAGGAGGGTGTCTTTTGGACCGGCTCTGACGATGGCCTGATCCATATCTCTCGTGATGGTGGCGAGAATTGGAGCAACGTCACCCCGCCAAGCGACATGCTTCCCGAGTGGTCGCTCATCTCGATCATCGAGCCCTCGCCGCACGACCCGGCGACCGCATATGTCGCGGCAACGCGCTACAAGCTCGATGACACCAAGCCGTACCTGCTCAAGACGACCAGCTATGGTGAATCCTGGCAGTTGATCACCAACGGGATTCCGGCCGATGACTTCACCCGTACAATCCGCGAAGACCCGGCGCGCAAGGGGCTGCTCTATGCCGGTACCGAGACCGGTGTCTACGTTTCCTTCGACGACGGAGGTTCCTGGCAGCCGCTGCAGCTGAACCTGCCGGTCTGCCCGATCCACGACCTGATCGTCAAGGATGGCGACCTCGTCGTGGCGACGCACGGCCGCAGCTTCTGGATCCTCGATGATCTTTCGCCGCTCCATCAGATGCAGGACAGCCTGGCCGGGAAGGACGCGCATCTCTTCGAGCCGCGCCCAACGACCCGCTACCGCATCTACAGCGGCTTCGGCAATTCGCCGACGAGCGACCACGTCAACTTCACCTTCTCCGGGCCCGGCTATTCCAGCTACCGGCAGGTCGAGCAGCCAGACGGTAACAAGAAGAAGGTGCTCCTCGACGCCGGCCAAAACCCGCCCGATGGCGTCGTCTTCCACTACCTCCTGAAGGACGAACCCAGCGACGCGATCGAGCTGACGATCCTCGATAGCGCCGGCAACGAGGTCAACAGCTACACCAGCAAGCCTGAGAAGGAGAGCGACACCAAGCTCCCTGCCAAGGCCGGCGCAAACCGCTTCGTCTGGAACATGCGCGGCAAGAGCGCGGACGAGCTCAAGGACGAGGGCGAAGGTGACATCTTCGCGTCGTTCATGGCCAACGCGCTGGCCGCCTGGGCGCTGCCCGGCAGCTACACCGCTCGTCTCGAAGCCGGCGGCGCGACCCAGGAGGCCGCGTTCGAGATCGTGCCCGACCCGCGTGGCACCGCCAGCGAGCAAGACCTCAAGGCCCAACACGACCTGAAGGTCCAGATCCGTAACACCGTCTCCGACGTCCACAACGCCCTGAACGAGATCCGCGCGCTCCGGGCCTCCGTCGATGAGTGGGTCGAACGCGCCAACCTCCACGGCGAGAACCGTGAGGTCTCCGACGCCGCACTCCAGCTCAAGACCAAGCTCGAGACGGTCGAGAACGAGCTGATCCAGACGAAGGCGGCCAGCCCGCTGAGCTACGACAGCCGCCTCAAGGAGAAACTCGCCAGCCTCGCCTTCATGATCGATGAGGGCGACGCCGCCCCGACCTTCGGCAGCTACGAGGTCTACGAACAGCTCCGCTATCGGGTTGATGCGCAACAGGACATTCTGAAGCGAATTGTTGGCGAGGATGTGCCGGCCTTCAATGCGGTGGTGAAGAAGGCGGGTGTGAAGGCGGTGGAGGTGTAGGGGACGGCCCTCACCCCCTATCCCCCTCTCCCAATCCTGGGAGAGGGGGGCCGATCCGGAATTCGGTTGTATCACTTTGATTTCTTACTCCCCTCTCCCAGGATTGGGAGAGGGGCTGGGGGTGAGGGCTTCTTGACATCCCGCAAGCGCATCCGTGGAAATGACGACAGCTACATCCTTCGCGCCCGCCAACTCCGCCAGCAGATGACATCTGCCGAAAGGCGTCTCTGGTCTGTAATACGGGGACGCAATCTCGACGGCCTCAAGTTCCGGCGTCAACATGCTCTCGGTTCCTACATCCTCGACTTCGTTTGTGCCCAAAAGCGCTTGGTGATCGAAGTCGATGGCAATATCCACAACGCACAAATGGACTACGATGCGGCACGGACGGAGCACCTCGAACAGTATGGATATCGTGTGATGCGATTTCGGAACGACGAGGTCTTGCACGATCTGGATTCGGTGCTAGAGAGAATTCGCGCAGCGGCCCTCACCCCGGCCCCTCTCCCAATCCTGGGAGAGGGGAGTGAGAACTTGGCGAGCGAGCGTCGCTACATGTCTTGTTCCCCCTCTCCCAGGACTGGGAGAGGGGGCTAGGGGGTGAGGGCTTCACATGCCAACCAACAAAATCGCATCCATGCGCTACCGCAACATCGGGCCAACCCGCGGCGGCCGCGTCGTCGCCGTAGCTGGCGATCCCGTCAACAAAGCGACGTTCTACTTCGGCTCGACCGGGGGCGGGGTCTGGAAGACGGATGATGCCGGGACGACCTGGCGGAATGTGTCGGACGGTTACTTCCAGTGGGCCTCGGTCGGGGCGTTGGCGGTTGCGCCGTCGGACCCGAACGTGATTTATGCCGGGATGGGCGAGTCGACGATTCGCGGGAATGTCTCGCGTGGCGATGGGGTCTACAAGTCGACCGACGCCGGGCGGACCTGGAAGCAGATGGGGCTGGCCGAGACACAGAACATCGGCGCGGTCGTCGTGCACCCGACGAATCCGGATGTCGTCTACGTTGCCGCCTTCGGGCACGTCTGGGGGCCGAACCAGGAGCGTGGATTGTATCGCTCGACCGATGGCGGCGAGAATTGGGAGCGCACGCTCTTTGTCAGCGACCGGGCCGGGGCGCTCGATATCGCGCTGGACCCGACGAACCCGCGCATCCTCTTTGTGTCGACCTGGGAGGCGGGGCGAACGCCCTACAGTCTCAACAGCGGTGGGCCGGGCAGTGGGCTCTACCGCTCGACCGACGCCGGAGATAGCTGGGAGCCGCTGAACGAGAAGCCAGGGCTACCAGACGGTGTGCTCGGGAAGATCGGCGTTGCGGTCGCTGCTGGCGGCGGCCGGATCTACGCGATCATTGAGGCCGAGAAGGGCGGGCTCTACCGTTCGGAGGACAATGGCGAGACCTGGGCGCTGAAGGACAACGATCCGAATATCATCCAGCGACCCTGGTACTGGATGCACATCATCGCCGATCCGCGGGACCCGAACACCCTCTGGCTGCCGAGCTTTGACCTGCTGAAGTCCATTGATGGTGGCGAGAGCTTCGCGCCGATCGCGACGACCCATGCCGACAACCACGGTCTCTGGATCGACCCCGAGGACAGCAACCGCATGATCCAGGGCAACGACGGTGGCGCGTGCGTGAGCTTCAATGGCGGGCTGAGCTGGTCGACGATCTACAACCAGCCAACTGCCGAGTTCTATCACGTCACGACCGACACCCGGACGCCCTACCGCGTCTACGGCGCACAGCAGGACAACACGACCTTGAGCGTGCCGAGCCAGTCGGAGGGCACCGCGATCAACTTCACCGAGTGGGAGGTCATCGGCGGTGGCGAGTCGGGCTACATCGCCGTCCGCCCGGACAACCCGGACATCATCTTCGCCGGAAGCTATCAGGGCCTCTTGACGCGTTACAACCACAGCACCGGTCAAGTGAAGAACATCACCGTCTGGCCCGAGAATTGGTCCGGTCACGCCGCCAGTGAGTGGAAGTACCGCTTCCAGTGGACGGCTCCGACGGTGCTCTCTCCGCACGATCCGAACGTGCTCTACACCGGCGGCAACATGGTCTTCAAATCGACCGACGAGGGCCACAGCTGGCAGGCGATCAGCGACGACCTGACTCGGGCCGACCCGGAAACGCTCGGCCCGACCGGCGGCCCGATCAGCAAAGACATGACCGGCGCGGAGGCCTACGCCACGGTCTTCGCTATCGCTGAGTCTCCAGTAGAACGGGGTACGATCTGGACCGGCTCGGACGATGGCCTGATCTACCTGTCGCGTGATGGCGGTGACGCCTGGAGCAACGTCACGCCGGGTCCGGACTTGCTGCCGGAGTTCTCGCTGATCTCGATCATTGACCCGTCGCCGCACGATGCCGCGACCTGCTACTTCGCCGCGACGCGCTACAAGTCGCACGACGACACGCCCTACCTGCTCAAGACGACCGATTTTGGCGAGTCCTGGACGCTGATCACCCACGGCATCCAGGAGGGCGAGTTCACGCGGGTCATCCGCGAGGATACCGAGGTGCCGGGCCTGCTCTACGCCGGGACCGAGCGCGGGATGTGGGTGTCAACCGACGGGGGCGAGAAATGGGAGTCGCTGAAGCTCAACCTGCCGGTGGTGCCAATCCATGACTTCGTGATCAAGGACGGCGATCTGGTCGTCGCCACGCATGGCCGTGGCTTCTGGATCATCGACGACCTGAGCCCGCTACGCCAGCTTGCACGCGGTGACGTAAACGAGGGTGGCGCAGCGCTCTTCAAGCCACGCGACACGACCCGCTGGCTGCGCTATGGCGGCTTCGGCCACGCGCCGATTGACGGTCGCAACTATCGTATGGCCAGCGGACTGGTCGTGACCTTCGACCGCGAGGCCGACGAGCACGGGCAGTACACCGAAACCTACATTGATGCCGGGAACAACCCCGACAATGGCGTGGTCATTCATTATTACCTTGACGAAGCCTCAGGCGATGCCGAGGTGGCGATCTCAATCGGCGAGGCTAACGGCGACGAGATCATCCGCTTCTCGAACAAGGCCGACAAGGACAAGCTGAAGCTCTATCCCGAACAGGGCAGCAATCGCTTCGTCTGGAACTTCCGCTATCCCGACGCGACCGAGATCAAGGGCGACGAGATCGCCAGGGGGCTCATTGGCGGCCCGCAGGCCGCGCCGGGTGACTACACCGTGACTCTCTCCGTCGGAGACCAGGCACAGGCGCAGGGCTTCGCGATCCTGGCTGACCCACGGCTCGACGCATCGATGGAAGACCTCCAGGCGCAGTTCGATTTGCAGCTCAAGATCCGGGACAAGCTGTCCGAGGTTCACGCGGCCGTCGGCACGATCCGCCGTATCCGGGCCCAGGCCGAGCGCTGGATCGAACGCTCCGACAGCGACGCGGTGCAGCAGGCCGGCGCGGCGCTCACGGAGAAGCTCGACGATATCGAGGGCAATCTCGTCCAGGTGCAAGCCAAGAGCGCCAAGGACCGGCTCAAGTTCCCGGTGAAGCTCAACTACAAGCTCAGCTCGCTGATGGGCGTCGTCGGGTCTGCCGACGGCCGCCCCAACGCCCAGTCCTACGCCCTCTTCGACGACCTCTCCGGTCGGGCTGACGAGCAACTCTCCCGCTTGGAGGGTGTCAAGTCCAACGAGCTTGCGGCCTTCAACGCTGCCGTTGGGTCGGCGGGCCTGGACGCGGTCGGTCAATGAGGAAGAAGGACGCTCGGATCTGACCAGTAACCTGAGAGCGTCACCGGCTCACGTAGAGACGTGCCGCTGGCGCGTCTCGGTATCTAGACGACTGGCGTCCAGGGGAATACATCGTGGTCGATCATGAGACGCGCCGCCGGCATGTCTCTACGTAGTTGAAGGAAATGGAAATCATGTCGCTTCTATCAGTGAAGACGTTCAGGCCCCACGAGGGTAAGGACGAAGAGACGTTGCAACTCGTGCGCGATGCCCGGCAGGAGATGCTGCGGGTTGACCCAAACCGGACGGTGCGTATCTTCCACGTCCCGGAGGGCGAGCACGCCGGCGAGGTCAGCATCATGATCGAGTACGCCGACCTGGACGCTTTCAAGCGCATCCGAGCAAAAGAACAGGCTGATCCCGGCTGGCAGGCCATCGGCGAACGCGCCAACGGCCCCGACCGCCCGGCCGAGACGCTCTCCTACGATCAGATGGTTGAGGTTGAGTAATAGGGGATTGAAGAATTCCCTCACCCCCGGCCCCTCTCCCACTACTCCGCTGCGCTCCGTGGGGAGAGGGGAGCAGGGAAGGGGGCAGGTGTTAGGGGGTAGGTGATAGCGGAAAATATGAAGATTCCGATCTCTGCTATCACCTACCCCCTAACACCTGCCCCCTCACTCCTACCCGGCTATCATCCGCATCGGGTTCTCCAGCAAGCCCTTGAGGTGCTGGAGGAAGCGGGCTGCCTCTGCGCCGTCGGTGACACGGTGGTCGGCGGCGAGCGTGACCTGCATCATGAAGCGCGGCTCGAAGTCTTCGGCCTCGGCATCCCAGACCGGGGTCATCTTGGCCGCGCCGACGGCGAGGATCGCCGCCTGGGGCGGGTTGATGACGGCCGTGAAGTGATCGACGCCGAACATGCCGAGGTTCGAGATCGTGAAGGTGCCGCCGGCGTATTCCTCCGGCTTGAGGCCGCCGTCGCGGGCGCGCTTGGCAAGATCCTTCGACGCGCGGGCGATCTCGCCGAGCGTCTTGTGGTCGGTGTCGGGGATGAAGGGGCTGATCAAGCCATCCTCGATGGCGACGGCGAAGTTCACGTCGATCTGGTCGTGCATCTCGCGCTGCTCGTCGACAAAGGCTGAGTTCATGACCGGGAACTTGCGGAGCGCAACGGCAGTGCCCTTGACCACCAGGTCGTTGACCGTGATCTCGCTTTCCGGATCGTCGAGTTCGGCGTTGATCTGCTTGCGCAGTTCCATCGCCTTGCCCATGTCAATCGACATCGTGATGAAGATGTGCGGCGCGTCGCGGAAGGACTGCTGCATGCGGCGGCCGATTGTCTGCCGGATGCGACTGAGCTCCTGACGCTCACCAGCCGGTGGCTGCGGGACAGGCGCAGGGACCTCGCGTTCGACGCGGTCCTCGGCGGCGGGAGCGTCCGTCGGCTCGGCGGCAGGTTCTGCCGTCGGGATCTCGATCTCGCCATCGACGTAGGGCTGGATGTCGCGCTTGACGATGCGACCGTGCGGTCCGCTGCCGCTGACCTGAGCCAGATCAATCGAATGTTCTTCGGCCAGGCGGCGAACTAGCGGCGAAGCCCGGATGCGGTCGCCGGAGGGCGTCTGCATGACTGAAGGCTGTTGGTCGTCGCTGGCCTGCGGTTGTGGCGCAGGTTCGGCTTGCGCCTCCGCAGGCTCATCCGTGGGTGGAGCCTCCGCTGGCTGCGCTGCGGCTTCTGCGGGGGCCTCGGCGCCATTCGAAGAGACGCTCTCCGTTTCCGGAACGTCCTCGATCTCCTCGCCGGGATCGCCGATGATGGCGATGATCTCGCCGACCGGGACGGTGTCGCCTTCGCCGATGAGCGTTCTGGCGAGCACGCCGGAATCGAACGCTTCAATCTCGATGTTGACCTTATCGGTCTCAATCTCAGCGATTGGCTCGCCGCGCTCGACCTCCTCACCGGGAGATTTCAGCCACCGAAGCAAGGTGCCGGCGTCCATGTCGTAGCCCATCTGGGGCATCAATACGTTCTTAGCCACGTGTCGTTTTCCCGTCCCCTAGGTAACAGGGAACAGGGAATAGGTAGCGGTGAAACAGCCTGAATGCCAGTCTCTGGCCCTGCTGTTCCCTAGCACCTGTTCCCTGTTCCCTTTGCTACGCAAGCGCTTGTCGCACAGCTTCAATGACCTCGTCCTTGCCGGGAATGACCAGGCGTTCGAGGTTGCGGGCGTATGGCATCGGCACTTCGAGCGCGCCGACGCGCCCGACCGGGGCGTCCAGCCAGTCGAAGGCTTCCTCTTGAATACGGGCCGCGATCTCCGAGCCGAGCCCCATCGTACGCCATGATTCCTCGACAACGACCGCCCGGTTGGTCTTCTTGACCGATTCCATAACGGTCTCCGTGTCAAGCGGCCGCAGCACGCGCATGTCGATGACTTCGCAGGAGATGCCGTGCTCTTCTTCAAGCTCCTCGGCTGCGCCCAGCGCCAGAATCGCGCCACGCGACCATGAGACCAGCGTGATGTCCGTGCCCTCACGACGCACTTCAGCGCCTTCGAGCGGCAGCGTGTATTCCTCGCTCGGGACCGGGCCGCGGTTGCGGTAGATCAACGAGTGCTCAATGAAGAGGACCGGGTCTTGGCCGCGAATGGCCGTCTTGAGGAAGCCCTTGGCGTCCAGCGGCGTCGACGGCATCACAACCCGCAAGCCGGGAATGTGCGCGTACCAGCCTTCGAACGTCTGCGAGTGCGTCGCGCTAAGCTGGCCCCAGCCGGAGGCAGTCCGGATGACCGCCGGGGCGTTGAACTGGCCGCCGAACATGTAGCTGATCTTGGCCATGTGATTGACGATCTGGTCGATAGCGAGCAACGAGAAATTGATCGTCATGAGCTCCAGCACCGGCCTGATGCCGGCCATGGCTGCGCCGGTCGCGACCCCGACCATGCCAAGCTCGGAGATGGGCGTGTCGATGACCCTGTCCCGGCCCCAGTCTTCCTGGAAGCCGCGGGTGACGACGTAGGAGCCGCCGTATGCGCCGATGTCCTCGCCCATGAGGACGACGTTGTCGTCGCGGGTCATCTCCTCGGTCAGCGCCTCTTGCAGCGCCTGCCGGTAGGTGATCTCGCGTACGCCGTCTTCGTCGATTTGCTGGAGCTGATCCTCTTCCAGCGATTTGAGGTCGGCCAGTGTGCTAGCCACGGTCGGGCCCCTTCCCAACTTCGCCTTCGGAGTAGTAGATCCAGTCGTAGAGCGTCGACGG
>JAUIIK010000138.1 GCA_030431755.1 Chloroflexia bacterium
AACTGGAGGGCCTGACCAGTGCACCGCAGCCACCAGTGCTGGCAGCGGCCGACTAACGCGAGAGCAAGCGATGAGCACCACAACCCAATTTACACACTTGACGGGACTCTAACAGCACGGAAGGACGATCAATGGACAACGCAGATGGTGCGACACGCCACGATCATCTGGTTGACGGTGAAGCGGGACAGCTCTTTGTGCGGGAAGTGCGGGCGATATCGGATGAGAGCGCCGCGACACCGCTACTCCTGATTCATGGCGCGCGCGTGCCCGGCATCCCGTCATTCGACCTGCCGGTGCCCGGCGGCTCGCTAGCGGCGGACCTGGCCCGTGGCGGACGGCCCGTCTTCATCGGCGATCTCCGGGGCTACGGTGGCTCCGCCAGAATGCCGGAGATGGCCGGCGACCCGGCTGACTCAGCGCCGCTGGTGCGGGTGCCCGAGGCCGCTCGCGACATTCGAGCGATGGTTGCCTGGATACAGGGACAGACCGGCGCGAAGCGCGTGAGCCTGCTTGGCTGGGCGACCGGCGGCATGTGGTGCGGCTACTACGCCGCGTCGATGCCGGAGACCGTTGACCGGTTGGTGCTCTACAACAGCCTCTACCGCAGTCCTGGGCATCCAAGCCTTGGGGCTGGCTCGGGCCTTGAGGATGCGGCGCGTCCTGGTCAATTCGACGCCGCTGGCTATGGCGGCTTCCGCTACAACACGGCAGCCTCGCTGCTAGCCGCCTGGGATAGCTCGCTACCCGCCGATGACCCGGATAGCTGGCGTGATCCGGCGGTTGCTGCTGCCTACGTCGAGGCGGCACTGGCGAGCGATGAGACGAGCGCAGAACGCGAGCCGCCGAGCTTCCGGGCGCCGGTCGGGGCGCTGGAGGACAGCTACTACCAGGCAACCGGCCGCCAGCTCTATGACGCATCGTTGATCGAGTACCCGACGCTCGTAATCGCAGGCGGCCGTGATTTCTGGTCGCAGCCTGTCGACCGGGAAGCGCTTGCCGCGCACCTTTGCCACGCTCCGGAAGTGCGGGTTCACGTCATCGAGGACGGGACGCACTTCATTCACCTCGACCGTGCCAAGGCCGGCCGCGACGAATTCTTGCGCGTCCTCGGCGAGTTCCTAGGCTAGCCTCAGGCCAGTGATCGTGTTGATCGCCTGGGCATGGGGCGGCGGGTTAGCGCCTGGGGGGAAGCTGCCGTATACTCGCCAGCGGTCAATTAGTCGACGCAAAGGACATTGCCCATGAAATCGCGGACCCGCTCCAACGGGGTCGAAGCCTGGATTGCGCTCCGGCTCAATATCACCGGAATCTAGCCGCTGTCCTCACACCCCTGACGCACGAGGATAGCGGTACCAGCGTCGACGGTCGCGCAGCGCGCCGGCGATGGCGGCTGCGCGTTGGTCATCCCATGTGGGAGTGCGTCACTCATGAACGACAATGAAATCTACTCAACAAATGCCGAGCAAGGCGCTCGGGGGGCGGGCATCCGCCGTTTCTATGCCTACAAACTCGTTGCCGAGATGCAGCTTACCGGCGGCATCTGGATTCTCTATCTGAAGGATCAAGGACTGAGCCTGGCCGAGATCGGGCTGGCGGAGTCGGCCTTTCACCTCGCGCCGGTGCTGTTGGAGCTGCCGTCCGGGTCATTCGCCGATCTCGTCGGGCGGCGCTGGTCTCTGGCGATAGGCTCGCTGCTGATTGCGTTGTCCTCATTGCTCCTCTTCTTCGCCGACTCTCTGCCGATGGCGATGCTCTCACTCTTTCTCAACGGCGCGTCCTACTCGTTCCGCTCCGGCGCGGACCAGGCCTATCTTTACGACTCGCTCGGAGAACGCCGGGAGACGTTCGGGAGCATCCTCGGTAAGCTGATGGGCGCGTCCTATCTGCTGGCCGGCGCGACCGTTTGGATCGGGGCGTCGCTGTCGGAGATCTCCTACAGCTGGCCGATTGCCCTGGCTGCCGCCACCGGCCTGGCGGGCGTCTGGCTCGCCGTCGGCTTGAGCGAGGGGCGACCAGAGGGTGGGGACGCGGAACGCGTCTCGGTGCGGGAGCACGCGCGCAATGCCGCGACGGCGCTACGGCAACGTCCGGACCTCGTCTTCGTGCTGCTCTTCTCGGGCGGTTTCTGGACGGCGAATACCATCGCCTTTCTCTATTTCCAGGCTGCCTACTCCGACCGCGGTCTCTCGAATAGCGCGATCGGGTTGGTGCTGGCGGGCGGCATGGTGCTGACGGCGGCGGGCTCGGCGGTCGCCGGGAACGTCGAGCGGCGTATCCGCTTCAGCCGGCAGCTGGCGGTGCTGGCGATCCTGTCGGGCTTTGGCGTCGCTGTAACAGCCTTCGATCCCCTTGCCCTCGGCATCGCCGCCTACTTGCTCGCGAACTTCGCGAGCGGTCTGCTCGATCCGCTGATCTTCGCCTGGTACAACCACCAGGCGCCGTCGGCCCAGCGCGCGACGCTGATCTCGATAGATTCCTGGGTCTTCTCGCTAACGATGATCGTCGCCTTCCCGGTAGCGGGCTGGTTTGCAGGGCGCGAAGGCTGGACCATGGTCTACATCATCTGCGGCGGTGTCCAGATCGCGTTGACGCTGCTCCTCGTTGCCGTGCGGCTCGCCTACGCGCGCCATCGGGGAACGGCAGGGCAGGAGTCGACATAATCGCCGATGGGCTTCGCACGATTCGTAGGGCAGGGGCTCGTCCCCTGCCGCGTTTGGATTGGGCCCCGCCAACCGGCAGGGGACGAGCCCCTGCCCTACGCGAGGAGCCGGATCGGTGTCGGGTGGTTATGCCAGCAGTTTGCGGGCCAGAACCTGGTAGACCTGCGCCTGGGTGATCAAATCGTCGACGAAGACGGCTTCGTTCGCGCCGTGGGCGTTCTGGCCCGATGGTCCGTAGCCGACGGTGTCGATGCCGGCGAAGCGGTAGAGCCGGCCGTCGGTTGCTCCGGCCCAGGTCGCGAAGTATTCAGGTTCCTCGCCTGTAACCTCGCGGATCGCCTCTTGCAGCGCGCCGACAACCGGCGACGACTCGTCGGTGATGTTGGCGGGCGTGTAGCCCTCCTCGCGGCTCGGCGTGATCTCGTAGTCGAAGTTGGGATCGTCGGTCTTGACGGCGTCGAGCGCGGCGCGCACCTCGGCCAGCACCGTCTCGTCGGTCTCGCCGGGAATCGTCCGTCGGTCGACGGTGATCGTGCATTCGCCGGGCACGACATTGTTGGCGACACCGGCCTCGATCATGTTGACCGAGATGACCGGCCTGCCGACCGCCGGGTGTTCCTTGTCGATGTCGCCCTCGATGGCCAGGATGCCCTTCGCGGCCAGCGCGATGGCGTTGACGCCGGTCACCCGCGCCGACGCTGTGTGGCTGGCGCGGCCGAGAAAGCGCACCTGGAAGCCGAAGATGCCACGCTCGGCATTGCGGACCTTCAGCTGGCTGCTCTCGCCGATCAGCACGTAGTCGGGGCGCGGTAGCTTGCCGGCTTCGATCTCCTCAAGCACATGGCGCGTCCCGAACTCAGCCCCGCGCTCCTCGTCGCTGACGATGTGGGCCTGGAGCGTGCCATTGAGCCCTGCGTCTTTCAACGCCAGCAACGTATAGAGCATGACCCCGACCGAGCCTTTCATGTCGGCCGAGCCGCGCCCGAAGATCATCCGGCCGTCCGGCGAGGCGACACCCTTCAACGGCGGTGTGACCCAGCGATGCTCGTCGGAGACCGGGACCGTGTCGAGGTGCCCGTTCATCGCGATCGTTGGCCCATTGCCGTTGCCAATCGACGCGATGACATTTGGCCGCTGCGGATCCTTGGCTGTCACGGTGTACTCGATGCCCGCGCCCTCGCAGAGCCCGGCGACGAACTCCATGATCTCGAGCTCGTCGTCGGAGACGCTGGGGATCGAAACGAGGTCGATGATGATCTTCGTCAGCCGGTCGCGGTCAATCGTCGGTGTCTGGGTCACAGTTTGTCCTTATCTGCTGGTCATAGCTCGCCGGCATCGGGCCGGGTTCAAGGTGGTCAGGATAGCAGGCCGGCGCATGAGCGAGAGTGGCGCTCGGATGGCAACGCAGCGCGTTGCCGGTACATCGCAGTTGATGGCGGGACACTGTGCGCGCCACCGCAGAGCCCCTGTACTGGTAACGCGATGCGTTACCGCTTGTGCGTTTTCAACATGAACGGCGGGTTCAGGGGATGCGTTCGAAGCGTTCGACGTTGTGGATCAGGAGGATCGCGCCGCCGACCTCAACCTCGAAGTTCTCGGGCATGTAGAGGAGGCCGGGTTCGAGCGCGGGCGAGTAGGGCACGGCCATCTGGCTGCGGCGGCGGCAGGTGCGGCGGACAATCGAGATCACACGCGAGACCTCGTTGTCGTCGACTCCCATCATCAGGCTGCTGTTGCCCATGCGGAGGAAGGACCCGGTGCTGCCGATGCGGGTCACGCGAAACCCGGCGCTGACGATGGCGTCAACGAGCCCGTCGGCGTCTTCATCCTGAACGATTGCGAAAATCAGCTTCATCGCTCAAACCATCCCCGCTGGTGTGGCCCCATCACTCGATAGCCTGAGTATAGAACAGCAGCCGGGCAGATCGAGACCGGCGTTAGCCAGCCGCGACGTCGGCGGTTGCTCGCTTGCGGCGTTTCCGAGGCTTCGTGAGCTTCTTGACGAGCGCGGCGTCGAGCGCTTCGTCGATGGACTCGATCAGGGTGATCTCCAGCTTGTCGGTGATGACGTCCGGCACTTCTTCGAGGTCTTTAGCGTTGCGCTTGGGCGCAAGGAAGGTCGTGATGCCGCCACGCCGCGCCGCCAGCGCTTTCTCGCGAAGGCCGCCGATTGGCAGGAGCTTCCCGCGCAGGTTGATCTCGCCGGTCATCGCGACGTTCTTGCGAACGGCGATGCCGGAGATTGCCGAGATGATCGCCACAGCCATCGTGACGCCTGCCGAAGGACCGTCCTTGGGTACCGCGCCGGCTGGGACGTGGAGGTGGATGGTGTGTTTGTCGAAGAAGTCCTCATCGACCTTGAGCCGGTCGATGATCGAGCGCGTGTAGGAGATGGCCGCGACGGCTGACTCCTGCATGACGTCGCCGAGCTGGCCGGTCAGGACGAGATCGTCCTTGCCTGGCATGATCGTGACTTCTATCGAGAGCAGGTCGCCGCCGGCGCTGGTGACGGCCGCACCGGTCGCGATGCCAACCTCGTCTTCCTCGCCGGCGAGTCCGTACTCATAGCGCGGGATGCCGAGCAGCTTCTCGATGTTCTCACGGCTCTCGATGTCGGGAAGGTCGTCGGTCTCCGTCGCGACGGCGCGGGCGACCTTGCGGGCGACTGAGCCGATCTCGCGTTCAAGATTGCGAACGCCGGCCTCGTCGGTGTACTCGCGGATCAGCGCCAGCAGCGCGTCCTCCCCGATTTCGAGCTGCTCAGTCGAGAGGCCGTGGGACTCGACGGCTTTTGGCATCAGGAAGCCACGGGCGATTTCCAGCTTATCGACCTCGGTGTAGCTGGGCACCTCGATGACCTCCATGCGGTCGAGCAGCGCATCGGGAATCGGATCGAGCAGGTTGGCGGTCGTGATGAAGACGACTTTCGAGAGATCGAAGGGCACTTCCAGATAGTGATCGGAAAATGTGTTGTTCTGCTCCGGGTCGAGCACCTCCAGGAGCGCCGACGAGGGATCACCGCGGAAGGCGTCGGAGCCGACCTTGTCGATCTCATCCAGGACGATGACCGGGTTGTTCGTGCCGGCTTCGCGAATCGCCTTGATCACGCGGCCGGGCATTGCGCCAACGTAGGTGCGGCGGTGCCCGCGGATCTCGGCCTCGTCACGCACGCCGCCGAGCGACATGCGGGAGTATTCGCGGCCCAGCGCCCGGGCAATCGACTTGCCGAGGCTCGTCTTGCCGACCCCGGGCGGGCCGACGAAGCAGAGGATCGGCGACTTCATCTTCGCGCCGGCAAGCTTGCGGACGGCGATGAACTCGATGATTCGTTCCTTGACCTTCTTCAGGCCGTAGTGGTCCTCGTCGAGGATGCGTTCGGCCTCCACGATGTCGACGACGTCCTCGGTGCTGACATCCCAGGGCAACTCGGTGATCCAGTCGAGATAGGTGTGGATGATGCCGATCTCCGGCGAAAATGGGTGCTGCTGTTCGAGGCGAGCGAGCTGGAGCTTGGCCTTCTCGCGCACATCCTCCGGCATATCCATCGACTCGAGCTTGTCGCGGAAGCGGGTCGCGATCTCGTCCTCGTCGGAGATCTCACCCAGCTCGCGCTGGATGTGGCGCAGCTGTTCGCGCAGCATGACTTCGCGCTGCTGCCGGTCCATCCCTGCCTGAGCCTCGTTCTGGATCTGCTGGCGCAGGGCGAGAAATTCGAGCCGCTCCTGGAGCAGTGTGCTGATGCGTTGGAGACGGACGGTCGGGTCAAGTGTTTCGAGCAGTTCCTGGCGTAGCGCCGGGCCGAACTCGGGCGAGAAGGCGATCAGGTCTGCGAGCCAGCCCGGCTCGTCGACACTGCGCACCATCGTGATGACCTCTTCGGGCACATTCGGCAACATCTCGACGTAGGACTCGACCTGGTCGAGGACGTTGGCCATCGTCGCCTGGGCGATGAGCGAGTCATCGGCCGGATCGTCGCGGCGGCTGACGGTTGCGATCGTGTATGGCTCACGCTGGTCGAAGCCGTGGACGATGCCACGGGCGACGCCCTGGAGTATGACGTGGCTCGGCACACCGGGCCGGCTGATCTTGTGGCCGACCTCGGCAATGACGCCGACACGGCAGATCTCGTCGTCGTCGAGCGTCAGGCCATAGCTGTCGTCGACGGCGGCCGCCGCGACCAGCTCGCCTTCAAGCTCGTCGTCCGGCAGCTCGTCGAAGCCCGACTCGTCGGCCTGGTCGACGGCCGCAATAACCAGGAGTAGCCGGTCCGAGCCGACGGCGGCGTCGATGACCTGGGACTCTTCCGAGCCTTCGACTGGATAGGGCAATGACATGTGCGGCAGGAGGAGTGTATTAGGCACGATCAATGCCGGGAGCTTCAGCCGCTCGGATGCGTCGAGCTGGTCGACCTCGGGCGCGTCGATATCGGGCGCCGTCGGGTCGATGGCAACGTCGGCGATGGATTGTGATTGCTGGGCTTGACGAGCGTCGCTGGAGGCTCGGCTCATGAACGGTGTACCTCGAAGTTCCAATGCTGGGGCGCGTGGCCCCCGATCAGCCTGAAATCAGGCATCATGTAAGGATACTAATCGAGATTCCGCCCCGTCAAAAGTGGAGCAATGTCCTGTTCTTCGGCAGCTTGCCGCGTCACGGTTCTGATCATGGCTCCATCCTCGACGACCTTGCCCGCATCGAGAGCGATCCTGCGACTTGCGAAGGCGCGGCAGAAGTGCTCATCGTGGGATGCCACGATGACGGCCGCGCCGCCTGCTGCGTACTCCCGCAGCAGCAACGCCAGGTCGTGCTTGGCGGACCAGGGCAGTCCGCGTGTCGGCTCATCGAGCAGCAGCAGCCGAGGGTTGCCAACGGTGATCGCGGCGATGGCCAGGCGCTGCCGTTCGCCGCCACTCAGGTCGAGCGGGTGACGATCTTCGAAACCGGCCAGCCCGACGCGAACCAGCGTCTGGGCGATATCGCCTGATCTCCCCAAACCGCGCAGGGTGAACGCCAATTCCTCCGCGACGGTCTCCTGGTGGAGCATGATCGTCGGGTGCTGTGGGACATACCCAACCGTTTGGGCGGTGGTTTGGATGGGCTGATCCAGGGTCGCCGTGCCGGCAAGTTTGATGCTGCCGGAGTTCGGGCGCAGCAGGCCGATGAGATGCTTGAGCAGCGTCGTTTTCCCGGACCCGTTGCGGCCGGTGAGCGCGATCGTTTCCCCCTCGCGGACGGTGAGCGAGACATCGCGCAAGGCGCTGCGCTCGCCGTACTTGAAGTTAAACCGCTCGACTTCCAGGACGGTGTCACCGGCAGCGGAACCAGTCGCTGGTCGGAGGTAGTGGTTGGTCGCTGGCAGCAGCCCATCAGCTTGCAGCGCGTCGACGGCGGCGGATGGCGTTCGTTGGTCAAGCCACGCCGCTTGCAGGTGCGCGACTGTGTCGGCTAGCGGGAGCAAGCGCTCTAGACGGTGTTCCGCGATGACGACCGCGAGTCCTGAACGCTCGTTCAGTCCGGTCAAGGCCTCGATTACGCTGGCGGCGTTGTAGGGATCGAGCTGTGACGTCGGCTCGTCGAGAACGAGCGCGCCCGGCTCCGGGGCGAGCGCCGCTGCGAGGGCCACCATCTGGCGCTCCCCGCCGCTGAGTGTCGCGATACGCCGGCTACGCAGGTGCTCGATGCCGAGGCGGCCGCATGTCTGATTGAGCCGGTCGATGATCTCCGCTTGCTCGAAGCCGAGGTTCTCCAGGGTGAAGACGACTTCCTCTTCGAGGCTGTCGGCGACGAGCTGTGTCTCCGGGTCTTGGAAGAGGGTGCCAATCGAGCGCGCGAGATGTCGCGGCGGCGTGACGCGGGTGTCCTTACCGGCCACTGTTACCTCTCCACCGAAGAAGCCGCCGTGAAAGTGGGGAATGAGCCCGGTGAGGCAGCGCAGCAAGGTCGACTTGCCGGAACCGGACTGCCCCGCCAGCAGCGCGAACTGGCCCGGACCGACTTGCCAGTCAATTCCGGCCAAAGCGTCCTCGGTCGCGCCTGGGTAGCGACAGCTGAGGCGACGGACGGTGATCATCGGTCTACCCGGTGCGCGACGAATGCCGGCGCCAGCTGGAGGAGAATGGCCGCGCCGATGATCGGATTGAACCCAGGCCAGACGAGCCGGGGGAAAGGCGAGTAGCTCAGGCTCTGCCCAGCGACGATGGCGGCGAGGATGACGCCGAGTGCGGCGATTGCCGCCGTCGCAATTGCCAATGAGGGCCGGTCCCAGCCGGTGAGTTGAACCCGCTGCTTAGATTGGCGGCGACCCACCGTCAGGGCCGCGACGGCGACAAGCGCGACGAAGAGCGCCGCTGCGATACGTCCGGTGGCAAGCAACGGCAAGGCCGTGACGAGGAGCAGCAGCGCCAGGGCGAACCGCCAGCGACCGAGCCCTTTCTGCCGTGATCCCAGGTCTGTGCTGCCGTAGCCGCGTGTTTCCAGCGCTTCGCTCGTGGTGATCGCCCGTTCGAGGCCGTTGCCGAGCAGTGGCACGAGGAACGCCCGGGCAGCGCCGACGCTGCGCATCTGATGGCCGCGAGCGCGTTGCGCGTCGTAGATGTCGCGGCCAGCCTGCATGGTGTGCGGCACGTAGCTCAGGGCGATTGCGCCGGCAACGCCGAACTGCTGGAACGAGCTAGGCAAGCGCCGGATGAGCTCCATATGCCTGACGGCGGCATTGAAGGTCGCGGCGGCGAAGAGCAGGCTGCTGATCGCCAGCGCCGAGGCGACGCCGTACACGAGCGCATTGTAGGTCAATGGACCGCCAATGATCGGCCAGCTGTCCGGTAGCTCGGCGAAGGCTCTGTCGCCGGTATGGACGGTCAGGACGTTGAAGCCGATCGAGAGGACGGCGACGGTCGAGCCGACATAGGCGAACAAGCGCCACGGGTTGCCGCGTTCCTCGCCCGCAGGCAGCGCCAGGTGCACGACGATGACGACGAGCAGCGTCAAGAGGAGATAGAGCGGCTGGCGGCTGGTCAGCGGCACGGCACCGACAGCCAGGAACCAGAGCAGCCAGGCGACCGGATGTAGCTGCTGCGGCGGGCTCACGATTCCACTCGCCGCCGTTTCACGACAACGAACATTCCTGCCGCGACGGCAATCGCAGCGAAGCCCCCAAAGATAGCCAGCTCGCTGCCGCTAGGCGTGTTGTCGCCGTCCTCGGAGGCCAGCGCCTCGGGAGTCTCGCCCGGCCGGACGATGACTGCGCCACTGCCAGTTGAGGTGGCCGCTAGCGTCGGCGCTGGCGGACTTGGTGACGGCGCTGGGCTCGGGGTGCTCGTTGACGTCGGCACGATGTTCGTTGCCGTTGCTGTCGCGACGGTTGTCGATGTTGCCGAAGCGGACGGTGTTGTAGCCACTGGTTGCGTTGCCGTTGCTGGCGGGGTTGGGCTCGGTAGCGGAGCTGTCGTTGGAACTGCCGTGGCTGTCGCGGTGGAGGCTAGTATCGGCGTATTGGTGGCTAACGGCGGTATGGTGGCAGTTGCCGTCGCCGTGGCAGGCGTGAACGTTGCGGTTGGCGCGAGGGTGGCTGTCGCTGTGGGCTCCGGATTGCGGTTGAAGCCGGTGAGCGTGGCGATCTCATCGATCGTCACCGGCGGCAAACCGTGGTCGCCGGTAGTCCAGGACCAACCATCAATGTCGCCGTCGGCGAGCTGGCGGCCACTCGGACCACGCAGCTGCACGGCCCAGCTGTCCGCCGTGCGGCTGTAGTAATTCCAATAGTAGGCGGGACTGCTGTAGGACTGGCAGTAGCAATCATCAGCCGGGCAGCCCTCGCCGTTGATCGCACAGACGCCCGCGCCAAGCCCGCCGAAAGGCGCAACGACAAAGTCCAACCCGGCGCGCAACAGCAGCTCCTCGCCGCTGATTGTTTCGCTATCGAACTCGACATAGGCATAGACGAACGTGCCGTCGCCGTGGCGGACAACGAGCCCCGCGCCATTGCGGGGCGGTCCCTGCGCGTTCACCGCCGGCCCGGCGGTGGACGCGAGCAGAAGAAGCAGGGGAATCAACGCCGCCGCGATACCTGCTGCGACTGTGCTCCTGTGGTGGACTCTCCGACTACTCACGAGCACGGTCGCGACTCGTAGAGACATGCGTTCTGTTGCCATTGTGCGCCGGTGTCAAAGCCAGGCGGAGCCTTCGTTCAGGATGACGGCGATGCTGTGATGAGTGTCGCGGGGAACGCCGGGATGCCATGACTGGCTTCGTGGTCGACGTTGCAGGCGTCTGCATCAGTGGTTCAATCCGCTGGCGCGTCTCCGTGTTGGTGTGTCTGCCTAGGTCGAGTGGCATCAATCAAACATGCTCGCTAGTCGCCCAGGCCAAGCTGTTCCGCGCCGAGGCGCCCCTGGAGAATGTCGAAGTTCTCGGGCCATGCTTCCGGGTGGTGTTCCAGCCGGGTGCGCTCGAAGTACTGGACCTCGACGCCATCCTCGATGAAGGGCTCGGTGAGCGGGTAGCCGAAGAGCTTGAGGCCGCCGCTTGCTTCCCAATACTGCGCGAATGGTCCGCACATGTTGTGGAAGGTCTCGATGAAGTAGATGCAGCCGTCTACGCCGAGTCCGGTAGCAGGTTTGAGCGCGGCGTCGACATCCCCGGCCGGCGCTGGCTGTGCGCCGAGCTGATGGACGGGCAGCGCCTGGCCGAGGAGCGCCGGGATACCCTGGACGGTTGCGAACAGGTTGTCCTCGGGGATCGCCTGCTGCCAGGTCAGCGCGCCGGATGGCTGTTGGAATGCTGCCAGCGCGGCCACAGCGTCGCCGTTTGCCATCATTGCCGGATCGCGTCCAGCAGCAATGTATGCCTGGACCGCGATAGCAGTCGAGTTCGCGTCGCCAACGAGTGGATCTGCCGTGTTGTCGAAGGCGATGGACCCGTCGGCGGTCTGCACGCTGGCGATGTAGTCCAGGCCATGCTGAATCGCTTGCTGCCCAGCGCCGGCTGCGACGAGCGCCATGATGACGATCGCTGTTGTGTTCGAGTCGCCCGTCCCGGCTTCCGGATCAGCTGTAAAGCTCCAGGAACCGTCGGACGTCTGGCCGTCGAGCAGCGTTTGAATCGCAGCAGGCTCAAGCGGTTCGCCTACGATACTGAGTCCGAGGATTGCGTAGGCGCTGAAGAAGAGGCCCTGGCCGTAGGTGCCGGCCTCGACGTCGTAGCCGTCCACAATGGCTGCGATCAGGTCGATGCCGTTGACATCCCGCGCGTCCAGCTCCGGCCCCTCGGCGGCGTAGAGTGACACGATCACTTTGCCGGCCGCGCCTGGATCCTCGACAGCTTCATCGGCAACACTGCGGAGATAGCTCACCGGGTCGTTCCCGGATGCGCTGGTGACGCTTGCCGGATCGATGCCGGCTGCCGCGAGGGCAACGATGGCGTCGGCGGTCAACGAGGGGTCGGCGTCGCCCGAGAAGCCGGGGAACGCGCCGTTGTCGAGCTGTTGGCTGCGGAGCCAGGAAACGGCGTCCGCGGCTGCGTCCGACTGCGTCTCGACGGCGCTTGTGGCGGGAACCAGCCCGACAAGCAGTGTCAGGCTGAGCACGAGGGTGGCGGCAACGATCAACGGCCGCCGGCGACGGAGAGTCATCCTGGAAGCTCCCTTCCGGCCGGATTCTGTCGCGGAATCCCGGCCAAAGAAAAAACCCGCTTCGAGCGGGTGATGCGGAGAGGGAGGCGGTGAGTGCTCCCGTCCGCCCATCTACACTTTGCTCGAAGTGCGAAAGGCCCGATGGACGGCAGGTACTCTGGCTTCGCGCGATTGGAACGCGTTACAGTTGCGGCACAGCGCCGGACTTTCACCGGACTTCCCCTGGATGAATCCCGCAATAACGGGACATCCGCCACCGGAGGCGATATTCGCTTGTGCGGGCAGTCTCACACAGCGACCGTA
>JAUIIK010000256.1 GCA_030431755.1 Chloroflexia bacterium
GGCCGTGTGGTAGGTGATGTCCCCAATGGCTAGGGACCCTTGGTTGGTCATTTGCGTGACCCGGCAATCCAGGGCGACTCCACCAAGGGTTGAGTCGGCCTCAATAGCCGCCTTCACCGATGCCGAACCGCTAGAGGCGCAGTAGGCATCGAGGTTGGTTTGTGACGCTCGGTCGGCTACGCGGCCGACGATGAGCATGATGGTGAACGTGTATTCGTCTGAGCCACGCCCGAAGGACTGGTCGTAGGCGATGCGGCTCGGCATGACGACAGCGACCGGCGGGGCCGGGTTGTCGGGGATGGTCGCCGAAGCGCGCAGCCCTGAGATGGTCGCGAGGCGCGTCGCGAGGCCGGAACGCAGCGAGGACAGGGACGTCATCACGCCACTCCGTTGACCCGGCGGTAGCCCTCAATGAGTTGCGCGACGTCGGGGTCTAGGCCGCGGCTGACGCGCATAATGCCCATGTCTCCGAAGCCCGCCACGCCGAGCGGCGACTGCAAGCGGGAGAAGATGCGAGACGACTGCAGGACGCACGCCTGCTGAACCGTCATCGGCACGTTAGGCCATCCGAACGAGGCCGTGACCTTGACGCTGTTCTCCGGCCCAGTCGGGAACGTGTAGTCACCGATAGCGCGGATGCGGGTGTACGGCCAGACGATGCCGCCGAGGTAGTCGTTGATCGGCTCCGGCTGAGCGTCGCCGTCGCCAGCGCCCGAGGCAATCGTCCACGCGGTGTCGTAGACGCCGTCCTGGCTGCTTGATGTCTCCACGGCCGTGATGGACCGGGCGTCGTCAATCTGCACGACGTAAGGGTTCTCGGTGTTGAAGTAGCGCGTGACCGTGCCCGCGAGGATGAAGTTGCGGCCACAGTAGGCGTCAATGAGCCGCGAGGCCGACTCCACGGCCATCTCCAGCAGCGAGTCGTCGGTGGCGTCAGCAGTCGGGATGCGCAGTGCAGCCTTGATCTGATTGAGCGTCGCATAGCCGTTGCTGATCGCCACGGTCAGCCTCCAATTTCGTAATGCTTGCGCATCCAATCGACAGTGAGCGGCAGGCCACGAGCGAGCCGCGTGCGCGGGTTGTGGTGCAAAATGGCCTTGGCCTTAGAGATGTCGGGCTTCTTGCTGGTCACGTTGTGCTTATCGAGCGGCATGTGATTCACCTGCGAGGGGTGGGCGCCGGTCAACTCCACCAGCATCTCGGCCATCTCCGCGACCGAGACGTACTCGTCCCCGCCGATGTTGATGGTCTCGCCTGCCGCAAAGTTGTTGACAGCGTTGGCCAGGGTCGGGATGAAATCGCCTGCGTACATGAAGACTCGGCTGTAGCCGTCGTAGACGGTGATGGACTTGCCGGTCAGCAGCCGGTAGGCGAACAGACAGACGACCGAGCGGTAGTCGTGGTAGCGCTCGCCTGGACCGTAGGCGTTGAAAAACCGCAGGGTCATCGTCTTATTGCCGTACCGGTCGGCGAAGTTGGCGACCTGTTCTTCGTTGACGCGCTTGGAGATGGCGTAGTCGTTCGTCAGGCGCGGCTGCGGATTCTCTAGCAGGTAACGCTCGTCGATGGCCTCGGCGTCGGCCTCGCCGTAGACCTCGGAGGATGAGGCGAAGATGTGCCGGAAGCCGCGCTCACGCTGCAACTCCAGCACGTTGCGGGTGCCGATGGCGTTGGTCCGCCACACCTGCTCGTAGTGCTCCTCGCCGTTGATGCGCCCAAATTCCGCGGCCAGGTGGTACATGACGTCGAAGTCGCCAATGCGGTCGAGCGCCTGGCGCAGCTGCCGGTAGTCGGCGACGTCCGCGCGGATGGTCTGCGGCAGTCCGGTGTGCTGCAGTTCAATGCCCCAGACCTCGTGGCCGCGTTCGCGCAGCTCGTCAACGAGCGGGGCGCCAAGTGTGCCAGCGGAGCCGGTCACGACGATCTTGCTCATGGTGTCTCCTCAACGATCCTCCAGAACTTGCGGGGCTGTTCGGCGAGGACCTGCGCAGGGTCGCCGGGCTCTAGGCGCCCGACGAGTGAATTGGTGACGATCTCGCAGCCGGCCAGCGTCGCCTCAATGACGACGAGCGGGCAGGCGTCGCGTTCTTTCGGTAGATGGACGAAATACCGCGCCCTGGACATGTGGTCGAGGACGACGTCGTGGTCGGCGTTCTCCAGCTCAACGAGCTTGATGCCGTGGTTCTGCGCCCAGATGCGGGCGTTGATCTTGCCTTTGGCCGGGTGCTTGCGACCGGCAAAGAGAGCGAAGTCCTCTTTCTCGGCAGGCTGGACGCAATCGGGCGGGACCGGGGAATGGACCCAATCGTCAGCGCGACCGGTCCATTC
>JAUIIK010000139.1 GCA_030431755.1 Chloroflexia bacterium
CCGTAGGGCGACGAGATTGTGCCGGGGACGCCGCTGATTGCCCCGCCGGGGCTCAGGAGCCCCGTGGCACCGCTCACGCCATTCGTGATCAGGTTGAGATTGGCATAGACGCCGCCATTGCCGCCAAGGATCGACATGACCTCTGTCCGTCTCGCATCGACCGTAAATGCGCGGTCTGCGCGATAGCCAAAAGTATTCCCGCCGTCTATCACATAGATGCCGTACTTGTAGGCGCTGGCGCACAGCACTTTTGCCATTCTGACCGACGTTGCATTAGAGATTCCGAGACCTGACGCCCGTGAGTTGACTGCCGAGTTGTAGTCGAAACCTTGAGCGAAAGTCAGACATCCGCCGTATGGAATATAGCCCGTATTGTTCCCCACCTCGCCACCGCTAGCATCTCCGCCGCAGGCGGGGAGCTGGAAGTTGTGCGACAGCAGGTCGTCCACATGGGCCGGCGTAACAAGCCCGCGCGGCAGCGCGATGTGCAATGCCCAGGGTATCGCCGTCTCGGTGTCGAGGGCTTCATTTTCCAGGAGGTTGACCGGCAGTACGCCGAGCATGGCCGTGCAATAGGATGCCGACGTGCCAATCCTCACGCCCGTCGTTGTCGAGTGCCCGAGCCCGAAGATGCTGGCGCGATCCCAGCCAATCGTTGCGCCGGTCGAGCCGTTGTAGCTGTATAACTCGACGATCGACCCGTCCGGCTGGACAATGCAACACGCTTCGATGTTCGAGCCGAACCCGGCAGGGATGCGGCACGTTATCGGGAGGTCGCTGCTCACAGAGCCCGATGAGCGGGTGACTGTGACAAGAGGGTCCGACTCGGCGGCCAGCACGACAGGGACGCCATAGCCGTTGCCGGCGTTGATCGTAACAGGGTTTCCGGCCGCGAAATAACTCGCCAGCTCGGTCGAGCTTGAGCGTTGGAGGCCGTCGCCGATCGGCGTATGGACCGCCGAGGCAGCAGAGAACGGGTTAAGGAAGACATCGGCAGTCGTGGCCTCGCCCGCCAGACCTTCGTAAGTGCTGCTGACATTGCCGCCGAGGTAGAGGGCAAATGGCAGGCTCGCGTTGCCCTCGGACCAGCCAAGCTCCGACCACGAACTGCCGCTGTTGGTGCTCTGCCTGGCCGTCCCGCTCCAGTAATGCCGCTCGATGAATGCGAATGTGGATGGCGCCGGGTTCTGCGGCGCCGGGCTGTAGACGCTGCCTTTGTAGTAGCCGTTCGCGCCGCCGAAGTCGCCGACCTCGCGCCGGCAGCAAATCTTGTAGCCGGCCGCGTATGTCGAGCCCGGCGACGATAGGACGACGCGATATGTGGTGTTCGGCGAAAGCGTCAGCGCAGACGGCAGCGCTACGGCCGCGCCTCGGAGGTAGGCATTCTGCGCCGAGATGCTGGCGGCCGGCACGTTGACTACCACGTCGGAAATATCCGACCCGGTGATGGTCACAACCAGCGGCCCGGCCGGAGTCGTTGATGATGCGTACCACGGATAGACGAGCAGGGACGTCGCCCGCCGCCAGTACGGCGCGCTCCACGTCTGATCGACCATGTAGGAGCCGCCGATGCGGGCCAGCATCGCGGTCGGTGTGCTGTCCATGGCGATCGTGCCGTCCTGCACGCCGTCGCTGTACTCAAACGCAAGCAGCCCCTGCGGCGCCCGCGACAACGGCGTGGTGTTCACGCCCGAGAACGTCACGCAGAACTGCTCGTCGCCGTGCCACCTGCCGGCGGCCTCGGCCGGCGTTGCTCCGACGCCAACCCACTTAACGCCCACGCTGTCGAAAACCGCGCTGCCATTGAGCGAGCAAAAGTTGTCGGCTGGGCTGGCGTGCCTGTTCGTCACCTTCCAGAGGATGCGGTCGCCAGCCGTCACCGCTACATCGAGGCCGTGGTCCGCATAGTTGAACTCCATGATGCATCGGTTGAACCGATTGGAGCCGTCCTGCGACGTCAGCGTGTAGTCCTGCGAGAACAGCGCCGAGCCCGTCACCTGCCAGCTTGCATTGGCCCGGAACAGTTCGACCCGCAGCGGCCAGCTTGCCGGGTACGAATGCGGCGTCGCGCCGCCGACCTTGCTCTTGGTCGTCTCGCCATCGCTCTGATTGCTGGCGTGCTGGTATTGGATCTTGCGGATATTCCCGGTATGCCTGATCAGCACGCGAGCGCCGCGCGGGTAGGCATCGATCGGCCGCGAATTGTTGCCCGCGAACCCCTGAGGCAGGCCCTCGTATTCGCCGTAATAGGGGATCTCTGTCAGATCCACGTCGCCCACGGTCGGCTCTTCGGGCGGGTCGGTCGCCACGTAGCCGCGCAGGCCGTCGTACGGATCGACCTGCAGCCGCTCGATGGTGATGTCCGTGTCCGTCTTGTCGGTGCCGAAGCGCAGAGGTAGCGTCGTGCCATTCGCCTGCACGATGCAGTAAAACCGCTCGCCCGCCACCAGATCCTCGGCATTGGGTCGCGTCGTGCCGGACACCAGATCGGCCGCCGAGTAAGGCGACCAGTTAATCACCACGTTCTCACCGGCCTGCACGCTGCCCCTGGTCTTGCAGTAGCCCGAGAGGGTGTACCGCTGCCCCGGCGTGGTTGGCACCGTTTGCCCCGCACGTGCCTGAGAGCCTGTTGTGCTCGTCGTGACGAATCGAAATGCCTGATGATCCGCCTCGTCTGCCGTAACGAGCGAGACGGCGCCGCCGTTGGCCGTGAGATTGTCCCAGCTAGTCGCGTTCGGTGTGGTGCCGTCTAGCTTGGAGTTGACGATGATGTTCTCGCCCGACGTCTCGACCTCATCCGGCGCCTGCGATGTCGGCGGAGCGCCCGGGTTGACGCCACCCGACCGCTGGGAAAGAATTGCCGTCAGCATGTCAATCCACCGGACGATAGTCTCTGTGTGCCAATCCTCTGGACCCGGCAAATCATAGCTCCTGTCCCGGCCTCGCCAATTCGATGGCAACCGCCATCTTTGCCAGACTGCTCGACGACAGCCCCGTGGTCTGCACAGTCGTCCCGGAGTGCCCGATCCGCGCCGACACGACGCAGCGGAGATTGCTCTGCGGGCTCGAGTCGTAGATGCCCGTGAAGCTGGTCGGCGGATTGAACGCGCCGTTATTCCGCTGCAGCGCGATGGACACAATCTGCGACGTCTCGAGAACGGCCGCGCCGAACGTAGGCGTTATGCTGGTGCCCGTGCCCTCGACCTTCGCCACGGGCGTGACCTGGCGGACAATCGTTGACCCAGGGCACCTGAGCAGGGCCGACACGATGTTGAACATCGTTGCCGAGAACCCGAGCGTTAGAGTCTTAGCCGCCTCGGTCGACAGCGCGGTGGCCGTCCATGCGTTGCCGAGAAGAAGATTGCCGCCGACGTCGGCCGTATCGGCATAGCGGCTGGTCCACGTCTCACTGCCGGGCGCCCATGACACGGGCGATGGCGTCGCCGCCGTTCGGGCGCTGGCATGCGCGCCGCTGGCAATGCCGATCAGCAGGTCGCCCGATGACCACGAATTCGCGTTACTGGCCAGCACCGCCAGCGAATTGCTGGCGTCCGTGGTCGGAGTCACCGCCGAAATCAGATCGAACTCGACGAACCCGGCAGCCGAGGCCGCTGTCATCCCTGCGCGGGCGGCGCCGAGCGGCATCAGATGGCGTCCATGATTGCGATTGCCGCCGGGATGCCGGCGAGGCCGTTGTCATCCAACTCCTTCAACGCCTCACCCTGCGCCTGCATGACCGTCGCGATGCCGGCCCGCCATCCGTCGATGACATCAAGAGCCGATGCCAGGTTGCCGCCCGTCGCCGTCATGATCGCGCCGACAAGCGGGTATTTCTGTGCGGTTGGGCTGGGGTCGAGAGCGGCAACCATCCGCTCGGCGATTGCCTGCGTCTGCGCGGCGGACAGCTCCGGCGTCTTCTCCGCTGCGATTTCGCGAATGCGGCGGCGGGCGTTCTCCAGCTTGGCCGCCTGCTCGGCCTCGTCGAGTTCCACGACGCTCCATTGCCGCGTCCACACGCCCTCGACCAGCGCCGGGGCGCCCTCGACGACGCGCTCGTTAGCGGCCGGCGTCGGCTGCGTGCCCTCCGCAACCTCGTGCACGTCATAGGCGGTTAGATCGCCAGCCAGAGCATTCGGCCCGATCGATCGATTGCCGCCCAGCATGGCCGAGACATGCGCCCGGATCTGCGCGTCGGTCGCGGGATAGACGGCCGGGCTCGTTGCGATGATGCGCGTCATACCGTGCTCCATTCGCCGAAGCCGGGCACGCAATAGGTGCCGTCATCGTCGATCAGGTAGGTAAAGAAGGTGACGCCGTTTGCAGCATCGTCGATCGTTGGCGGTGTGCCGCTATCAGGGAACAGGCATCCGGTCGGGTGCGCCCATGTGTGTGAGCCCGAGCCGTCCATGACCAGCTTGACGGCGAACGTGGTGAGTCGTCCGGCAGCGGCTCCGCTGAGCGTGAAGGATGCCGGCGACGCCTCAAGCTCGATGACCGCATAGCGCGCATCTGTCGTCGACAGGTCGATTGCAATCGCGCTGGTGTCCGCTGCCGTGTGCTCATAGACGGCCTCGTCAAAGCCATCGATACGCACTTGACGCAGGCTCGACCTGTCCGTGATGCGCCAGACCGGCGGCCCCGATGCCGGAATCGAGTGCGGAATGAAGCCGGCGATAATCGGCTCCTCGCCAGACTTCGTGCCGAGGATCGTGACGGACCGGGCGCCGCCAGACTTGGTGAAATCCGCCCAGTTCGTCGTAACGGTCAGTGTGCCAGGCGTCGACGAGTTCTCGATCGCCGACGATGTGATCTGCCCAACCGCCTCGGATACAACGTCAATGGCGTCGATCGTGGCCGGCGGCGAGTCCGGTATCTCCGGGTGCGATATGAGATCGCCGACCCGCATGTATCGTGTGTCGATATTTGCCGAACTGACGCCGGAGGAGAATGTAACGCTTTCCGTCTCCAGCTCGCGGAGCGGCCCCTTGATAACGACATTCCCGGTCTGGTCAGACGATGGCGTCAGGAAGATCCGGGCGCCAAGATAGGCGCTGCCTGGGTCCGGCAGCCGGACCTCTGCCTGCGCGTCGGGATCGGTTGCCAACACCTCGACGACGCGCGGGTAAATCGCCGACCCGCTCGCGTTCATGTCGAAATCGTCGATCGTCAGCTCGAACAGATTCGGCGACGTCTCCGTGGCCGACGCAAACTCGCCTAGCGATTGGATATCGATCGTCTGCGGTTCTGACACCTCCTCGGCGTCGCCCTCGTAGAGCATGACCAGCAAGGCCGTGCCGGAGCCCGTGCGAATGTAAAGCACCACCGCAGCGCGGCCCGTCGTGACGGTCTTGTCGCCCGGCGTCGACCATGAGACGCCGGAGCCGTTCAGGAGGTTGACGGTGCCGACGCCGCGATTGACAACCGTGAACTTCATTCCCGGCGCCGAGCCGGAGAGAGTCGCCACCTGATCGGATCGCAGGACATCGGCCGGGAACGTGACGTTCGTGTCCGAGGGCGAATTCATGACGAGCACGCGCCCGCCATCGAATTGCGTGATGCTGGTGTTGGCAGTCTTTTCAATCGACGGTAGCAGGCCGGTATTGGCAATCGCGCGGAACGTCGATACCGCCGGGCTCTGCCCCTCGCTCGACATCGGCACGCGCGCATAGGGGCCGGGGCCGACCCACGACGAGTTGCTCCCGCCGAACTGCGAAGCGGCATTGGGGTAGTAGATAACGCCTTCCTCGGCGTCCGGTGTCTCGTCGGTTGGCGCGAACCGTACCGAAACATATTCCGGCTCGTCGGTGTAATCGTACTCGCCCGCGGTCCCGTGCGCCACGTAGCGAAACGTTTCGGAGAATGCGTCTTTGCTGACCGTGACCTTGTAGGCCCCGCCTGGCATGTAGCAGGTCACTCGCCCGCCGCTGTCGGATGTCAGCGTGCCCTGCGGGCTGGTCGGGGTCGTGCCGGCGCGATCCGAATAGGTCAGCGCCGCCGACAAGTCGCTCTCGCGCTGGATCGTGACCGTGGCACCTGCCAGGGGCTCGCGGTCGGCGTCGACAATCAGACGGTCGAAAATGGCATATGTGGTCATGTCGGCACCGTCGAGAATTTGAGCCAGGGAACTGTCGGCCAGATGTCCGTCCCGGCCGTCCTCATCCGCAGATAGCGAATGCCGGACGTTGCCGAGGCGCTGCCCTTGTGCGTGATGAGGAGAACCGTGCCGGGGACAATGGATGTCAGGTCATAGGTCTTTGCCCCGTAGGTGGCGCCCTGCGTGAAAGTCTGAACCTCGACACCATCCTTGTAGATATAGACCGTGCTATTGGCACCCGAGCCATTCGTGCGGGCGTGCTCGAAAGTGATGCGAACACTGCCACGCTGGATGAAAGTCCAGTTCAGCGCCTCGACTTCATCGCCGCTCGGGTTGTTCTGGACCTCAAGGCGCTCATAGCGAACCTCGTCACCTGCTGCCAGTTCCTCGATTGCGTGGATGCTGAGACGCGGCGCATCCGGTGCGCCGCGGGCAATAGCCATCGGGTTTTCGTAAAGAGCGTACATCGTCGGGCTGGTCAGGATCACATCAGGATCGAGATCAGACGCGGTGCGAATGACAAACTGCTCTGTACTCATAGCAACTGCTTCCCAAGCGTACCGTCCGACATCAGGCCGTCCGCATCCGCGAGAAATATATATCGCTCTAGCTGCTCATCGGATGCGTTCGTGTACTCGATGCCGGAAAGGTCCGGTGCAATGCGGCCGAACCGTGTCTTGAAGAAGTCCTCGCGCGACTGATATTCGACCTCATCGCCATTGATGGTCGCCCGCATTATTTGCAGGCGCACCGTGCGTGGCAGGCCGAAAACATCGACCAGATATTGCGTCATCAAGTCGGTAAATTGCGCAATGCCGAACGTGCCGGCGTCGCGTTTGGTCAGCGAGAAGTCGACGCGGATCGGCACCGTGGCCATCGTGTTGATGACCCGACGCGCCCACTGCTGGACGGCCCGATCGTTTGCCGGCGGATGCCAGCGGCTGAACACCTGCAGGACGCGCCGCTGCCCCTCTTCCATGGCGCTCTGGCTGTCGGCGTCGACCTGCACGAAGCCCCTGGCATAGTTCTCGCGGGCATCGCGGCGGCCGGTCGGGTCGATCTGGCCGTAGAGGATCTGGATCTCGTTGATATGGCGCTTGGGCTCGGCCTCGACGTTGACGCTGCCAGCGAGCAGGTGCTGGTCGTCGTTCAACTCGGGGATAACGTCGCCGATATCCGCCGGATGCAGGGAGCGATAGCGGACGACGCGGGCGTATTCGTCCCACCACACGCCCCAGGTCATCGTCTGCTCGATCATCTCGTCGATGATCTTGTCGACGCCCTCGGGCTCGGCGATCAGCCGGCGAATGGACGACGTGCCGAGCCAGGTATCATGGTCCGCCTCCCACTCGGGGAACGGTATCCACTCCGCCCGGAAGTTGGGCGCGTAGTCGATCAGCAGCTCGCGCAGAACGTCGACGAACCGGCCATCAAGATAGAGGCCGAGCTGCACGCGGTCGCCGGCACTGTGCGATTGCTGATCCGTCAGGTAGCCGGTCGGCAACTCGCGCGTGACGCCATAGAGCGTGACCGTCTCGTCGCCGGTCACGGATGCAACGGAGTAGGTGAACCCCTCGCCGTTGATGAAAATGTATCCGCCAGCGCCTGGGTACTGAGTCGTGTCCGTGGTGGATACCTCGACCGTGCCTGGGTCGCCCGTATCCGCGATGTCGAAGGCGAGCACGCCCGTCGAGCGCCGCGGTGCCTGCGCCCGGTCCTCGCTGGTCAGCTTGAGCGGATCGCGGGCGGATACGGTGAACTGACCCCGCGAATTCGGCCCGGCGAACGTCTCCAGAATGAACTCGCGCATCTGGAAATCCTCGAGCGTCGGATTGTCCGTCAGATAGCCCTGATACCAGCGGACCCGGCGGCCGATGAAATGCGGGAACCTGGCGCGCAGCTTGGCGATCATCAGCCCTTGCTGCATCGGGTCATAGCTGCGGTCGTCAACGTACTTGTCGATACCGATGTCGTGGTGCGGCGCATCCTGCAGCGTGAACGTCAGCGCCGCCCGGACGCCGAGGCTCTTGCCGGGATCGAGACGCACCGGGTCGTGGCTTACCCTCGCCAGGAACGGTAGGAAGAAGCGCAGCCCGTCCGTCGCGAACGGGAAGTTCATCGGCAGCCGCTCGACCGGCTCGCAGAACCTGATCCAGAATTCGGAGCTATCGAAGTTGTCGCGGTCCTGGCACGTCGCCCATGAGTTGAAGCACTTATCCTCGACCACGCCCGACAGGAGCTGCGCAGCGCATGGCGACAGCCCGTAGGTGAGCCCGCAGCGCTCGACCTCGAACTCCACCCACTGCCACGGCTGGGCACCGATGCGGGCGGATTCGTTCGCGTAGCTCATAGCGCCGTGCCCGCCATCGAGAACGACAGCTCAAGATATTTCTCTGTGGCGAACGCGCCGCCGACGCTTTCGCGCCCGCCATAGATCGCCTCGCTCTTGCTCTGCCATGTCCACCAGGCGAACAACGGGCGCTCGCGCGTGTTGCGGATGAACGCCTGCCAGTCGCCGCGAGCGAACTCCCATGACTCGTACTGCAGCGTGAACGATGCGCTGCTTCCGCGGCGCCGCACCTGCCGCCCGACGATCTGCCCGCCGACCGTCATCTGGTTCGTGAATTCTTCGACGGGATTGAGCGTCGGCGGATTCCACCCGACCGGGATGCCGTAGGTCGGTGAGAGGTGTCGCCCGACTGCCATCACGCCGATCGACACCGCCGCCGAGGCGCCCGTGATGTTGAGCCGGAAGGCGCCGGCCGTGCGCTCGGCGAACTCCCAGACGATCGGCCCATCCGTGGTCGGCGTGACGCCCGTTGCAAGGTTCTGCCACTCCGCCCCGTCGTAATACTGTGGCGTGACGTTGCCGCCGTTCAGCGTGTGGTTGCAGATGCCGATGAACGTCGCCGGGGCGGCCTCTGGGAGCGTGCAGGCGAGCCATTGCGTGCCACCCGCCGTCGAGCGCCAGGCGTCAGCGGTGAGCCCGTTGGCGGCGAGGGCGGCGGAGGTTGCCGAGCTGCTGGCGCTCATCGTGCCGGTCGGCGTGAGATCGATATGCCCGAAGCGCGCCCGCACGCCGTCATAGACGCCAGCGGCAGACGGCCCGACGCCGGAACCGTAGATGACGAGGGATGTCGGTAGGCTGTTGATGCTCATGCCGACGCCAGCCGCAGGTTAGACCCGTCGCCCATGACGTCGCTGATCTGCTCGATGATCTGATAGATATCCGCCCGCGTGAACAGGGAACGATCGCTGTCGATCCGCACCGTAACATCTTGCGCCGGGGCCGCGACGGATCGGGCTGCCGGCGCCACATTGCCGGCCGCCTGCCGGTTGCTGGCCGACGTGTTGCCGATCTCTGTCGCCTGCATCGAGGCAACGCGCGCCATCTGCGCGCCGAAGGCAGCCGCGGCGAAGGCGGCGCCAAGGGGTGGGCCGCCGATGCGGGCGCCGACCGCGTAGGCACCGCTGGCCGCCGTGAAGGCGTCGATGATGGCCGCGGCGACCTGGAACGCCTTGGTAACGGCGAACATCTTTTTGCCGCCGGCTGCCGTGATGGTCGCCAGATTGCCGAAGAACGACGATGCCGCTGCCATGCGCTGTTGCTGGGTGCGCTGCTCGAACTCGCGCTGTTCCTGCGCCAGCGCCTGCTCGCGGGCATACTTCGTGGCGATCTGCTCGAATTCCCAATCGTGGAACTCGGCAAGCGCCGCCATCTCAAGCTCGCGATATTCGGCTTTGGTGATGGCCTCCATTTCGAGAGCTTCGCGCAGCAGCTCTAGGCGGCTGTCGCGCTGGGCGATGGCCGACTCCTCGTCGCTCATCATGCCGACGCGCAGGTTCTCGATATCCTTCAGGACATCGGCCTTGGTCCGCAGCTCCTCGACCGCGGCGGCGGCCGTCTCCACCGCTGCCGTGACCTCGCCGGCCCCTAGCGCGATATCGGCCAGCGGCAGGACTTCCGTGACGCCCGAGGCGCCAGCCGCTTGTGCCTCTTCCATGAGGCGGCGCAGGCTGTCAGCCGCCGACTCGGTGCTTTCCAGCGACTGCACATATTCGCGCTGGGCTTCGGCCGCGGCGATCAAGTCGTTCTGATATTGGGTCGCATCGAACCCGAGGAGCCCGCGGGCACTGGCGCCGAACTGCGCGGCGGCTGCCTGCGTCTCGGCGAAGAAGAGCATGAAGCGGGCGGCAACCTTGTTCACTTCGTCGTAGGCTTCAACAACCGCCAGGAGGCTGCGCACCGCCCATTCCGAGGCGGTCGTCGCCGCATCGCGCCAGCCGCCATTCTGCCGCGTCAGCTCGTTCAGCCAGTTGGCGACAAGCTCCAGCGCCGGGGCTAGCGCCACGGTGAGTCGCGTGGCGAACACCTCGACAACGCGCGATATCCGGCCCATCGCGTCGTTGGCCCTCTCGATGGCCGACGCATCCACCGCCGATATCGAGAGGCCGAAGGCGTCGACCTCGGCGCGCGAGGCTCTGAGAACGTCTGCGCCCTGCTGCACCAGCCGCAGAACCTCGGCGTTGCGAATGCCGAACTGGCGCAGCACGTCCGCCGACTGCGTGGCGCTCAGGCCGAGCCCTTCCATGCGCTCGATGATGACCGCCAGCCGTTCGTCGATGTCGAGAGCCGAAAGCTCGGATGCCGAAAGCCCGAGCCGTTCCAGCGCCCCTACAGCCGTACCAGTGCCTCGCTCTGCCTCGCCAAGCACCGCCTGAAAACGCCCGAGAGACGATGCGAGCGCCCCGGTGTCGACCCCGGCATCCTCCGCCGCAATCTGGAGCCCGCGAAGGCCGTCAATCGTGCCGCCGAGCTGCCGGGCAAGCTTGGCCTGCTCGTCGACGCCCTCCAGCGTATTCTTGACCATGAGGGCCAACGCGCCAGCAGCCGCGACACCAGCCGCCGCAATGGCAACCCCGACCCGCGCCGCCACCGCCGCATAGCGCGCCATCTTCTCTTCGGAGACGCCGACAGACCGTGCGAGCCTTTCCGTACTCGTCTCGGCCCGTCCGCTCGCCGCCGACAGCTTGTCGAGATCGCCGGCAGCCGATGCCGCCTGCCTGCTGTCGACACTGATACCGAGCGCGGCAACGTCAGCCATGGCGGGCGTGTCGGCTCAGCAGCCGGTCAATGCCGGCAATGTCGTCAATGGGGATCTCGCGCGGCTGCTTGCCGCCCTTCACTGCGGCCTGCGCCTGCCGCGCCGCCTGCTCCATCCACGCCCGGTCGAGATCGCGCACCCATGAAACCTCGAGCGGACGCAGCACGTTGCCGGTCATCTCGGCATAGGCGCGCATCTCACTGTGGCTGATCGGGCTGTCGTACTTCACGGCCCCGCGCATCTCGTTGAAAGCGACCCAAACGAACTCGGAGGCTGCTGGTAGCTCGGGCAGGTCCGTCGCCTTTGCGAAGGCGGCCCGAGCATGGGCCATCAACCCGTCGCCGACTTCGGCAAAAAATTCGCGCGATCCGCGATAAACGTATCGACCTGCTCGCGAATGAAGGCGTGCGCAGCGTAGAGCGCCCGCGCGTTCGCCCGGTTGCAGACGATGGTCTCGCCGTCCGAATCCTCGAACGTGTGCCAAGCGACGGTCGCGGCGGCGAGCTTGTCCAGCCCTTCCGCCTCGATCTCCTCCGCCGTCATTCGGATGCGCTGCAGGTTCTTCAGCCGGCGATTGGTAGCCAGCCGCTCCTGGGCCTTGACCACCTCGTCATCGTCCGACCGCAGCTCGATCGTGACCGGCGAGCCGTCGCTGTTGAAGGCGGGACGGCCCATGATGTCGCGGACGTGCAGCGTCGCGGTCGTCGCCAGCTCGAAATCGGAAAGCCGCATCAGGTGGCCGCCACCGAAGTAACCGCCGTGTTGATGCCGATGTTGAACGTAATCCGCATCACGTCATCGGCGCCGGCAGGGTTCTCGCGGCGCGACATGACCAGCCCGCGGAAATACCGGATAGCGCCGGAGCCCATCGAGGTCGCCTTGTTGTTGTAGACGATCTTGATGGGATAATTGAGGTTGCTGTCGACCGCTGCGATGAGCGCCGCCTGCCCGGCGTCAGTGTCATCGAGGCCGCAGGTGAGCGTCATCACACCTGCGTTGCGGGCGCCCTTCTGATTCCGCACCCGGTTGTCGCCGATGGCCAAGAATTCGACGTTGTTCGCTTCATCGCCAAACTCGCCGATCGTTTCGACCTCGCCAACGGCGGTGAAGCTGTCGGCCTCGTAGGCGGATGCGTCATTGTCGGGGGATGGGACGAAGCCCTCGGTCCCGATATAGACGAGGGTGCCAGCGGTCGTATTGATGGCCATCACGGGCTCCATCTAGGGGACGCCGACGCTTCACAGCGTGGGTGCCGAAATCGCCCTTGCCCAAGGGGCTCACCGGGGCTAGCCGGCTACATCATACGGTGTAGTCGAGTGCCGCGCAATGCCACTGTTAGGCGGGTAGTGCCTCAGTTTG
>JAUIIK010000140.1 GCA_030431755.1 Chloroflexia bacterium
CGAATCTGGCCCTGCTCGCCATCGCCGCGTTCTGGGGCGGCAACTTCGTTGGGACAGAATAATCAAGAAATGACGATGCTTTTGGGGTTCTCTGCGAAGCTCGATCTCGTCGCCTGACCAAGTGTGAGCATACATCGAAGCCGGGTGCGTGAATCGAACACGCTGGCGGCTGAAACTACCTACCAGGTCGAATGCTTGGCGTTATCCGTCGCGTTGAGCGCTTGCGATCCGTTTGCCGATGGCTGTAGAAGCGGTACTCGCAGACTCGATCATCCACACTCGGAAGCTATCGAGATGGTGAATGTTCTCATCCAATAGGAGCAAATTGGCTGTCGAAATTGATGTCGAGATTTGTGTTCCAAGTTCCTTATCATCTAGTCGGGAAAGTATTGCGAAAACACGCTGCTGGAGCCGCGTAAGTTCCTGTTGCCTGTTGTTGTATTCCAATAGAGGTTCGTACGAAAGTGACTGCCCTCGATCGAGAAACACGACCCGAATACTTCGGTAGTCCTTGACCGTTTCAATCCACTTTTCATAGGTATCATGCAACTCCACCAGTGTATCGAGGAGAATCTGATGAGTTCTTAGTCGGCGGGCCCATCGAGTTTCAAAATACGGCGTTAGGATTGCTCCCACTACAACGCCGGCGAGCGTGAATACACCCGTGAGAACCGCAACCATTGCAGCGATAGCGGCAGTCCATACTTCCACTTAGACCGGCCGATCATTGATAACGTGTAAACCAGATTCTCTACACCAGCCCTAACTCGTGCCGCAGCGCGATAGCGAGCGCAATCAGGATTGCGATCACATGCATCACGGTCATGATCCGAAGTAGATGGTGCGTAATGGGCTGCTCCCACCCCGGTGAAAACCCCATCCGAAGGAGTGTTCGCTCAAATGCCAAATGCGACGCATAGATCACCAAGATGATACCTGTGCCGACAATCGCAAACTTGGCGACGTCACTGATCGACATCGAGAGCTGCATGAGCGGTACAATGACCCCAACGGTCTGCATTACAGTAGACCCTTCACGAGGGGCCCGGCGCCGCAACCGCCAAGTTCAAAGCGCCGGGTCCCGCGGACAACAAAATACCTGGTCGTCGGCTTTCGCCAGCGCACCAGGTCGTCGTCCGTCACACAGCGCGCACCAGAAAGCCGAACCGTCGAACTCTTGGGCGAACGACTGAGCTAACTGAGCGTTGCGTGTTTATTAAATTCGCCTCGGCTACTCCCCAAGGAGCACACTCGCGCACCGAGACATCGGGCATGTCATAGCGACTCTACGTCGCAACCCTCATGAATGCGTGACTCTGCGCCACACGGGTCATGATCTTCGCAAGTCTACAACGGTTGCTGTTCGATGCCAAGCAGTGCAAAAAGAAAGAGCCCGACCGTGTAGGCCGGGCTCTTCCTAGTTGATTGAAACGGACCACGAAAGGAGTTCGCGTTACTGCCCCGTCAGAGGTTCTCGGCCGACCGAGGGGCAGCCGTTCCCTGTAATCCTAACCTGTCTGGAGTCTCGAGAACCGGTCTGGACGGTCACAGTGGCGATTGCTTGACTGTTGGCACGGTTCAACGAGTACAATCCGCAAGCTCTGAGAGACCGCCGGGCAACAGCGTCGGGATGATACGTGAACCCCACCGCCAGATTCGAGCACCTCGGGACGAATCTGGCCTTGCTTGCCATCGCCGCGTTCTGGGGCGGCAACTTCGTTGGCATGAAATACCTGATCAACGATGTCGGGCCGATCAAGGTGTTGCTGCTGCGCGTCTACTTCGCGGCCATCGTCTTCGCCTTCGTGCTCGTCTTCCGGCGGCGGCTGATCCCGCGGTTCACGCGTCAGGAGTGGCGGCTGCTCCTGCTGGTCGGCTTTTTCGGCGTCGTCACCAACCAGCTCTTCGTGACCGTCGGCACCAGCTACCTCAGCGCCGCCGTCGCCAGCATGATCGCCACGAGCACACCGATTTTCATGGCCATCCTCAGCCGCGTCCTGCTCGGCGAGCGGCTCGGCCCGCGCAAGCTGGCCGGGATCTCGATCGCCTTCTCCGGCTTCGTGATCGTGCTGCTCTACGGCTCCGGCCAGGCGGAGTTCTCGGTCGACAACACGCTCGGCGTCTTCATCACCGCCCTCGCGCCGCTGAGCTGGACGATCTCGACGCTCCTCTCGACGCGGCTGATGCTGCGACATGATCCGACGATCATCACCGGCATCTCGACGGTCTCCGCCAGCGTCGCCCTGCTGCCGCTGCTCCTGACGCAGCTCTCGCTCTTCAGCGACATGCAGCGCTTTGGCGTAAACGAGTGGCTGGCGGTCTTCGTGACAAGCATCCTCTCAATCGTCGTCGCCTACACGGTCTGGTACCGGGCGTTGCGCCAGCTCGATCCGACCCAGATCGCGGTGTACGTCTACCTCGTACCCTTCTTTGGTGTAATCTTTGCCTGGATACTACTGGATGAGCCAGTCACGAGATTTGTCGTCTTGGGCGGAACGGCGATCCTCAGTGGTGTCGTACTAACCAACTCAGCCCGTAGAAGCCCTGCGGTGGCTGCGCCGGCCGAGACACTGGAACCGTCAGTGGCTCCGGACTCCGACTAACGGCACACCGCCTGCGGCATAACGATGGCCGGATGAGATCAAGGAGTCTGTGAGATGAGCGGAACCCAACGCACTTTGCCGCGTGGCGAGGTACCCGCCGATGAACTGTGGGCAATCGAAGAGGTCTACGCCTCAGTCGACGACTGGAACCGTGACCGCGCGCGCGTTGCCGACAGCCTTGCCGGCCTGGAGGATCGCCAGGGGACGCTCGGCGACTCCGCCGCACAGCTGCTGTCGACGCTTGAGCTACGCGATGAGATCTTTCGGGAAGTCGACAAGCTCGTCGTCTTCGCCTTCCTGCGTCAAGCTGAGGACGCCGCGAACGTGACCTTCAGCGAGCTAGCCGACCGCGCTTCCGGCTTCTGGTCGACCTGCCAGGCTGCGGTCTCATTCATCGACCCGGAGTTGCTGGAGTTGCCCCAGGAAACGATCGAGCGGTTCATGGAGGAGGAACCAGGGCTGCGCGCCTTCGCCCACTACTTCGCGGCGATCGACCTCCGCCGGGGCCACACACGCTCAGCCGAGGTCGAGGAGCTGCTGGCACGCGCGACCGAGATTACCGGATCCTTTTCCAGCATCCACAGCGTGCAGGAAAATGCCGACCTCGACCTGGGTCGGATTACCGACGAGGATGGCGAAACTCATCAGCTCACCCAGGGCAATCTCGGCATCTTCCTGCAAAGCCCAGCGCGCGCCGTGCGTGAAGCCGCCTGGAAGACCAGCGCCGACGCCTACCTCAGCGTGCGTCATGCGATGGCCCAGACCCTTGTCGGATCGTTCAAGAGCGATGTCTTCTTCGCCCGGGCGCGTCACTACGACACGGCGCTCCGAGCCAAGCTCCACCCAGTCGCGGTGCCGGAGGCCGTGCTCTTCAACCTCCTCGACACTGTCGAACGCAACATGCCGACCTGGCATCGCTATTTCAAGATCCGGCAGCGGGTGCTCGGCCTGGACCAGCTCCAGGAGTGGGATATCACCGCGCCGCTCGTCGACGATTCAACACGCATCGGCTGGGAGCGTGGCATCGACATGATCGCCGACTCGCTGGAGCCGCTTGGCGAGGATTATGTCGCTCTCATCCGGCGCGGCGCGGCCGAGCGCTGGGTCGACCGTTCAGCGAATACCGGCAAGCATGGCGGCGCATTCAGCGGCGGCTCGCCCGGCATGCCGCCCTACATCAGCATGACCTACACCGACGATTTCCAGAGCGTCAGCACGCTGGCCCACGAGTTCGGCCACTCGCTGCACTCCTACTACGCCTGGGAGCACCAGCCGCACGTCTACACCGACTACGGCATGATGGTTGCCGAGACAGCGTCGAACATGCACCAGGCGTTGATGGGCAAACAGCTGCTGGCGGAGGTCGAGGATCCATCGTTCCTGATCGAGATCATTGAGGAGCGCATGGGCAACTACCTGCGCTACTTCTTCACCATGCCGATCCTCGCCCGCTTCGAGCTTGAGTGCCACACGACCATCGAGAACGGCGGCGCGTTGACCGCCGACAGCATGTCCGAGCTGCTGGCTAGCATCTACAGCGACGCCTACGGCGGCGAGGTCGCCGTTGACCCGGAGCGTACCGGCATCACCTGGGCGCGTTTTCCACACCTCTACGCGGCCTACTACGTCTTCAACTACGCCATCGGCATTTCGGCCGCGGCGCAGCTCTCGCAGCAGGTGCTCACCGAGGGCGAACCGGCGGCACGGCGCTACATCGACTTCCTATCGGCGGGCGCGAGCAAATTCCAGATCGACGCGCTGCGTGATGCCGGCGTCGATGTCACAGACCCGGCCCCGGTCCAGGCAGCCTTTGACCTTCTCGCCGAATATGTAGAGCGTCTGGATGAGCTGACCGGATAGCAGGACTTCATGGCGATGGTGGCAGGACTCCGGTGACTCCTATAGGGCCGGGGCTTGTCCCGGCCGAGACCGGATCAAGTCCTGCTCAGCGATCGGGGACAAGCCCCGACCCTAAAATGCGGGATTGACCGCACCAACCGGGGCTGTTGCTGCACGGCCCCGGTTGATGGAAGAAGCCCTCGCATCCGAGCGCGTCAGGTTTGCGATGACGTTTGACGCTCTCCCGCACCACTACTGGATCGCGCGGCAGTGCATCGCAGATGGGAGGCGGCTAGTGCGCGAAGACCTCCCGTAACTTGCCCTCTTCATCGCTCGACAGGTTCGTCGAAACGATCTCGAAGTCGATGTCTTTGAGCGCGTCCGCGACCCGCTGGATCTGCGCGTCGCTGGTCAGGAGAAAGAGCGCCGACGTGCCCTCGGTGACCTCGGCGCGGATCTGCTTGATGAAGTCATCATCGATGCCGACATCGGTGAAGTGGCCCATCAATGCGCCCATACCCGCTCCAACAGCCGCGCCAAGCAGCGGGACGAAGAAGAGCAGGCCAAAGAGCAGACCCCAGAACGCGCCATCGAGCGCGGCAATCCCGGCCATGTCGTGGAGCTGCTTCGTCTCCGGCTTCCGCAAGCCGCGCGGCCAGGAGACGATCGCCGCGTCATGCACCGCAATGAGCTCCTGCTTCTGCAGATCCTTGAGGATGTCGAGCGTGCGTTCAGCGCCATCGGGATCGCCGAACTTCACAACTGTCAGTGTCGCCAACGCGAACCTCTATTCGTTCTCGCCGGACGCCGCCTCGGCAGCGCCCTCGGCCACGGCGACGTCTTCGCCGTTGTCCGCTTCGTCGCCGATATTGACTGGCAGCGGCGAGCGATTCACAGCCGCCGCAGCCGCCGACGCGCCGCGCTCGCGCACGCCGCTCAGATCTACTGCTCCGGCACGTTCGCGGGCCATGCTGCGCGCCTGTGACCCAGCATCGGTCTGCGCCAGCACACCAACGACGAGCCCGGCAACGAAGCCGATCAAGATGCCGAGCAGCAAGCCGCCACCACCATTTGCGTCATCCAACGCGTCATTTACGATGTCTTCTACAAACTCATCCATGAGAATACCCCTTCAACCGTCCAATACCATTCAGCAAGCTCCGCTCGATACGCCCCCCTTCGGCGCGCGCTGTCTCCCGCGACGCGCAGTGTCTTGCAAGCTGCTCACCTGGAACCAGCAGATTCGCCGGATACATCAGCCTGCGCCGTGTGCCGGCCCAGGTGATGCCGACTGAACGCAGCGAAGCCATCAATCGCCTGGGCGATGCCGTCTGCCTGTAGATTGAATACGACGGCAACCAGCGCCGTCTGTCCGGGTTCAAGCTGACGGCCAAGGTCTGTAAGCTCCGCGGCGGAAAATCCAATCTCGGCCCAGCGGCTCAGGGTTGCGCCAAGCACCTGGCTGTCGACCCGGCCTGGCGGCAGTGCAGTCGTGACCAGCTCACGCAAACCCTCGGCAAGCGACCGCCCGCGCGCCCGCTCGCGAACATCCTCGGATAGGCGCAACGCGCCAGCTGCGTCACAGGCGATCAGCGTTGCGTCGATAATGACGATGACGCCTGCGCGCTGTAGACCACGCAAGCGGTCGAGCGCCGCCTCTGCCGCTGTGTCGTCTCCATACGATACCAGTATTAGCTCGAGCTGGTCGGTCGCCGGGACCGGCCCACGAAGGATCTGACGCTTGCGCCGGCGAAACTCGAGATCGGAGATTGCGCCAGCCTCATAGAGGTCCGCTAGCTCGCGCAGCTCGAGATAGCGTTGCTTGCCGGAGGCGTCGTTGACCGTGTCAGCAGGGTCGTCGCGTCGTCGCCTGTCCACATGAACACTCCATTTACCGGAGTCATCGCGCAGGTCCAGCGCCGCAGCTACCGGCAGCGCCATCCTCAGGCTATGGCGTTCGGCGCGTATTGCGATCATCCAGAGGGTGGCAGTTCACGGTTGTAGATTCGTCGGCACCAAGCGAGCTCCGGCGTTCAGGCATGCGCAGCCGACGGGCAGCGAGCCAGCGCCTGAATCAGCGGCGTTCCGCGACTACGCCCCGATAATCCACCCCCTGGGTTAGTACTGGCTGTGAGCGCTCCACATTACATTAGATCTGAGCCCCGACAAAGGGTGGATTACCCACGCGCTGAGAAAGGCAAACACATGGCCGACAAACCGAATATCCTCGTCATCTGGGGAGACGATATCGGGATTACCAACCTCTCCTGCTACTCGGATGGACTGATGGGCTATCGGACACCGAACATCGACCGTATCGCCGACGAAGGCGTCCGCTTCACGGACTCCTATGGCGAACAATCGTGCACCGCCGGGCGTGCAGCATTCATGACCGGACAGAGCGTCTTTCGTACCGGCCTGAGCAAGGTCGGCATGCCCGGCGCGGATATCGGACTACAGGCTGAAGACCCGACCATCGCCGAGCTCCTGAAACCACTGGGCTATGCCACGGGCCAGTTCGGCAAGAACCACTTCGGCGACAAGGACGAGTTCCTGCCGACCAACCACGGCTTCGATGAGTTCTTCGGCAACCTCTACCATCTCAACGCCGAGGAAGAACCCGAGCACCCAGATTACCCGTCAGCCGAAGACTATCCAGAGTTCCGCAGCCGTTACGCGCCGCGTGGCGTCATCCGCAGCTACGCCGACGGTCGCATCGAGGACACCGGCCCGCTGACGAAGAAGCGCATGGAGACGGCCGACGAGGAGTTCCTCGAAGCAACGCTCGACTTCATGGAACGCCAGACGGCGTCGGACACGCCCTTCTTTTGCTGGTTCAACACAACCCACATGCACTTCCGCACCCACACTAAACCCGAGAGCCTCGGTCAGGCCGGACGCTGGCAGTCGCCCTACCACGACACGATGATCGACCATGACAAGGTGGTTGGGGTCGCACTCGACAAGCTCGATGAGCTTGGCATCGCCGACAACACGATCGTGATGTACAGCACCGACAATGGTCCGCACATGAACAGCTGGCCCGACGCCGGCATGACGCCTTTCCGCAACGAGAAAGACACGAACTGGGAGGGCGCGTTCCGCGTGCCCTGCATCGTGCGCTGGCCCGGCAAATTCGAGGCTGGCGCGGTCTCGAACGAAATCGTCAGCCACCTGGACTGGCTGCCGACCTTCCTGGCTGCCGCCGGGGAACCGGACATCAAGGAAAAGCTCCTCGACGGGCACGCTGCCGGCGACAAGGAGTTCAACGTCCACCTCGACGGCTACAACCTTCTGCCCTACCTCACCGGCGAAGAAGAGCAAAGCCCACGCGTCTCCTTCTTCTACTTCTCCGACGACGGCGATCTGACGGCGGTCCGCTACGACAACTGGAAGCTCGTCTTCATGGAGCAGCGAGTGCAGGGTACCCTCCAGATCTGGGCCGAGCCATTCGTCTCGCTACGCGTGCCCAAGCTCTTCAATCTACGGACGGACCCCTTCGAGCGCGCCGATGTCACGTCGAATAGCTACTACGACTGGCTCATCGACCGTGTCTTCTTGATCGTCCCAGCACAGACAGTGGTCGGTGAGTTCCTGGCGACATTCAAGGAGTACCCTCCACGCCAGGAGGCGGCGAGCTTTACCATTGACCGGGTGATGGAGAAACTGGAGGCAGCCATCACCGCCGGCCGCTAACCAACACGCGAACGCGTGGAGGCCGCCTGGCGAGCGCTGCGCGGCCTCCACCAACGACCGGAGCAGGCGACGAGGTTTCCCGATGTCGACCCCAGAATTCACCGGCGCGCTTGCCGACGGTAGTACATACCGTGTTGGGGCCTATGCGCTAGAAATCTTCTCTGCAGCCGGCGAGTTGCAAGAGGAGCTGGATCTGCAAGGGCTCCGGGATGTCGGGCGCGATGGCCACGCCGTCAGCCTGCGTTTTCAAAATGGCAGCACGCGGGTCTTCAACGGCGCGACGATCGACGACGCCGGCAGGCTGCAGGAAGGACTCCGGCGGCATGTACGCGCTACGCCAGCAGCGCGGCCGCCAGTGTCACCACCGGCCACGACACAATCGGTGCAGGTCAGTGGTTCTCGCTCATCTTCAGCCGGGGCCATCATCGGCATTGCGGTCCTGCTGCTGGTCATCGTCCTGATCTGCTTCGTCTTTTGGGTCGCGGTAGTGAGTACCGATGTTAGCGACGATGACCCTACGCCAACGCCCGCAGCGACCGAGGCACCCGCGGCGCCAACAGAGGAAGCGCCCGCAGAACCGACGACGCCGGAAACCAACGACAATGCGCCCACCGAACCGGCCAGTGGCCAGACTGACGCCCCTGGGCCATACTCAGAAGCGACAGCCAATCCGACTGCCATGGTAGGAGCTGGATGAGAATGGCAACGCCCCGGCAACCGGAGACCACCTCGCCCACGCCGCCCGCGCCGGGCATGGCCTGGATACCAGGCGGCACTTTCCAGATGGGGTCGGACAATTTCTACCTCGAGGAGCGGCCGGTCCGCACGACCTCCGTCGACGGCTTCTGGATGGACCGCGAACCGGTGACGAACCGCCAGTTCACGAGGTTTGTCCGTGAGACCGGCTACAAGACGGTGGCCGAACGCCAGCCGAACGCCGCCGACTATCCCGGCGCGCTGCCGGAACTGCTCGTGCCCGGCTCGATGGTCTTCCGGCGCACGAGCCACGCCGTCCCGCTCGATGACTACTCCCAATGGTGGGAGTGGACGCCGGGCGCAAGCTGGCAACGGCCGGAAGGACCCGGCAGCGGCGTCTCGAAGCGCAAACGCCATCCCGTCGTCCATGTCGCCTACGAGGATGTCCAGGCATATTGCGCCTGGGCCGGCAAGATCCTTCCATCCGAGGCCGAGTGGGAGTTCGCGGCGCGTGGCGGGCTGGACGGCGCAACCTTTGCCTGGGGCGATGACGAAACCCCGGACGGACAGCGTATGGCCAATACCTGGCAGGGCGAGTTCCCCTGGCAGAATACCGTCGAGGATGGTTATCCCGGCGCGTCTCCGGTCGGTTCCTATCCGGCCAACGGCTACGGACTCTTCGATATGACCGGCAATGTCTGGGAGTGGACCGACGACTGGTACGCCGCGTCGCACGGCACCGAAGCCAGCCCCTGCTGCGTCCCGCACAATCCGCGTGGTCCGGTCCAAGACACCAGCTATGACCCGACACAGCCGGAGATCGCGATCCCGCGCAAGGTCGTCAAGGGCGGCTCACACCTGTGCGCGCCGAACTACTGCTTCCGCTACCGTCCGTCGGCCCGCCAACCCGAGATGCTCGACACCGGTATGAGCCACCTCGGCTTCCGCTGCATCGTTCGGCCCGAATAGAGGCCGGGCATACACGCGAACGACGCCCGGTACGTGGCGTAGCGGCGAGCGTCCAGCTACGACCGCTCGAACGTCGCCATTGTCACGGAGTCCGCCGGGAAGTAGTAGACAACGCGGAAGCGGTCGTCATCAAGAAATGGCTCCGAGGCCAGCCGAAAGCTCAGGATGTCAGCTCCGGCGGAGCGGAGCTGGAGCGGAAGCAGCGCCCGCGCTGCGCCGAGCGGTGGCGGCTCCGTCGCAACGCGCTGCCAGTAATGCTCGAAGCGCGCACTGCGGCGGAGCGACTCGACAAGCTCACGGGACCAGCGCTCCTCACGAAAACGCCGCTCCTCGTACTGAAATGCCGTGAGCAATGCCGTCAGGAACCCGTCCGGGTCGACGATCATTCGGCCGAGGTGGGAACGCTCATCAAACCAGGGCTCGAGCATCGACCGATTCTCGGCAGCGTCTACCTTTTCTAACGCCAGCAGACTCTGCGCCGCCGCGTTCCAGGCGACCAGCCGGTGCAGGCAATCGAGCGCGTAGGCGGGGAATGGAAACTCGTCGAGCTGGCCGGCGGCCAGCGCGCGTGCCCAGGCCATCTCATCAGCGTTCGGCGGATTGATCGGAGTGCGGTAACCGAAGCGCCGCATGACGAGCCTGCGCTCGTTGTAGGTTGCGCTCAACGCATCGAGGATCCGGGCCAGCGTGTCCCGCCCCGGCTGGGCAACGCGTCCCGACTCGAGCCGTTGCAGATAGCCAGTGCCCAGCCCCGCCTCAAGCTCGACCCAGAGTTGCGTGCGGCCAGCGTCCACACGTAGCTGCCGCAACCGCTGGCCGCCCGAGAGCCGCTCCACATCATTTTCGAGACCGCGCTGTCCCAACGAATTCGACTCCAGACACGATGACCCTCCTCCGTGCAAGCCATACGATAGCAAGCAGCACGGATGTATCAGGCTGAAGGCAGGCTCGCCGGTGAACGACATTGGAAATCAACCAGCAAGAGTTGAAGACTGGAGAAGTGAGTTCCGCGAGGGTTTCGTCGCGATGCTCCCGCTGTGGGCTGGAGCGATCCCGGCCGGGGTGGCCTATGGCGTCGCGGCGCGGGCAGTCGGGATCGGAGCGCTCGATGCCCAGTTCATGAGCCTCACGGTCTTCGCCGCCGCCGGCCAGATCACCGCCGTCTCGCTCATCGGCTCCGACAGCGCGCTCGTCGCAACCTTCATCACCGTGATGGCCGTCAACGCGCAGATCCCGCTGCTGGGTATCGCTGCCGTGCGCCAGCTACACCCGACCCGCTTCCAGAAGCTCCAGCTATCGCTGCTACTCACCGACGGCGCATTTGGGATCGCGGCGGCGCGGGAGCCGCTGCGGCACTACGTCCTCGTCGGCGCGGGCCTGTCGATGTATCTGGGCTGGAACCTCGGCACGGCGCTCGGCCTGACCGCCGGCGGCGCTGCCGGCAACCCGGCCACGAGCGGCCTCGACTTCGTCGTGCCGCTGAGCTTCCTGGCCGTGCTCGTACCGCTGATTCGCGACCGTTCGGCGGTCGCGGCGGTGCTCGTCGCGTCGTTGACGGCTATCACCGTCCTCCAGATCGCGCCGGTTGGCGTCGCTGTCCTGGCGGCGGGCGTCATTGGGAGCGCTACCGGTGTCGCGGTTAGCCGCAGATCAGAGCGGAGCGCGGCGTGACCCATCCGCTTGTCGTCGTGGCGTTGGCGCTCGGCACGCTTGGGCTGCGCGTCTCCGGGCTCATGCTCGGCGACGTTCGGATTCCGGCAGCCTGGGAAAGAGCATGGCGCTATGTGCCGCTGGCGCTCCTCTCGGCGCTGATCGTCATCAGCCTCACCGGCCGCGAGACATCGGAGGTGACGATCCGTGCCATCGCGCTGGTCGTCGCTGCAATCATCACCTATAAGGCGCGTCGCCTCTGGCTCTGCATCGCGGCCGGAATGATCGTCTACTATCTCCTGCGGAGCGCAACATGACGCCGACCACGCAACTGATCACCCCGGACCGGAGAGCACGATGAAGTCCGCAGGACTAAACACCATCCACGACCAGACAGCCCAGATCCGCCATGAATACCGCCCCGGCGACCTCGGGCTGGTGACGTCGTTCCACGCCCGCTACTACGACACACATTTTGGCTACAACCACGTCTTCGAGGCCTATGTCGCGGATTCGGTGGCGGAGTTCGGGAAGCAGTACGACCCCGCCCGCGATCGGCTCTGGATCGCCGAGCAGGATGGCGCGATCGTCGGATCGATCGGACTGCTCGGCCGCGACGACAACCAATCGCAACTACGCTGGCTACTCGTCGACGAACGGGCGCAAGGGCAGGGGTTGGGCAAGCAGTTGCTGCGGGAGTGCATCGACTTCGCGCGCGGCGTGGGCTACGACGGCATCTACCTCTGGACGGTCGACACCCTCGATGCCGCGGCGGCGCTGTACCTGCGGGCGGGATTCATACTGACCGAGGAACTTGAGCCGTTCAGCATCTGGGGCCCGGCACTTGCCGAACAGCGCTACGATCTCGACCTACGGCATCCGGGCTAGGCAACTCTCTCACAACGACGGGCCACCAACCACGAGTCAATGGCGTACGGTCTCGTAGGGGCACAACGGGTTGCCAATCTTGCGTGGAAGTTGGTGTCGGCTACTTTCGAGGTTCCAGGATTGCGAGCCTGAACGAGCCAGTGAACCTCAGTGCAGTGCGAGCTAGTCTGCCGTGTGGAGCCA
>JAUIIK010000003.1 GCA_030431755.1 Chloroflexia bacterium
GTATCTTGGGATCGAGTCCGAAGCGCGTGGACTGGCCTCGGCATTAAGCGAGTGTCTCGCCGAGATGAGCGTGCTGCCGGTTCCTGTTGTCTCGGTCATCATTGGCGAGGGCGGCAGCGGCGGCGCACTGGCGTTGGGTGTTGGCGACCGTATCTTGATGCAGGAACATGCGATCTATTCGGTGATCGCGCCGGAGGGGGCGGCTGCAATCCTGTTTCGGGATTCATCCCGAGCGCCCGAGGTCGCCGAGGCGCTGAAGCTCACCGCGCGCGATTGCGTGCGGCTGGGCGTAGCCGACAAACTCGTCTCCGAGCCGGATGGCGGGGCGCACGTCGACCCGGATTTCGCGGCAAGTCTCGTACAGGACGCGATCACCTGGTCCCTTGGTTCGATTGAAGGCGATGGCAAACAGCTGGCGGCTGCACGCTACCGGAAGTTCCGGCGTATGGGCCAGATCAACACGTACTGGCGCGAGGCCCTGAGTCGGGAGGCCGGCGCGGTTGGCAGCCGCTTTAGCCAGACATTCGACTTCATTCGTGACCGCCTAACCGGTACGGATGAGAGCGAATCGGACGAGACCGGCGAGACACGCCAGGCTGAGGCAGGATCGTAGCGAGCAGCGCGTTTGCGCGAGGAGTTGGATGGCAAGGAAGCTATCGCGACGCCGGTTGTTGCAACTCGCGTCGGGCGCGGGCATAGCGCTCGTGGCCGGCTGCGGGTCGGAATCCGGCGATGAGGTTCCGATGGTAGACCCAAGCGCGGTTGTGACCCCGGTGCTGGAGACAGTCGCCGGCTATGACGACCCCAGAAAGTGGGAGGGCCGCACGCTTGTCGTCGCTTCGCCGGGGGACGAGGGCAGCGACTACCTGGTCGCGCAAACCCAGGCGATATTCGAGCCATTTCAGCGTTTGACCGGCGCGACAGTGCGGGTCGCCCGGACCGAGCTCGAGGAGCTACGCGAGCAGGTCAACACCGCCGAAGTTCTCTGGAGTGTCTGCGACATTCCTAGCGAAGAAGTGCTGCCGCTTGCCAACAGCGCGATTCTCGACGAGATTGACTTCGACATCGTTGACGCTGGCGAGCTGTTCGCGCCATTCGTCATGCAGCATGGGGTTGGCGCGAGTCTCTACGCCACAGCGCTCTCCTACTTCGAAGACCCGGTGGCTCCGATTGCGGCGCCGGGCAGCTGGGCCGATTTCTGGAACGTGGCCGACTTTCCGGGACCGCGGGGATTCCAGGAGACACCCATCGGCACGCTGGAGTTCGCCAACCTGGCGGCAGGGGTGTCGCCCGATGATCTCTACCCGCTCGATGTGGACCTGGCATTTCGCCAGCTGACGGTCCTTGCCCCGAACATCATTCTCTGGTGGCGGCAGGGCGCGCAACCGACACAGATGATCGCGGCTGGCGATCTCTCGATGGTGGCCGCCTGGCACGACCGTATCCTGCAGCTGGAAGCAAGTGGAGCCGGCGTTGGGTTGACCTGGAATCAGTCGCAGATCAATGGCGATTCCTGGGTGGTACCGAATGGCGCGCCGGAGCCAGAGCTCGCGATGGACTTCATCAACTTCGCTACCCGCCCGGAGGTAACGGCCGCATTCAGCGACTTGTTCCCATTTGGTCCGGCGAATAGCGGCGCATATGAGCTGCTCGGTTCGAGCAATGCGGGTGAGCTACCGGGAGCACCAGCGATTCTCGACAAGCAGTTCGTGATTGATCTCGAATGGTGGTTCAAGAACCGCGAGCCGGTCCAGCTCCGCTTCGAAGAATGGCTCGCGGAGATTCAAGAGGACGCCTAGCCTAGACCGATTGCCAGACCGAGGGACATCTTCGGCGGTACGTTCTCGTGCGGTCTCGTAGGGGTGGAGATGAACTCCACCCCTACGTTTTTGTCGTTCTCTTTGTGATTGGCCGCTAACCACTGTGCGATTGAATCTATGGCGCTCGGCGAGCCGCTGACTAGCGCGTATCTCTCACTGTCATCGCCGCTTCAATTGTGCGGGCAACCTCGTCAGGCGTTGCAGCCTCGCCCGGCTCAAGCGGCAAGTACTGCGCCGGAATCGTGGCGAGATCCTGTGGCGCGAGCGCTCGTTGAATCGGACTCCAAGCGATGCTGGCTTTCGGACTGCTGCTCGCGAAGACTCCGTCGTAGCGCTCGAGTTCGAATTCTGTGGCGCGTTCGCTGGTTAAGTCGTCTGGCCGATAGCTGACAAAGATGCGCTGGAGAGCGCGGTGATCGAGGTTGGCGATCCACCGGGCGACGTCGCTCGGCAGACCATCAACCGCTATGGCGATGTCAACCAGCGAGAGCTCCCGCGCCAGCCATTCCATCAGGGCTGCGCCGGAGCGAGGCTCGAACGCATGCACGAGGACGCCGGGAAAGTTGTCGTGGACGGCGCGGTATGCCCCACTTCCGACGGCTTCGAGCGTGCGGCGGAGCGTCGCATTGCGACGCTCCTCGATCATGCGCACATAGTGGCCGCGCTCGTGCAAGCCCCAGGCAATGGCCCGGGCATAGAGCGCCTCGGGATTGTCGACGTAGCCCACGGCGCTCGCGGTAAAGATCGCGACACGGCCGCCGTGACTACTCTGGTTGCCGTTTAGTTCGATGCCGCACGCTCCCGCATGGCGCGGGCTGCCGCGACCATGTTCTCCAGCGCGGGCCAGACCTCTTCGTCGCGCCGGGTCTTCAGCCCGCAGTCCGGATTCACCCAGATGACCTCGGCATCGAGCGCCGCGATGGCGTCGCCAAGCAGACCGGTCATCTCTGGCGTGTCCGGCACTCGTGGCGAATGAATGTCATAGACGCCAGGGCCGATCTGGCCAGCGTAGTCGTAGTCGCGCAGTACCTGGAGGATCTCGCCACTGGAGCGGCTGTTCTCGATTGAGATGACATCGGCTTCCAGCGCGTCGATAGCTTCGATGATGTCGTTGAATTCGCTGTAGCACATGTGTGAATGAATCTGGGTCGTGGCCTCAACGCCGGACGACGACAAGCGGAATGCCTTGACCGCCCAGTCGAGGTAGTCGGCCCAATCCTCGCGCGCCACCGGCAGTCCCTCGCGGAAGGCAGGCTCGTCGATCTGGATGATCTTGATCCCCGCAGCCTCGAGGTCGGCGACCTCGTCGCGCAAGGCGAGCCCGATCTGGTAGGCGATGGCGCGTCGTTCGATGTCGTCACGTGGGTAGGACCACTGGAGGATCGTGACTGGCCCGGTGAGCATGCCCTTGACCGGCTTCGAGGTCTTCGATTGCGCATATTCGATCTCGCTGAGCGTCATCGGGGCCGAGCGGTGGACATCGCCGACGATGATCGGCGGCCGGACGCAACGCGTGCCGTATGACTGCACCCAGCCGTACTCGGTCGTGATGAAGCCGTCGAGCCGTTCGGCGAAGAATTCGACCATGTCGGTGCGCTCGAATTCGCCGTGCACCAGCACATCGAGTCCGGCGGACTCTTGCTGCTCGATCAACTCGTCGATCTTCTGCTGGATGTAGGCTGTGTATTCGTCGTCAGTGATTGATCCTCGGCGGTGCTTTGCGCGCATCGACCGGACATCCCGCGCCTGCGGGAATGAACCGATGGTAGTCGTCGGGAAGGGCGGCAGCCCGAGCGCTTCGGCCTGTGTTCCGAGACGTTCGCGGATGGGCGTTGACCGCTGGAAGTCGTCGTCAACGAGGTTCCCGACACGCTCCTGTGTATTCTTGTGCGTGGTCGACGCCGTGGCAGCTGATCGGAGGCGGCGTTCGTCTTGCTCGACCTCAGCCGCAATCGCGTCGACACCATCGTTCGCGGCGGTTGTAAGCAGCACGATCTCTTCGAGCCGCTGCTCCGCGAAGCTCAAGTTCCGCAGCAGTTCCTCATCGTGCGATTCTTCCGCGACGTCGTGCGGTAGGAGCAGCAGCGAGCAGGATGGTCCGATCCAGAGCTGCTCTTGCTCGACCTGTGACTGAATCTGGCCCAGAACGCCGAGCGCCTGATCGAGGTTGGCCTTCCAGACGCCCCGGCCGTTGACGATACCGGCGCAAAGGACCTTGTCCTCTGGAAAACCGTTGTCGCGAAGGTTGGCCAGGTTACGCGGGTCGCGCACGAGGTCCAATCCGACGCCGGCAACGGGGAGACCCATCGCGAGATCCCAATTGTCGCGCAGTGAGCCAAAGTAGGTCTGGAGCATGATCTGTGGCGTGGCTTTGCCTAGTTCGGCGTACGTGACAGTGAATACCTGTTTGGTGTCGGCATCGAGATCCCAGACGAGGCACGGCTCATCGACTTGGACCCAGGCAGCTCCGGCAGTTGCGAGGTCGTCAAGCAGCTGCCGGTAGAGTGGCACAAGCTCGGCGACGTGATCGGCGATCGACTTCGTGTGGTGTTTGCCGAGCAGCACAAACGAGACCGGACCGAGGATTACCGGCTTGGCGCGGTCGCCAACGATGCCCTTTGTCTCGTTGTAGAGCTCGACCGGGCGGTTATTGGCGCGGTATGGAGCGCCGGCGTCGAACTCGGGCACAAGGTAGTGGTAGTTGGTGTCAAACCATTTCGTGAGCTCCAACGCCGGTGTGTCGTCGTCGCCACGCGCCATGGCGAAGTAGGTGTCGACAGCGACTTCAGCACCAGCCGTGTGGCCGAACCGCTCTGGCACAAGTCCCCACAGCGCGGATGTGTCCAGGACGTGGTCATAGAGCGTGAAATCGCCGCAGGGGATCAGGTCGAGTCCGGCTTCGGTCTGTACCGTGAGCGCGGCCGAGCGCACCTCCCGCGCGACACGCTGTAGCTCGGCGGCGTCTGCGCGACCGCGCCAGTAGCGTTCGATGACGCGCTTGAGCTCGCGGCGCTTGCCGATGCGCGGGTATCCCAGGTTCGTTGACTTTGCCATACTTCACTCCGTTTCAACACGTTCGACCGGCATCAAAAAACCACCGTTGCAGGCGGTGGCGGATACGCTGGTCTACTCATCTCTCGGGTACCGTTCCCGCCGGATTTGGCACCGTACGCAGCTGCGCCGGTTGCCGGGCTTCAAAGGGCCGTTCCCTCCACCACTCTGGATAAGCACGGGCTATTCAAATGTCCGGTAATCCTAGCAGAAAGCGAGGCGAGACGCCGCAGTGGACGCCTCGCCTCAATATGCTCTACGTTGTCGGCGCTAGTCGTCGCCGTTCGGGTCGATGATGGTGCGGATCGCTTCTTCGTCGGTCTCGACGTCCATCTTGTCGCGGACCATGCCCATGAGGTCGATGCCGGTCGTCGCGGCGAAGTTCTCGGACATCTTCTGGACGATGAGCGGCAGCTGCCCGGCATAGCGGTCGAGCGTGCCGCTACCGTTCGAGTCGTGGCCATTGCCGCCACCGTCGATGAGGACAACGCGGTCGATCTGGGACATCGGCAATGCGGCTGCTTCGACCATCTTGGGCAGTTCTTCGACAAACGCCTGGTACATCAGCAGGTTGATGGCCTGATCGTTGTAGGCATTGAGCGCCTCGGCAAGCTGCTGCTTACCTTCGGCCTCTGCCAGCAACGCCGCCCGGAGACCCTCGGCCTCTGCCAGGAGTCGGGCGCGGGTACCTTCAGCCTCGGCCAGCAGGTCGGCGCGCTTGGCTGCCGCTGCCGCCTTCTGGGCATCGGCTTCGGCTTCACCAACCTGGCGAATCCGCGCGCCTTCACCCGCGCCGAGCAGCTCGCGTTCGCGCGACTGACCTTCGGCCCGTGTCACGATCGCTTGCTGGTCGCCTTCAGCCTGGAGCACCGCGGCGCGCTTCTGGCCCTCGGCAGAGATGATGATGGCTTCGCGCTCGGCGTCGGCCTGCTTGAGGACTGTCGCTTCGAGCTCGCGTTCGCGGCGCCGGGCTTCAGCCTCCTGGACCTGGATCGAGGCTTCTGTGCGCGCGACCTCGACCTGTTGCTGAGCCACAACGACGTCTTTCTGGGCTTCTGCCTGGGCGAGTGGCCCGGCCTGGGCTGCGCGCGCCTGCTCGGCGTTGATCGACGCCTGGTAAGTGGCCTTCTTGACGTCGGTGTCGCGCTGCGCCTCGGCGATGAGCGCCTCGGCGCGAGCCTCGGCGGTCGACGCATCGCGCTGGGCGTCGGCGGCGCGGGTACGGGCATCGCGGTCGGCCTCGGCGCGGCCGATCTCGGCGTCGCGCTTGACCTCGGCTGTGCGCTTCTGGCCGAGAGCTTCGAGGTAGCCGTACGTGTCCGAGATCTGCTGGATCGTCAGGACGTCGATGATGATGCCCATCCGGGCGAGGTCCTGGGCCGACTCAGCGGTCATGCGCTGGGCGAAGGCTTGCCGGTCGGTGTTCAACTCTTCAACGGTCAATGTGCCGAGAATCGAGCGTAGGTGCCCTTCCATTGTCTGGTGGACAACCTCCTCGATCTCGTCGGTAGTCATCCCGAGAAAGCGCTCGATAGCGTTGCCGACGGAGTAATCATCGCCACCGACTTTGACGTTGGCGACCGCGTTGACTGAAACCGGCACGCCTTCGATGTTGTAGGCGCCCTCGATCCGGAGCGGAATCGAGATGATGTTGAGCGATATGTAGTCGACGCGCTCAACCACGGGAATGCGAAAGGTCGAGCCGCCCCGGATGACACGGTAGCCAATCTGACGTTGTTCACCGGTTTGACTATCTACGACTCGTCGCTTGCGACCCGAGAGAATTGCAACCATGTTTGGTGGTACTTTGATGATGTTTCGCGACGCGTACCCTAGCAGCAAGATAGCCGCGACGATTATGAGTACTGCGGCGACTATGACCGGCAAAGAAGTGAAATCCATTTGACTTCTCCGATGCTCTCACGCGGAATTTAGACTAGCGAGTCTGAATCTTAGGCCCTCACTTTCCCGGTCGCAACGGACTCTTCAGACTCATGCGAACTACGCTCTACAACTAGCGTATTACCCATGACTTCGACAACTCGAACAATGGTGCCGGTCGGGATCGTCGCGCCGGAGGCGGATCTCGCGAGTCTGGTGTGTGTGCCGCCGTAGGAACTAATCTGAACTTCGCCAGGGGTCGACGTGATTGACGTTATCACCTCACCCTGGGTGCCAACGACTGATCCGAACGCGTCGTCGGTTCCCGCGGTTTGTCGATAGAACATGACCGCCACCCAGGCTCCAAGTCCACCGAACGCAATGGCAGACACGAAGCTTGTGCCGACACTAAGCGCGGTACCCCAGTTTGCCCATTGGGTCAGGATACCTGTTGCTCCAAAGGCAACGAGCGCGAGCGCAATAGCCGGCGTGGTGATTGGACCGCCGCTGTCTCCGCCGCCAATATCGCCGGCGTCAAACAAGTCGCCGACATCAAGGAAGTCGAATATCTCGCCAACGATAACTGAAATCGCGAGCATCATGAGACCCGCGATGGCGATCAGGAAGAAGATAAGCATGGTCGTTCTCCCAGTACGAGGCAAGCAACGGCGCCCTCGGGACGCTGCCACCAACATCTAACGCACTGGATCAATTGAGGAGGGCAGTGCTATGAAGCAATCTTACCGTTTCCCTGATATCCCCGTCCACGTACAGAGGTGCTATTCGGGTCCGCTCAGGCGCGTCCATTGGCCGGGTTCGTCACGGTGGTTTCGGTCGGGTTGCTGCGGAAAATGATCGTGTCGGCCGCGATACCCAGCGCGGCGAGGTCGGCGCGGATTGCGGCGATGAGTTCAGCCTCGATTGGCGGCCAACTCCCGACGGCAGAGATGTCGGCGCTCAGCATCGTGTTGATGATGCGGCTCTCGATCGTGGTGCGGATGATCTTCTCGATGTCGGGCAGTGCCATGCTGAGGAATCGCTGGATGGCCCGCTCCATGTGTTCAGGATCGCTTGCGATGTGGCAGTTCACCAAGACTGAGACGCGCCGGAGTCTGCCCTCGACATCGCGCAGGTCGTCCGCGTCGATCTGGATTGCCATCTCATTTAATGAGAGACGGTCGACACGTTCCAGCATGGGAATGACGAACGCGGATCCGCCCCTGACCACGCGGAATCCGCTCGTTCTTTGCTCGCCCGTGACTGGGTCTATGACCAATCGCCTGCGTCCTGTAACAACCAGTACAGAGTCTGGTGGCACACGGACAATGTTGCGAGCCACTAGAGCGACCATGACAAGCATCGTCAAGATCACCAGCCCGGCTCCGACGAGTGGTATCAGCATCCAGCCTCCAGGTTGTCTTCAACAGACGGGCAGAATTGGGTCAAGCCTACACTGCACAACCGGAGGCTAGGCAATCCCTGACTCGTCCGAACGCTAGGCTTCGTCGGCCTCCAGGAAGCGCAGGGCGATGGCGGCCATCGACTGGACGCCGACCGCGATTGCGTCCTCATCGGCGTCAAAGCGCGGGTGGTGCGGCGGGTAGATAATGCCGCGCTCCTCGTTCTTGACGCCGAGCGAGTACATGCAGGTCGGAACTCGCGCCGAGACATAGGCCATGTCCTCGCCGGCCATCATCGGCGTCGAGTCGTGGACGAAGTCCTCACCCAGCACCTCGATGCAGGCTTCGCGGGCGATCTGGACGGTCTCTTCATCGTTCTGCATTGATGGATAGCCGCGCAGGTAGACAATCTCGGCTTCGGCACGGTAGGCCTTGGCGATGCCCTCAGCCACCTCGGTCATCCGTTTCTGGATGAGGTCGCGGACACCCTCGTCGTAGGTCCGCACAGTCCCTGTCAGTACGGCTCGTTCCGGGATGATGTTCATCGCGGTGCCGGTGTGGATCGTCGTGACGGAGAGGACCGCCTGATCCAGCGCCGCCACCTCGCGGCTGACGATCTCCTGGAGCCCAACGATGATCTGTGCGGCGACGTAGACGGTGTCGACAGCGCCTTGCGGGAACGCGCCGTGGCCGCCGACACCGCGCACGTGGATCTCGAACATATCGGCAGCTGCCGAGCGCGGGCCGTGGTTCATTGAGACGTGCCCGGCAGGGTGTTCGGGGCTGACGTGCAGGGCGTAGGCGGCGTCGACCTTGGGGTCTTCGAGGATGCCGTCCTCGATCATCGCCAATGCGCCACCGCCACCTTCCTCGCCCGGCTGGAACATCAGCTTTACCGTGCCGTCGAAGCGGTGCTTGTTCTTCTCGAGCAGCTCGGCGACGCCCATCAGCACTGTTGTGTGGAGGTCATGGCCACAAGCGTGCATCTTGCCGGGGTTGCGGCTCTTGTACTCGACGTCGTTCTCTTCGTCCATCGGCAGCGCGTCCATATCGGCCCGCAACAGAACCGTCTTGCCAGGACCCTCGCCCCGCGCCCCGACAACCGTGCCAAGCACGCCTGTGCCGCCGGTTGCCGGGCCAGGGGTGATCCCGGCGCGCTTCAGCTCTTCAGCGTCCATGTAGAGCGAGCGGCCATCGCCGCCGACGCCGGGTTTGTATTCGACACCGGCTTCGGTCAGATGCTTCTGGACGAGATCTGAGGTTGCTTCCTCCTCGAACATCAACTCCGGGTTGACGTGGATCAACCTGCGCGTCTCCCGCAGCCAGGCGTCCATCTCCGGCGATACCTGGACGATCTCAGCTAGCGACAATGTGTGCCTCCAATTTCAGTGTCTACAGTTTCTGGTCTTAGCGCCTACTCTGCTACGCGGTCCGAAACACGGCCACCGTAGCGAATGAAGCGCATTGATCCGTCCTCGTTCCGGAAGAAGTCGACCGGCGAGCCGTCGCCCGCGCCGCCTACGACGCGGAACTTGTCGCCACCGAGCGGCATGGCGTGGACCGGCGGCATCGTGCGATCCTCGTCGCTGTCGGCCAGTGCGCTCTTGCTCACGGCATCGAGCCGCAGACCGCCGTCCTCGACAGTTACGTGGATATCGGCCAACGGCTGGCTGTAGCTGCCGGCGAACTCGACGAGCGCCGCGTCGCCCAACTCCACGGTGTCAGCTTCAGGCTTTGTGAGGCCGAGATAGCGCTCGAAGATCCACTTGACGATCTCGCGGTAGCAGGCTGCGCCACGGCCGCTGTTTGTCAAAACGACGACGGCGAAGGCGCGTGATGGGACGATGTCGAGATGTGCCTGGAAGCCGTTGGTGCTGCCGCCGTGGCCGATGGCTTTGACGTCGCCGTAGTAGTTAAGCTGCCAACCGAGCCCCCAGGCGTCCGCCAGACCGGCGTCCTCGACCAGCTCGGCCTGCATCTGCGCGCGCGAGTCATCGCTCAGTACGCGCTTGCCGTCCCAGGTCCCATCGCCGATGTGGAAGCGCGCGAAGCGCAGCATATCTTCAGCGGTCGAGCTGATCGAACCGGCCGGGCCGCTCGCGCGCGGGATCGGCCAGCGCCGGGCAACTTCGTGCTCATCGCCATCAGGCGTGACCAGCGTGTGGCCAACCGAGACGCGGTAGGTGATCGCTTCGTGCGGGAAGTAGAACGAGCGCTCCATACCGAGCGGCTCGAAGATGCGGTCACGGACTGCCTGCTCGAAGGTCGTGCCGAGCTTCTTCTCAATGATGTGGCCGGCAAGGTTGAAGGCGCTATTGGTATAGGACCACACTTCGCCCGGCGCGTAGACCTGGCGCAGATCGGACATCGACGCGACGTACTGCTCCAGCGCGTCGTCGCCCCAGCCGAAGTCCTCGAAGTGGTCCCCGTAGACGCCGCTGACGTGGCTGACGAGATCTTTGATCTTTACGTCGTCCTGTATCCCGCTCTCGGTTAGCTGGAAGCCCGGCAGGTGTTGCGATACCGGGTCATCGAGGCCGATCAGCCCCTCATCGACGAGTGTCATCAGGAGCGTCGTCGTGAAGATCTTCGAGATCGAGCCGATCTGGAGGATGGTGTCCTCCGCCATCTCGTAGCCCGTCTCCAGGTTCGCCTTGCCGAATGCGTAGAGCTCCTGCTCGCCATCGTTCCAGATCCCGATTGTGAGCCCAGGAACTGTCCAGCGTTCCATTGACTCGCCAACAAATGCGCGCAGGTCCGCCTGCCGGTCGGTATCGCTCATGCTGTGGTTGCTCCCTCAAGCTCGTTCCAGTCGCCGGGGATGTAGAGTCGTCCTCCGGCCTGAAGAAATCGAACGGTTCCGTCGCCGTTCTTCCAGAATTTCACCTGCATCTGCTCCAGCTCGCCGCTGGTGATAACATGCCGGTCGTCGCCAACATACCGTAGCCCAAACTGTTCGCCAGTCTGTGGCTCGGAGTTCTCCGAGTATGGGCTATGTGTCGTAAGCCGGCCCGTCAAGCCGGTATCGCTTGCCGCAACCTCTACCGAGGCATAGGGGTGACGGTAGGTGCCGCTCAGCGCCTCGGCCTCGGCCGGCGTAAGCTCGACAGTCGGCAATGCCGTCGGTCTGATTCCTAGCGCGTGTTCTAGCACCCAATCGACGACCTCCGTTGCCAACCGACCGCCGCTGTCGCTATTGGTGAGAACGGCGACACCGAATCCCCGTTCCGGGACAAGTTCCAGCGCGGCCCGGAACCCATTGGTCGCGCCGCCATGCCCGACCACCACGCCGCCGTCCGCTTGTTGGACTTTGAAACCGAGCCCCCACGATGCGCCGAATTCGTAGGTCTCGGCCTGTGGTTGCTGCATGGACTCGATGGCGCTCTCCGATAGGACACCCGACCTGCGGCCCAGGTGCAGCTCCGCAAAGGTCAAGATGTCTTCTACGCTGGCTAGCACGCCACCGGCCGGGTTGCGCGCGCGTGGCCGGAGGAACTGCCGCGCGATCTCGGCTGCGCCTGTACCGGGGCTATTCGTGTGACCCACTGCTACCGGGTAAGCGATAGCGTCGGCGGCAGAGAGGAACGTGTGGTCCATATCGAGTGGATCGAGGATGTACTGCTTGATAGCCGCTTCGAACGTCGTCCCGGCAGCCTTGGCCGCGATGTGGCCGGCGAGGATGTAGCCGCAATTGTTGTAGGCCCACATCGTCCCTGGGTCAAAGAGCTGCGGCAGCCGCCAGTACTCGGCGCAGAAGCGCTCGGTTGCGTCGTCGGCCAGCCCGAAGTCATCGAACCAATCGCCCCAGAAGCCAGCCTGGTGTGTGAGCAGGTGGCGCAAGGTGATCTGCTGTGCGGCTACTTGAGAGCCAAGCCGAAACTCCGGTAGGTAGCTCATCACGGTCGCATCGAGGTCGAGTTGCCCGGCTTCGATGAGTGCCATCACCAGCGTTGCGGCGAACGGCTTGGATACTGAGCCGACCTGAAAGATCGTGTCAGCTCCAACTGGGAAGTACGTATCGAGCGCAGTGACGCCATGACAAACAACTTCACGGCGCTCCGGACTTGTGATCCCTATTGCTACTCCTGGGACGCCATGCCGCTCCATAGAAGCGCGCACAACTGAGCTCAGTTCGTTCGCCAAAGCCAACTGGATCACCTCATCTCGCATTCAAATTCGTTTGATCGTCTATGCAGCTAGCTGAACTCAACTGGCTAAACGCAGACATTGGCCCAAATACCTGCGAAACAAGCTACGTGGCCGTTGCTCCTTCGCCGTACTCCAAGCCCTCTAGAACAAATAGCTCCCCTCCGGACTGAAGGAATCGGACTGTTCCATCCGGATGCGTCCAGAACTTCATCTGCAAGCCCTTCATCGAACCGTCTGCGATCATGAAGCGCTGCTCCCCGAGATAGCGCATGCTGAACGAAGGGCCTGAATGTTGTGTCGCGCTCTGCCCAGACGGGTCACCCGCAATGAAGCGGCCGCCGAGGCCTGCGTCAAGGGCCCCGATTTCGACTCGCGAATCGGGTTGACAATACGTTCCTTCGAGGCGAGCTTTGTCTTGATCCGGCAATACGACCTGAACAGGGGCCGGAAGTGAAATGCCAGCAATCTGCTTGATTATCCAGTCAACTAATTCAGATCCGAGTTGATGTCCGCTACTACTATTCGTCATGACGGCTATCCCAAGACCTATAGTCGGAATGAGTTCAAGCCTGGCGCTGTAACCATAGGATCCGCCGAGGTGGCCGACGATGTCGGTTCCATCCGCGTGCAGGATCCTGAAACCGGGACTCCAAGCGGTGTCGATTTCGTAGGTGCTGACCGTCGGATCTTGCATGCGTTGGACACTATCGCTGGACAGCACACAAGATCTCCGGCCGAGATTGAGTTCGGCGAATGCAAGTAAGTCGACGACGCTCGTCAGGATGCCGCCAGATGGATTCTTGACCCTGGGCCGCCGAAACTGTCGCGCGATCTCGGCTGCGCCTGTTTCCGCGTTGTTCGTGTGGCCAACCGCAATTGGATAGGCAATGGCGTCGGCTGCCGACAGAAACGTGTGATCCATTTCGAGTGGGTCGAGGATGTACTGCTCGATAGCCGCTTCGAACGTTGTTCCTGCTGCCTTAGCCGCGATGTGGCCGGCGAGGATGTAGCCGCAGTTGTTGTAGGCCCACATCTCGCCGGGCTCGAAGAGCTGCGGCAGCCGCCAGTACTCTGCGCAGAAGCGCTCGGTCGCGTCGTCGGCCAGCCCGAAGTCATCGAACCAATCGCCCCAGAAGCCAGCCTGATGGGTGAGCAGATGGCGCAAGGTGATCTGCTGCGCGGCTTTCTTAGAACCAAGCCGAAACTCCGGCAAGTAACTCACGACGGTCGCATCGAGGTCGAGCTTGCCGGCGTCCACAAGCGCCATCACAAGCGTCGCCGTGAATGGCTTCGAGATCGAGCCGACCTGGAAGATTGTGTCCGGACGCACGGCAAACTGGGTGTCTAGAGCGGTGATGCCCAGCGGCATGATCGTGCGGTTGTCCGGCGTGGTGATGCCGATTGAGGCGCCCGGCACGGACAAGCGTTCCATCGCGCCCAGCGCAAATGCGCGTAGATCGTCTTCGAATGCCATTAGATCACCCCATCTTGACGTAGCGCCGCGACTTGCTCGGCGCTGAAGCCAAGCTCATTGAGCACCTCGTCGTTGTGTTCGCCGAGCTCCGGCGGTGGCCGCCGGATCGAGCCGGGTGTGCCCTTCATCTTGATGGCGATCCCCGGCATGCGGAACTCGGGAATCTTCGGATGTGGCAGATCGACAATCAGTTCGTCGAACTCGACTTGGGGCATCGTCAGGGTCTTGTCAAGTGTGTTGACTGGGCCGCAGGCAACCCCGGCGGACGATAGCAGCTCCGACCACTCGTCAGCCGACTTCTCTGCCAGCACCGGCTCAAGCAGCGCATCAAGGGCGGCGCGGTTGTCGAGCCGGTCGGGATTGGAGGCGAAACGGGGATCATCCACCGCGTCGTCGAGGCCAAGCACGCCACAGAAGCGCCGCCACAAGGCGTCGGTCGCGACCGCAACGACAAGATAGCCGTCCTGTGTTGGGTACGCGCCGTAGGGGGCGACCGCGCCATGGCTCGACCCCATGCGTTCTGGCACTTCGCCGGTCGCGAAGTAGGCGGTTGCGTGATAGGTCAGCCAGGAGACGCCTGCGCCGAGCAGCGAGACTTCGATGCGTTGGCCCAACCCGGACCGTTCACGGGCGTAGAGCGCGGCGAGGATGCCCTGGACGGCGTTCGCGCCGGCGGTCAGGTCGATCAGCGATGTTCCGGCGCGTACCGGCGGTCGACCATGTTCACCGGTGATGCTCATCAGGCCGGTCGCCGCTTGCATGAGCAGGTCGACGCCGGCCTTATCCCGGTCTGGCCCGTCACTGCCGAATGCTGAGACTGCGACGTAGATGACGCGAGGGTTGATCTCATTGAGATCGTCGTAGCCCAGATTGAAACGCTCGGTTGTGCCACGCCGGAAATTCTCAATGACGATGTCGGCGTCCGCCGCGAGCATCCGCGCAATCTCTTGTCCGCGCGGCGCTTTGAGGTCGAGCGTGATGCCGCGTTTGTTGCGGTTTGTGCTGAGATAGTAGGTGCTGATGCCGTTCCAACTCGGTGGAAAGCGGCGAGTGTCGTCACCGATGCCAGGCGCTTCGACCTTGATGACCTCAGCGCCAAGGTCTCCAAGCGTCATCGCCGCGAACGGCCCGGCGAGGTGCCGGCTGAGGTCGAGCACCTTGATGCCCTCAAGCGGTCCATTCATGCTGCGTTGCCCTTCTTCTAGCGTCCTTGAAACCGCGGGGTACGGCGGTCTGCGAACGCGGCAAGCGCCTCCTTGCGGTCTGCGGTGTCTGCCGCGGCGGCGACATGCTCGATGTGGTGGGCGGTGGCTGCGCCTTGCCCGTCCGCGATACCGAGCGCCAGGTTCTCCTTCGTCTTTGTCAGCGAGATTGGCGAGAGCTGTTGGAGGTCGTCGGCAAGCGCCAGTGCCGCCGCCAACGGATCATCCGCGAGGCGTGTGATCAACGCCCAGCTGAGCGCTTCGTCAGCGTCGATCCAACGGGCGGTGTAGAGCATCTCCTGGGCCCGCGCCAGCCCAATCAGCTGATTCAGGTGGAAGGTTGGCGAGGGTACTGCGACTTTTGGCTCCGGGTAGCTAAAGCGCGAGGACGGCGAAGCAATACGCAGGTCGCCGCTGATCGCAAGCTCGCAGCCAAGACCGGCCGCGACGCCGTCGATGGCGGTGATGACCAGTGCGGGGAGGTTTCGCAGGCGTTGCAATACCGAATGCATCAACGTCGCCCGCGAACGGGCAAAGGACGCTGTTGCCTCGCGGCTCTCCTTGAGATCAATGCCGCTGCAGAAGCCAGGCGCAGCCGCACTGAGAATCACGAGACGCGGCGGATTGCGCTCAAGCTCGGTCAGAATGCCGTCGAGCGCTTCGAGCTCCGCGCGCCGCACGGCGTTGTAGACGGCTGGCCGGGTGAGTGTGATTGTCGCGACCGGCGCGGCGTTATCGAACGCTATTGTTCCTGTATCCATGTGCCCTGCCTCCCCGTCGGCTAGACTAGCGCTGGTTAGCCGCGCATGGCAACCGGCAAAATCGCGCTTTCAGAGCAAATTGGGGACCAATGTCCTCTGACGATGCTGGACCTCTTCGACCTACTCTTAGGTCTAGGTTTGACGACGAAGTTGGCCAGCGCCCAAGCCTTGGTCCGTCCGCAGGCGACGAATGGGAGTCCACCTTTTGATGAAGGTGCTCTTGATCCAGCACCAGAATCACGCGCGCAAGCTGTTTCGCCACCTGCTGTCCAAGGAAGACTGTCAGGTCCACGAGTGCGCCAGCTTCGAGGCCGTTTCCGGGTTGCAGCGGCATGGCCCATTCGATCTTGTTTGTATCGACGAGCCGCTGCCCGACACCAAGCCGCTTGAGAGCATCCGGCGCTTGCGCTCGCTCGAGTCGACCACCGACGCGGCAATTGTCGCGCTCATCCGCAACGAGCATGAACGCGGGGCGTCGGCGCTCATATCGGCCGGCGCGAACGACTACATGGTGTTGCCCGCGCCGCTCGAAGAGGTCCAGCAGCGCCTGTCGGTCATTCTGGGCTGGGCACGACGTGCTGCGTCGAACGCAAGCGCCTCCAACTCTCCCTCCCAACCCAAGGACAAGTTCTTCGATAGCCTCCCGGACGCTGCCGTGCTCCTGGATAGAGTTGGCACGGTCGTCGCCGCGAACGAGCGGCTCGCCACGCTGACCGGGTACACCGTCCAGCAGCTTATCGGTCAACCGGCCGAGTTCATCGGACTCCCCATGGCGGAGGAGATGCCGGGGTTGCTGGAGGAAGCCGCGTCGGCACGCGACAAGCTCGAAGATGTCACGCTCGTCCGGCGCGATATGAAACCGGTGCCCGCCGTCATTCGCTATGCCTGGCTCGACCCAGAGGTGCGCTCGATTGTCGTCGGCGTCGCACGCGAGACCGGCGAGACTGGTGAGATCGGGGCCGGCCAGCCAAATTCGGGCCGCGGTCGCAAGGCCAGACCTGGTTACCTGGAGTTCGACCGGCAAGGAGTCATCCGGGCAGCCAATCGGCCGTTGGCGGATGCGCTGCGCACATCGCGGGATCAGTTGGTCGGTTCGAGCCTGCGCGGGCTGATCCACCGGGATGATCTGTCGAGCATCTCGAGGATCATGGCGCCGACCGGCGGCAGCGATGCCGGCGGGGTGAGCGGCAAGCTACGGCTCAAGACGGGCGACGGCGAGTGGGTTGAGCTTGATCTTGTTGGGACGGCGCAGGGTTCGGGCCGCGAAGGCAAGCGCTTCCGGCTCGAAGAGTTTGTCCAACCGGCAGACACGCCATACGACCTCACGCCGGAGGAGCAGGGCATCGATCGGGTTACCGGCCTCGTGGCGCGCGATGAATTCATCGAGAGCATCGGCCAGGCATTGGAAACCAATTCTGCCGGCAATCCAGTCGTCGTGCTGTTTCTCGACATCGACCGTTTCAAGCTCATCAACGAGCGACATGGCTATGCCACCGGAGACAGGTTCCTGGCGGCCTTCGCGGCGCGGCTCAAAGAGCTCATTACCTTCGCTGATGTTGCCGGGCGCATTGGGAGCGACGAGTTCGCGCTTCTGGTCGGAGTCGCGGGCAACATTGATGAGGCCGAGAGCGTTGCCCGCGCAATCGCTGAGGATCTTCTATCACGCTCGATTGTCGTTGGCGGCAAGGAGCATCTGTTGACGGCCAGTATTGGGATCGCATTGGCCGAACCGGGGACGATTGCGCCGGCCGAACTGTTGCGGCGCGCGGACGGCGCGGCCACACGGGCGAAGTCCGAGGGGCGCGGCAAGGTGCAGACCTACGAGTCCTCAATCGAGCGCCGGACGAGCGACCGGCTCGAACTCGAACAGGATCTGCTGCAAGCGCTCAACCGCGACGAGCTGGTCGTCTACTACCAACCGGAGGTTGACCTGAACACTGGCGCGATCCTCGGCGTCGAGGCGCTCGTGCGCTGGCGGCACCCGGTCCACGGACTGATCGAGCCGTCCCGGTTCATTTCTACGGCCGAGGACTCAGGCCTGATTGATCCGATTGGCCTCTGGGTTCTAAAGCAATCGTCGCAGGACGCCGCTACCTGGATCTCGCGCTACGCATTGCGCGACTTCTCGCTGTCGGTCAACTACTCGGCCAACCAGTTTCTCGGCGACAATCTGCTGATGGAGATCTCTTCGGCGCTCCGCCGGGCCGGATTGCCGCCGGCAGCATTGCGGGTTGAGATTACCGAGAGCGTGCTCATCGACGATCACCCTGATGTCCTCAAGCGCCTGCGCCAGATCCGGCGGCTTGGGGTGAATCTGGCGATCGACGACTTCGGCACTGGCCATGCGTCGATGACCTACCTGCGTTCGCTGCCGGTGAATTTCCTCAAAGTCGATCGCTCCTTCGTCAGCGGCGCGAGCGCGCAGTCTGGCGAGCTGTCGCTGACCCGTTCGATCGCTACGATCGCGCGCGAGGCCGGCCTGCACGTCGTCGTCGAAGGCATCGAGACGGGTAAGCAGCTGCAGCGCGTCAGGGAGATCGGCTGTCGGCGCGGTCAGGGCTACTACTTCTCTCGACCGGTCGCGGCGGAGACGATTGAATTCCTGTTGATGGCCGGGTCGCAGCCCTTTGCCGGCATACTGGGCGGCGCGAACCCAGATCAAGCGTCAGTGTCGAGCAGCTCCTCCTCATAACAAACCCACTCCACCTGGTTGCCCTCGGGGTCGCTGACATACATTGATCGCCAGCCAACCCAACCGTGGACTGAGAACGAGATGTCGCAGCCAAGCTCTGATAGGCGCTCACGTTCTGGCTCGAAGTCCTCGGGCAAGATTCCGAACGCAAGGTGGTCGAGCGGCGCTCGCCTCTGCGACGGTTCGGATGCGGTGTATCCATCAGCGCCGCTACGGTCGAAGAGCGCCAGGATCTGCGTATGTCCGGCGACGCCGTCGGCAATGCGAAAGAACGTTGCCGTTTCCTGTTTGCTCATCAGTTCGAGGTTGACGATATCCTCGTAGAAGCGCGTCATCTTCTCCATGTCATCGACTTGCAGCGCGATCTCGCCGAGCGCTTTGATTGCCCGCTGTTGTGTCATTGTTCGTCCTTTCTCCGTATCGTGGTCGGTCGCACACGCAGCTTGCAGCCTTGCGGAGTGCCCGGCATCCGAAGTCCTGCCCATTTCGTGACCGGCAGTGGTGGGTTCGTTCTAGAATCCGTTCTCAATGCGGTGATTCGAAACGATCAGGTCATTGGGGAGAGAATAAGGTGGCACTTCCAGAAGGTATCGGCATCGTTGTTGGCAGCGCGAACGCGCGTGTTGGGCTTGAGGCCGGAGTCGAGACCCTTAAGGCGGGCGGCAGCGCGATTGACGCGGCGATCGAAGCCGTCAAGTGCGTCGAAGATAACGTCGAAGATCGGGGCGTCGGCACCGGCGGCATCCCGAACGTGATTGGTCAGGTCGAGCTTGACGCGACGATCATGGATGGCCGGACGCTGGCAGCCGGATCGGTCGGGGCGGTGAAAGAGTACCCGCATCCGATTGAGATCGCCCGCAAGGTCATGGAGCTGACGCCACACGTCATGTTGGTAGGTGAAGGCGCAGAGCTGTTCGCGAAGCATCACGGCTTCGAAACGGCGAACCTGTTGACTGAGGACGCGGAGGCAAGCTGGCGCGAGCGCATTCAAGGCGGGGCCAGCAACGGTAGCAGCGTCTACGAGGATAGCTACCAGCTCTACATGCAGGTGGTCGATGACTGGACCAAGAAGCTCCACGAGGAGATCTTCGGGACGACGAATGTCATCGTGCGCGATGCCCAGGGCGACATCGCCTGCGCTGTGTCGACGTCAGGCTGGGGTTTCAAGTGGCCGGGGCGGCTTGGCGACTCCCCGATCATCGGCGCGGGCAACTATGCCGACAACCGCTTCGGTTCGGCGGCCTGCACCGGCCGCGGCGAGATGGCGATTCGTTGCACAACTGCGGCGAGTGTCGTCATGTACATGCGGCACGGCAAGTCGCTGGCGGAAGCGCTCGAAGCCGCGATGGTCGATCTGCGGCATCTCGATGACCCGTTCGCTGGCGAACGCTCGAACGTTATGAACATCGTGGCGATGGACCGCGAGGGGAACGTCAACGCGGCCTCGACCTCAGAGGAATCGACCTTCGTCTTCCAACGGACAGACATGAGCAGCTACGAGGAGCAGGCACGCCTGACGGTGCCGCTGTAGGGGGAGCGCTGGTCGTCATATGTGGCAATTCTGCATCGGCGGCGCGTCCGGACGGAGCCCGGACGGCCACGATCCGCGCTTCGTCCGAGCGTCGTGGTTCCCGCCGGCGGTCGATACCTAAGTACTTCGAGGGATCGACAAGCGATACGGTGGGACCTCTGGACTCACCCTTTCGGCTCTAACCGGCCACTGGCGTTCTCCCGGACAATGGATTGGGAGGTGCGCAGTGGACCGGGAGACGAACACATGACCGCAAGAATCGCAGCCGAGACGACACTAGTGTGGGACGACCTGTCGCCGCGCCAGCAGGAGATCTTGCTCTGCCTCGCGCGAGGCAATAGCAACCAGGAAATCGCCGACGACCTTGGGCTGAAGCTCTCGACCGTGCGTAACAACATTGCAGCGGTCTACGAGATGCTCGGGCTCTCGAACCGGGTCCAGGCGCTCCTGTGGGTGCTGTCCTTCGACGAGCTCGCACAAGAAGTCCTCTCGCCGGAGTAGCGCACGCGCGCCGGCACGTGCTCCGGATTCGCTACACTGGTACTGGCGCGAATCCGGATCGTGGTAGAAGGCGTGTGCAGTCGTGGGCTCGGACCACAAGTTTGTTGCGTGCAGCAGGAACGAAGAGCTAGGCGGTAGGACAGCCTACTGGTTCCTGGTACGCGACTTTCACCCACTCGTCGACTGTCACGACGACACCTGTCAGATTCCACTCCTCAATCCAGATGACCCGCTCGTCCCGCCACTTGAAGCCCGTCACTGTATTGGGCACGTCGGCGATATCCCCTGTTTTGCCGCCGAAGTGCCGCTCGACTTCGAAGCTCCGGCAGGCATGGAGTTCATGAACCTGCGCCCGCTGCACGCGCAGGTTGGCGAGATGTTCTGGGCCGTCGCCGGCCGGGCAGTCCAGATCATCGACTGGGCGCGGAACCATCGCTACTGCGGCAAGTGCGGCACGCTCAATACCTTCGCGCGCATGGATCGCTCGCTACGTTGTCCGAATTGCGATCTCTCGCATTATCCGCGGTTGTCGCCGGCTGTGATCGTCCTCGTGCAGCGCGGGGACGAGGTGCTGCTGGGCCGCTCGAACCGCTTTCCCAACGCCTTCTACAGCGTACTGGCGGGATTTGTTGAGCCCGGCGAGTCGCTGGAGGAGACAGTCTCGCGCGAGATCTACGAGGAGACCGGCATACGGGTGCAAGAGATCACCTACTTCGGCAGCCAGCCCTGGCCCTTCCCGAACTCGCTGATGATCGGGTTCACAGCTCAGTACGCCGGCGGCGACATCCGGCTGCTCGACGACGAAATCCTCGACGCCGGCTGGTTCACCGTCGATACGCTGCCGAACATCCCCGGCTCAATTAGCATCGCCCGCAAGCTCATCGACTGGTGGATGGCGCAACAGCAGGCGCGAGGCTAGCTCGCCGGCCGGTTGTCGCGGCCCCAGTGGTTCTCCAGCACATCGAGCCGGTCGTCGGCTTCCAGGATCCCGCGGACATCGTCCTCGCCACGGCGTCCCGCCGGGAACTCCGGCGCGTTGGCGAGCCTGGCTGCGACTCGCGCAGCCAGGATTGCGCCCATCTGCAATCCGCGTGGGGTCACTTTGTCGACGGTGTCAGCCTCGGTGTGGCCGTAGCCACGCCCGATCATTCCCGCTGTCGCGTCGCGGCTCCGCATCGTAGCGCTCGGGTAGCCCTTCAGGAAGTAGGGGAAGTGGTCGGAGTGCACCGACAGGTTGTCGCCAGTCTCGTACTCGTAGTCGAGGTCGTCGGTGAGATCCGAGAAGTATTTGACCCAGGCCGGATCGCGAGTGACGGTGACGCTGTCCTGCCCGCCGTCGCCCCTGCCCGCGCCATCGAGGTTCATCGAGAAGACGAGCCGCTCGGAGACTGATTCGTCGTCGTAGGTGTCTGCGTGGGCCCAGCTCCCGATCAAGCCGATTTCTTCGCAGCCGTAGCAGATGATTCGGATTGTGCGGTCGAACTGCCCGGCAAAGGGGACGAGAAGCCGTCCCGCTTCGAGGCCGACCAGCGTTCCAGCGCCGTCGTCCGCTGCGCCCTGAGCTACGTCGTGGCCGTCATAGTGCCCGCCGAAGAGGACGATCTCGTCGCTCTTGCTGCCCCCGGGTATGTCGCCGACGACGTTGTAGGAGTGCGAGAGACGCGTCTTGTTCTCAAGGTCGATACGGACGCGGACCGGACCCCTGTCGAGCAGCCGCCGCAACATCGAACCCGACTCGAAGGTAATTCCGATGCCGGGGATCGGGGCTTCGTGGTCGCTATCGTCCGGGCCTCCAGGGGTTTGGGCGTAGAGCGCCCCGGTAATGTGGAGCAGCCCGGGATTGCGGTTGAGGAAGACGACGGCGGCAGCGCCGGCCTCGTGGGCCCAACGGTATTTGTCGGTGCGGTGGCTGCGGCTGGCGGTTTCCGCGTCGGTGAGGACGATCTTGCCGCGCACGACGTCGCCGAGACGCTCGTAGTCAGCCTGCTCGCCCTCGCCCGCATCCAGTAGCTCGCCTTCCCACGAGCCGGAGCCGCAGTAGGGCATGGCGATGGCAGTGACGGATTGTGGCCTGGGGTCGAGGATTGACAGCTCGCAGCTGCCCCGGTCCCAGGTATAGACCGGGAACTCTTCGAGGTGCGCGTTCGCAAGTCCGTATGCGCGCATCTTTTCGAGCAAGAATTCAGCGCCCGCGTGCTCGCTGGCGCTGCCGCCGAAGCGGTGGCCGATGTCGTCGCACAGCTGGAGCAGGTTGCGCCACATCTCGTCCGTCGTCCACGCCTCGCCGACGATATGCCTGTCGACATCGCTCAGATTTGCCGCCATCGTGCCACCTCGCAATTGGTTTCGAGCCGAAAATCTGACACAGGATGACGCGCTGGCGCTACCGTGTCAAGCACGCGCTTGGGCACATGGAGTATTCTGATGGCAGCCACTATAGACTCCACAGGGAAGGCCAGCTGATGACCTCGACTGCTTCATTTGTGACGCCCGACGCCAACGGCCTGCAATCGCCGTTCGTCAATCTCCACCATGTCGCGCTCGTGACGAATGACATGGAGAAAACTGTCGCCTTCTACCGCGACGTGCTTGGCAGCGAGATCGCGATGGCGCATCGCACCGGCGAGGAAGGCGTGCGGCACTACTTCATCACCGTTGCGCCGAATACGGTGTTCGCGTTCTTCGAGTTCGATGACGCCGCGATGCCGGAGCACCTGCCGGCCACAATGCGGAAATCGGGCAGATCGCTCGACCACATCTGCCTATGGGTGCAGGACGAACCCGCCTGGGACGCCTTCCACGACCATCTACTGGCAAATGGGATCGATGTCACGCGGTCGTCCGAGCGCAAGTCGATGTTCTTCCCGGACCCGAACAACATCGTGATCGAGGTCACCATCGCGAATTGGGAGGCTGGCTTTCCGGTCCACGACGATCCGGACCCGGCCTACGATCCGCCAGCCAGCTAGGCTTCGGACTGCAGCTCATCCATGCGGCGGCGGATCGTCTCACGTTCTAGATCGCTTGTCGCCAGGTCCAGCGCCAGCGCGAGCGCCGCGAGGGCTTCCGCCGGTCGAGCTAGCCGCGCCAGCATCTCAGAGCGCGCGACGAAGTACGGCGCGTAGGAGGCGAGCGATCCGGCTTCTTCAAGGTCGTCAAGCATCGCCAGGCCGTGGTCAGCGCCAATCGCTTCGGCGACTGCCACGGCCTGGTTGAGACGCACGACAGGTGACGCACTGAGCGCATACATCTGACGATAGAGGAGCGCGATCTGCGGCCAGTCAGTCTCGTCGATGGACGCGGCTTCAGCATGGAGCGCCGCGATTGCGGCCTGGATCACGTATGTGCCGGGTTGACCGCGTTGTAGCGAGCGTTCAAGCGCCTCCAGCCCATCGGCGATCTTCGCTTGGTCCCAGCGGCCACGGTCCTGATCTTTGAGCAGAATCGCCGCGCCGGACGCCGAGAGGCGTGCGGCACGGCGCGCATCCTGGAGCAGGATCAACGCCAGGAGCCCGAGCGCTTCCGGCTGGTCTGGCAGCAATCCGACAACGATCCGGGCCAGCTTGGTAGCTTCATCGGCAAGGTCAAGCGCGGCCACTGGTGACAGCCGGGAGTAGTCCTCGTTGAAGATCAGATAGATGACGGCGAGTACCGCTGCCAGCCGGTCGGGAAGCTGATCGGCCTCCGGAACCGCGTAGGGTATCCCGGCGTCTTTGATCTTGCGTTTCGCGCGGGAGATGCGCTGGCCCATCGTTGGCGACGGCACGAGGAACGCCGCTGCAATCTGGTCGGTCGACAGTCCACCGACGGTTCTCAAGGTCAATGCGACCTGCGATTCGAGCGGCAGCGCCGGGTGGCAGCAGGTGAAGATCAAGCGCAGGCGTTCGTCAGGAATCTCCTCGGCGGGCGCGAACGGATCATCGTTGGCGGCGTCGATGCTGGCCAGGTAATCGAGCGTCGCCTGTTTGTCGCGTAGCGTTGATGAGCGCCGGATGCGGTCGATAGCCCTGCGTCGCGCTGTCGTCACCAGCCAACCTGGCGGGCTATGCGGGATGCCAGCGTCGGGCCAGTTCTCGACGGCTTCGGCGAGTGCGTCCTGCACCGCGTCCTCGGCCAGGTCGAAGTCGCCGGTGGCGCGAATCGTCGTCGCGAGAATCTGACTGCCGTGCTCCCGGTAGGTTTCCTCCAGACATCGGGCAGCTGCGGCAGCAGCAGCTGAGTCGTCCGTCTCCCTCGAGATCATCGGCGTCCTTTGGCATTCTTGCGCTTGTCTCAGTCCAATGCCAGTGTATCCGACTGCTCCCGGCGCCGGGCTAGTCGGCGGCGGCGGGGATACTGAAATGCACCGAGCCGTCGCGGTCGACGATGCCATCCTCGCAGCGGGCCTCGATGGTGCCGGAGCCAAACTGCTCGCGGTAGAGCGCTGCGTAGAGCCCGTCGAGCGCCAGCAGCTCCTCGTGGCGACCACGTTCGGTGATGCGCCCATCCTCGATCACGAGTATCTGGTCGGCGGCGATGATCGTGCTAAGCCGGTGCGCGATGGCAATCGTGGTGCGGCCCTCCATCAGCGGGCCGAGCGCGTTCTGGATCAGGCGCTCGGAACGGGTATCGAGCGCTGATGTCGCCTCATCTAATATCAGGATGCGCGGATCCTTCAGGATCACCCGCGCCAGCGCCAGACGTTGCTTCTCGCCGCCGGACATGCGGTATCCGCGCTCGCCGACGACAGTGTCGTAGCCGTCCGGGAGCCCCACGATCAGATCGTGAATCGCCGCCGCCCGTGTCGCCGCCATCAACTCCTCTTCCGTAGCGTCGGGGCGGCCATAGACGAGGTTCTCTCGAATTGAGGCGTGGAAGAGATAGCTCTCCTGGGCGACGAAACCGATGATCGCCCCGAGGCTGTCGAGCGTCATGTCCCGGATGTCGCGGTTGTCGATCAGGATCTCGCCATCGCTGACGTCGTAGAGGCGCGGCAGGAGCTGAGTGAGCGTGCTCTTGCCTGCGCCACTTGGACCGACCAGTGCGACCAGCTCCCCGGGCGCTGCCGTGAACGAGGCATGGTCAACGGCGAGGTCAAGCTCGTCGAGCGCGTCCGTGCCGTTGGGCCGGATGTAGCTGAACGAGACGTCGCGGTACTCGATCAGTCCGCGCACATCGTCGGGCTCGACGAAGACCGCGTCCTCCTCGTCGTAGATTTCCGGTTCGAGATCGAGGTACTCAAAGATACGGTCGAACATCGCCATTGCCGATTGGATCTCGACGTGGACGTTGAAGAGCTGACCGAGCGGCATGAAGAGGCGCGATTGCAGTGTCGTGAAGGCGACGATCGCGCCGATCGTGAGGTTTGGGTCGCCGTTGATGATGGCGCGCCCGGCGACCAGGTAGATTAGCGCCGGCATGATCGAGAATGCCGTGCCGATCATCATGAAGAACCAGCGGCCAATCATCTGCTGCCGCACCTGTAGCTCAGCGATGTCGTCGTTTTGCTCGGCGAAGCGCTCGATCTCTTCTTCCTGGCGGCCGAATGTCTTGGTGAGCAGCACGCCGGAGACGGACAGAGTCTCCTGGGTTGTCGCCGTCATGTCCGCTAAGCGTCGCTGGGTGCGATTGCTGATGTCGCGCCGCAGCCGGCCAACGCGGCGCGTGACAATTGAGAAGAGCGGCGTCAGGGCGAGTGAGAGCAAGGTCAGGCGCACGTCGATAAAGAACATGATCGCCAAGGTCGAGACGACCGTCGCGATGTTGCTAACGACACTGGAGGCGGTGTTGGTGACGACCTGCTGGACGCCGTTGACGTCATTCGAGATGCGGCTCTGGATTTCGCCGGTGCGCGTCGCCGTGAAGAATCGCAACGACTGGCGCTGTAGATGCGTGTAGAGACGCACGCGTAAGTCGCGCATCACGTTCTGGCCAACGGTGTTGTTCAGGTAGCTCTGGCCGACGCCGACGAGACCGCTAATGATCGGCAAGGCGATCATCAGCCCGACCAGCAGGTAGAGCAAGCTCATGTCGCGGTTTGGTATCGCGTCATCAATGACAACCTGGAGCAGATAGGGGTTGACGACGCCCAGGCCGGCGGTAAGGAGGATCGCTCCGATAGCCCCGCTGACGCGCCAGACGTAGGGGCGGAAGAGGGCGGCGATGCGCCGCGCTACGTTGGAGTTCATGCCGCGTCCGGCTTCGGGGTCGGCGGCGCTAGACATTCGACGCATAGGCTGTCCATTCCGTGTGTTGCATCATGCTTGTTATCGTACTGGCTCTCATAATACTTAGGAATCCGAAATAATGCGTAGTTTGGTGAAGCGTCGACGTCTTGCCGATCCTAGCGGGCGGATTGCGCGGAGCGTACCGGTCGAATGGGCAGGGCAACGCGGATCTGGCGGCTAGGATGAACACGATTCGTCGGTCTGTTGCCGCTGGTCCTCAATGCCAGGGGTAGCGCGAAAGGTGTCCTGATGTCCCGGCGGCATAGCATAGCGGTAACTGGCTCTTCGGGATTCGTTGGCGCACACATTGTGCGGGTGCTCGTTGGCGCGGGCTTGCGGGTAATCGGGCTTGATGTTGGCGAGCCGCCGCCTGAGGCGCAGCCTTCCGAGTTCATCCAATGTGACATAACAGACCGCGCGCTGTTTGACGGTGCCGTCGCCCGGCAGCCGATTGAGGCATTCGTCCACGCCGCAGCGATCACACCGGGTCCGGAAGAGCGCGAGCGTGCTTATGAGGTGCTGCAGGTGAACTACCTGAGCACTGCCACGGCGCTCACGGCTGCTGCTGCCGCGGGTTATTCGCGGTTCATCTATATGAGCTCGGCCGGGGTCTACGCGGACCCTCCTGCGGGCGAGGACCTCGACGAACGTGCGCCGCTAGACGAAACCGGCGGGCTGTATGCTCAGTCGAAGATCGCGAGCGAACGGCTCTGCGTTTGGGCCAGCCGCGAGCTGGGGCTTTCGACCGTCGCGCTGCGAGTGGGGCCGGTCTATGGCGAGTTTGAGCGTCCGACTGCTTCACGGGCGGTGATGTCGCCAGTTTATCGCGCACTGGAACTGAAACAACGAGGTCATGACGTAGCTGCTGACCACCCAGGCAGCGCCTACAACCTCATCTACGGTGATGACCTCGGCAGGGCGGTGTTGGCGGCGCTCGATGCCGACGCTTCGGGGCCTGTCTACAACGTCGGCGGGCCGCTGGTTGCCGTCCACGATCTGCTTGTGCTGGTCGCAAATCTCGATTTGGACGTGCAAGTTCCGTCGGCGCCGCGAGATTCGCCGGAGGCGCTGGCCGTAGCGCCGCGCCCGCGTCCGCTTGACAGCGGTCTGATCCACCGTGAGCTTGGATTCCAACCCCGTTCGGATCTGGATTCCGGGCTCAATCGAACCGTCCATGCACTCCGCAGTTCGGGCTAGCATAGGCCGTATTTGAGCAGTTCACCAGAGGAGCGCAGATGCAGGCATCCAATCGGGACAAGTACGTCAATGTAGATCGAATTCGCGAGACCGTGGACAGTGGGCCCTACGACGCGGTTATCGTCATGTCGCCGGAGAACATCCCGTACTACAGCGGCTTCTACAACATCGACCTGCGTCTGCTGCCGGAGCGCATCCACCTCGCCGTCTGGCCGAAGGGCCGCGAGCCGGTCTTCGTCGTGATCGACCGGCGCGCAAACTCATTGCGGCCGGGCGATACCTATCTCACGGAGATCGTGCCCTACGAAGGCGAAGAGCTCGACTCGATGCGGGCCGTTGCCGAAGTTCTTAGAGCAAATCACATCGCTGCGGGGAGGATCGGCATCGAGGGCCGGCAGTTCCCGTCGGAGCACCTGCGCGAGCTACAGGCCCGCGTGCCTGACGCGACGTTCGAGGACGCCTACTTCTTCATCGAAAGCGTGCGGCTGATCAAGACTCCAGCCGAGGTCGAGACGCTGACGAAGGTCAATCGCTGGACGACTGAGGCCATCGACGTGGCCTTTGGCGCGGCTGAGCTTGGAGACACTGAACGGAGCGTGTCGGCGCGGATGCAACATGAGTTGTTGCTGCGCGGCGCGGATCAGATCACCGCGCCGATCTTTGCCAGCGGTCCGCGGACCGGCAACTTCCATCCAACGGCAAGCGACGCACCGATAGAGGCCGGAATGCTCGTCAAGACTGATTTCGGCGGCTCGCTGGACGGGTATCTCTCGGACATCGCACGGACTGCGGTCATGGGCCAGGCGACGGACAATCAGAAACGGCTGCACGCAGCCGTGACCGAGGTAAAGGACCGCATCGTTGGCTTCATCCGTCCGCGTATGCCGGCGTCCGAGGTAGCGCAGTTCGGCCGCAAGGCCTATGAGCACCTGGGGCTCGAGTTCAAGTGGGCCATCCTCGGCCACGGTCTCGGACTGGGATTGCACGAGTCCCCGCAGATCTATCCATGGGTTGACGCGCCGATTGAGGCCGGCATGGTGATGATGATCGAGACGGGCTACAACGACTTCCCAAACGACAGTATCCACGTCGAGGATCTGATCCTCGTCACCGAGGACGGGGGCCACTATCTCACCGACGCCGACAGCCACCGCGAGATTTGGGAGCTCGGCTAGTCGCCGGAGGCCGTGACCGGCGCTGGCGCGGCGCTCTGGAACGTCTGCGGCGAGCGGTTGAAGATCGCCATCATGAAGAGCGTGATCACGAGACCGCACAACGCGATGGTGACGCTGACGCCAGTCCAGTCGGACAGCGCGCCGAGCGGCAGCAGGGCAACGGGCATCAGATACCACTGCATGACATAAACACTCATCACGCGCCCGTAGAGGTTCGGGTCGGTGTTGAGCATGAGCAGGGATCGGTTGATCGTCATGTAGGTCTGGCTGGTTAGCCCGATTACGAGGAGCAGCCCTAGGGACAGCGCATAGACAGGCGAGAGGGCGAAGCCGATGAGCGCGACGCCAAAGCCTAGCCCGCAGGCGATCTGGGCTCTGCCCATGTTCGGCGAGTTCGCGAAGTAGGCCGCGCCCAGCGACCCGAATAGTGCGCCGACGCCGACCATGGCGTACATCAAACCAAGCGCTTCAGCACCAACATCGAGCACATCCTTCTGGAAGACGGGCAGGAGCTGCTGGAAGGGCATCCCGATCAGAATCGGCACGATCGAGAGCAGGATGAACATGCTGAGCACGCGACTGCCGAGAATGTACCGAAAGCCGAAGAGCATCTGCTGGACTGTTCCGCCAGCCGTTGCGTTGCCGCGGCTGCCGGACGGCAGGTTGATGAGCGTCAGCACGGCGAGCGCGTAGAAGACGGCGACGCAGTAGAAGGCGACCGTCGGGTTCCAGGCAATCAGGATGCCGGCGATGGCCGGAGCGGCGATCATGTTGAGATTGCGGCCGGTCGAGTCGAGTGCCAGGGCGTTGGCCATGTGTTTCTGCCCGACGAGCACCGACATGAAGGCCGTGCGGGTGGGCATGGTGAAGGGGAAAGCGATGCCCTGGAGGAGTCCGATGACGAAGAGGTGCCAGATCTCGATAACCCCGGCGTGGACGAGGACCGCATTGAGCACCGCCAGCACGAACATTGCGGTTTGCGACGCGACCAACAGATTGCGCCGGTCGAAGCGGTCGGCGGCGACGCCGGCGATCGGTGACAGAATAACCAGCGGAATGCTGCGGGCCATCGCGACGACACCGAGAAGGAACGCCGAGCCACTGAGGTCGAAGGCCAGCCACGAGCGCGCGACGATCTCCGTCTGCATCGCGCCGAGCGAGAAGAACATCCCAAGCCAGAGTGTCCTGAATTGTGGCAGGGTCAGCGCGCTGAATGCGCGTTGGAGCTTTGATGTCTCTTCCAGTGATCCCACATCATCGTGCGCGCCTGATCGTTCAGGCGCTGAATTCGGGTTGCTCATTCCCAACCGGAAGTTCCTCTAGTGATTGTCGATACCTGCTAAACAGTTAAGTATCGCTGAATTGTAAACGACACCCGCCAGGGAAGCGATGCCGTGCGCACCATGTGGGTAGTTCGCACAGATTGCCGGACGGATAGTTGGCGCCGCGCGAGTCAGCTACGATGGCGCGGAGGTAGAGCCAACAGGACTGAGTCCGCGGTCATGTGCCGACAATTTCAACGATCATTGGAGTGGCCCGACTGGGGATCGAACCCAGGACCCACGGATTAAAAGTCCGCGGCTCTACCACTGAGCTATCGGGCCGCGTGAAGTGTAACAAAGGAGTATTGGGGCTTTGGGAGCCGGCATCGGCACTGCCGCAAGCAGATTGCGCGCACACTTCGGGGAAGAACGCAACCAGTGAGTTGGCGGAGGCTTGCAACGGCGGCGCTCGTCTCAAGCGGAATCGCGGTTGCAGGATACCGCGCCGGAACTCTCACCGGGCGAGGCGCGTGCGCCGCGACCGCGGCAGGCACGTCAGTTCTCGCCGGGTTTGGCGCGCGTGGTGGTTTGCTCCTGGGCCTGTTCTTCGTGAGCGGAAGCGGGTTGAGCCGCTTGCCGGCATCGCAGCGCCATGAAGCCGGCTCGACGGCACGGAATGAGCGGCAGGTACTCGCGAACGGCGGAGTCGCCGCCGCCGCGCCGCTGATGCTGGTCGCCGGACACCGTGAGTCGGCAATCGCTGCGCTCGCTGGGAGCCTCGCGGCCGCTACTTCGGATACCTGGGCCACCGAGATCGGTCTGCAATTCGACGGTAGGCCGCGCTATCTCGTTACAAATCAACCGGCGCGGGCTGGGTTATCGGGCGGCGTCACCCGCGCCGGCACACTCGGCTCAATCGGGGGCTCGGTTGCGCTCGCTAGCGTGGCCGCATTGAGCTATCGCGATGCTCGGTTGTTTGTGACGACAACGACCGCCGGTCTCACCGGCTCGATCTCCGACAGCCTGCTCGGCGAGCTTGTGCAGGCGAAGTGGCAAGCTGGCAAATCCAGTAACGTGCTCGAGCGCCAGCCCGGCGTGGGCTGGCAGGGCAGCCTCGTGAGTGGCATTCGCTGGGTCGACAACGACGCCGTCAACCTGGCTTGCACGCTCATCGGTGGTCTGGCCGGTCTCGCCCTGTGGTCGCTTGCGACAGCCGGCGACTGAGCTACTTCCGCATCTGGTTCGCCAGGCGGTAGTCGGACATCGAGCTCACCGATTCGAAAGCCTGCTCGAAGTCCGCAACCAGGTCAGCGCCGGTTTCACAGCCAACCGAAACGCGCACCAGCGGGTCCTCCCGATTTGGCCAGACCAACGTGAAGACGTCGCCCAGGCTGACGCCGTGGTCGGCGAGGTTCAGCGCGTTCGCGAACTGGTTGGCGTAGTCAGTGTCGGGAACGGTAAAGCTCAACATGCCGCCAAAGCGACCGCCCATGAGCTCGGCCGCGATCTCGTGTCCGGGATGACTCGCCAGCCCGGCATAGTTGACGTTCGAGACTTCAGGTTGCCTGTCGAGGAATTCGGCCAGGGCCTGCGCGTTGGCGCAGTGCCGCTCCATACGCATGTCTAGCGTCCGCATGCCGCGCAGAATGAGCCACGAATTGAAGGGGCTGATGCAGGAGCCGAAAATGACGAGCGTGTCGTGGATCTCCTGAATGAGCTCTGCGCTCCCGGCAACGGTGCCGGCTATCGCGTCTCCGTGACCGCAGAGGTACTTCGTTGCCGAATGCAAGCTGAGATCGACGCCGTGCTCGATTGGCCGAAAGAGGTATGGGCTGGTGAAGGTGTTGTCAACGACGACCTTGAGATTGTTGGCGCGAGCGATCTTGACGAGCTCTGGAATATCCGCAACCTGGATGCGCGGGTTCGACAGGAATTCGCAGTAAAGCACCTTCGTCTCGGGCCGGATCGCGGCGCGCACGGCGTCCAGATCGGTGATATCGACGGCGGTGGCGTCGATGCCATAGTGCTCGGCGCGTTGCTCGAAGAACTCGAGCGCGTAGTGGTAGACCTCGCTGGAGTAGACAACATGGTCGCCCTGGTGGAGGAGCGTCATGAGCGTCGCCGAGATGACGGCCATGCCGGACGCCCCGGCCAGCGCCGCCTCCGCGCCCTCGAGCGCGGCGATCTTTGTTTCCAGAGCGCGGGTCGTCGGGTTGCTGTTGCGGGTGTAGAAGTGCCCGTTTGACTCCGCCGCCAGCTGTTTCGCATCGAGAGTTTCGAAGGCGTAGGTCGACGTCTGATAGATGGGCGTGTTGTGCGCGTTGGTTACGGAGTCGGGGCCTTCACCTGCATGGATCGCGACCGTCGAGAAGCCGTGGGTGCCGTTGAGTTTCGCCAATCGTCGCCTCGTTTCCTAGCTATGAGTTGCGCCAGCAATCGTTTCATAGAGTGTAGCCCGAGCATGCCCCGGCGCTGCACAGCCCATGCCAACAGCGAGCCGGCATCGACGGCCGGCTCGCTGTGTCAAACGCTTGCGATGGCCGTTAGCCCAAGGCTTGCTAGACGCTCTGTTCAATCAGCGCCCGCACGGTTTCAACGGCGTCAGCGTCGGTCCCGGAGATCATGACGACGGTGTCGCCACCGGCAATGACGCTGAACGTGCGACCGGCTTCGTCCCAGATTTCGCCGTTCGCCGCGTCACCGTCGAAGCTATCCAAGAGCGCCTCGGAGAACTCGCTGGCGTCGGTGTCAGTGTCCCAGCGTGTGGAGAGCAGTGCCACCGCGCCAGTGTCCGACTCGTAGATGTCGAACCAGGAACCGCCCCAGCCAGCTGCTGCCGTCGCCGCGGAGCTGGCATCGACGCCGTTGTCTTCCAGCATGATCTGGAGATCCCACTCTCCGAGCACATTGCCGCGCAGGAGTTCCCAGCCGTCGCCCAGATCGTTCGAGATATCGGGGTTGTCGACCTCGATGGGCTCGTCGCGCTCGGGCCCGAGATACTTCTCGGGGTGCAGGATCTGTTCCGTGGAGGTCGGCGGATCGGAGAAGGCCGCGTCGATCGCGGCATAGCCGCCTTCATCGGCGAGCGCGGTCGCGAACACCTGACCGGCGTCGTAGCTAAAGAGCAGCCCGTCGGAGATGTAGCGCGGCGCGTTGTCGAGGATGCTCGACTCCGGCGCGGAGAGCGAATCGCCGAGCATCTCGATGAGTTCGAGGGGGTCCAGGTAGCCAAGCATATAGTCGGTCATCGACAACGTTGCATCGCCTTCGATCAGCGCGGTCAACGCGGCATCGTGGTCGGCGTCGACGGCGAACTCATCGATCGCGATCAGGTCGAAATGCTGGTCCTGCAAGGCGTGGACGACCTCGTGCGCCATCGTCACCTTGTCAATGACGGTCAGGCTGCCGTCGTCGGTCACGACGACGAGCTCCTTGGTCTCCGGGTCGTAGTAGCCGGCGATCTGTTCGCTCAGCAGGTCGATCTGGAGCTGATAGAGGTCGATGGTCTCATCGGGGATCAGGCGCAGCAGCCACCAGGTTAGCGCGTCGGCGTGCGCTTCTTCGGCGGAATACTCTTCTTCGATAATCTCCTGCACGCGGATGGCAAGCTCTTCGCGGTCGATGATCTGCTCGTCGAGGTCTTCGAGGAGCTCGAGCCCGCGTAGGTCAACAACGTCGGCCTCAATGGACTCGATCTCGGCGCGGGCTGCGGAGTCTTCGCCGTCACCGCCGGCGTCGGGCTCGTCCGTGCTTGTCGGATCTTCCGGGCCGGCAGTTGGCGCTTCCGTTGCCGCTGTCTCGTCATCGGAGGTCGCGGTGGCGTCCGCCGCGGTCGGATCATTGGCTGCTTCGCTGGTGGCGGTGGGATCGTTCTGCGACTGGCCGGAGTCCGGAGTTGACGTAACGACAACTGGCGTTGGCTCGGTCGTATCCTCACGGTCAAGCTCGACATCGCATGCTGCGACGACGAGCGCGGCCAACATGAGAACGATGAGAACACGGTTGCCTAACAATTTCATGGTCTGCCCATATTCCTGCTGACATGACGGACTGCATCATTGGTTGAACGGTACCGCCCGGTCGCTCTGCTACCAATATGACGACGGTCCCGATTGAGGCGCTACGGTCAGCGCTGGCGAGGAGGGCGGGCTTGCTTGTAGATACGGACGCCGTTGCGGATCAGATAGTTGATCATCGACAGGCGCGTCTCCATGCCAATCCGGCCCAGCGACGGCAGCACCTGGACGCCGTGATAGTTGGCGAAGGGCACGATCCATTCGCGAAACTCGCGGTCGGTCAACGTGCGGACCGATTTTGGCTCGCGGTCTTCCCGGCCCTCGATATCTATAAGCACATAGATGAGGTCGAGGTCATCGTCGGTCATCAGCTGGGCCTGGCCAGTGATCTTCCGATGGGGCTGCATAGTCGGCCGTCTCCGTTTTCGTCTTTTCGGCGTCCATTGGTAGGCTACATGCGTATGAATAACGGACGCTATCGCGCCTGCAAGGGTATACCATGCCCGCCGTCGTCCAAATGATTGCCCGCATCACAAGGAGCGCCACAGATGGTCTCACCGGCAAGTATGAGTTCGCAGTCGATTCCAAAGATGCCAAGACCGCTCTCACCGACGCGGCGGCGCGCGAAGATCGTCGCAACGCTCGGTCCGGCAGTGTTCGGCATTGACCGGCTGCGCCAGCTGGTCGAAGCGGGCATGGATGTCGCGCGCATCAATTCGGCCCACGGCACACTCGAACAGCGTGCGGAGCTTATACGTGACCTGCGCCAGATCGAACGGGAAACTGACAAGCACATTCCGATCTTGCTCGATCTGCGCGGCCTGAAGCTTCGGACGGGACCGCTGGGTGGCGACGAAGCCGTGCCACTGGCGCGTGGCTCGCAAGTGAGCCTCTACCCCGGGCCGGTTGAGACGACCTACAACCAGGTCGGTATCAACTACGATCGGCTTCTGGACGTGCTTGAGCCGGGCGAGCGGGTGCTCCTGGCCGACGGGCTGATCGAATTGCTGGTCGAGGAGGTCGGCAGCGAGTGCGCGCTCTGCTCGGTTGGGCGCGGTGGGCCGTTGGCGAGCGGCCAAGGCGCGACGTTGCCGAACGTGCAACTGCAGGATGCCGCGATCACCGACCTCGACCGCGACGACATCGCCTTCGCTGCCGAGTACGGCATCGAATTCCTCGGGCTCTCATTCCTTAGCACCGACGAGGATGTCTATCAGGCGCGGCGCATAGCGCTGTCGTTCGGGGCGCAACCGGGCATCGTCGCGAAGATCGAGCGGCCCTATGCGCTTGGCCAAATCGAGCCAATCGCGCGCGCAGCCGACGCCGTGATGGTCGCGCGCGGCGACCTTGGCGTCCAGTTGCCGCCGGAGCAGGTTCCGCGTGCCCAGAAAGAGATCGTGCGCGTCTGTAACTGGCTTGGGACGCCGGTCATTACGGCAACCCAGATGCTGGAGTCGATGATCATGCAGCCGGTGCCGACACGCGCCGAGACGAGCGATGTCGCGAACGCGATTTTCGACGGCTCGGACGCGGTGATGCTGTCAGCCGAGACGGCGACCGGCCGCTATCCATTCGAAGCGGTCAACATGATGGACCGGATCATCCGCGAGACGGAGAAGGAAGGCGCGATCCGCCCCGTCGGGATCATCGAGGCCGACCCGACCGAGAACGCTGAGAACGCGGTCACGGCGGCGCTAGGCCGGGCGGCGCGATCGCTGACTGACGTCGCGTCCGTGCAAGCGGTCGTCGTCTTTACGCTCAGTGGATCAAGTGCGCGGCTGGTCGCCCGCAACCGTCCGAACGCGCCGATATTCGCGATCACGACCGATCCCTATGTCGCGCGGCGGCTCTCGCTGCTGTGGGGCGTGCGGGCGATGGTCCTGCCGCTCGAAGATGATCTTGACAAGCTGATCCGCGCTGCCTCCGAAAAGCTTCTCGCGATTGGCGAGGCAGAGCAAGGCATGGACGCGCTCTTCGTCGGGAGCCTGCCGGTGTTTCGAGTGAGCGGGCGGACAAACCTGATTCATGTGCGCACCATCGAGGCCGAGGACTCCGCTGAGTGATAGCGCATGACTTCGATCCCGATGCGCCGCCGATAAACCGCGATGCCCGACCACACCACTGCTTCGGATGCGGGACGCTCAATGCGAACGGTCTCCAGTTGCTATTCAGGCGAAGTCTGGACGGTGTCTGGGCGGAGTTCCGTCCGGATCGGCGCTTCGAGGGCTACGTCGGGATGGTCCACGGCGGCGTCTTGTCGACGATGCTCGACGAAGCGATGAGCTGGGCGATCACGGCGTCGGGTCAGTTCGCCGTGACCGCGCGGCTGAACACAAGCTTTCGGAGCCCGGCACGCGTCGGTGCGCTGCTGCGTGTCGAAGGCCGGGTGACGGACGCCCGGCGGAGACTGCTGGACACGGCTGCGACGATCACCGACATCGAGCGGGGCGACGTCGTCGCCCAGGCAGACGGCAGATTCATGCGCGTATCAGAGGAGCAGGCGGCCGCCTGGCGCGCGCGCTACCTTGATCGTGGCGCGTAGTCGCTAGTACCCCTTGTACTTGTCGATCACGCCTTCCAGCGTTTCGTCGTTGGCAAGATGGCCGATGTTACGAATCACGCGCTCCTGTACCCTGCCGATGCGGTATTGGCTCGCCCCTGCCGTGTGCGGCGAGATGACGACGTTGTCATAGGTCCACAGCGGATGGTCGTCGGGCAGCGGTTCCGGCTCGGTGACGTCAAGCCCGGCTCCGGCCAGCTTGCCGTTTTCGAGCGCCGCGGCGAGCGCGTCGAGATCTATGATCGGGCCGCGTGTGACGTTGATGACATAGCTGTTGTCGGGCATCGCGTCCAGCACGGTCTGATCGACCAGGTGGTAGGTCTCCTGGGTCAATGGGCAGCACACAAAGAGGACATCCGATGCGCCGGCCATTTCGACGAGGCGCTCGGGCTGGTCGAGCGACTGGACGCTCGCCGGCCGCGCTGTGACGACGGGGTCCACCGCTAGCGAAGTCATGCCGAACGCGGCGGCCCGCTCGGCGACCGCAGTGCCGGTACCTCCGAGTCCGATGATGCCAGCCGTCATTCCGGTGAGCTCCCGCGCCGCGCGCCGCATCGGCAAGCGGTTGCCCCACGCACGCTGCCGGGCGGCCCAGGCGAGCGAGCGCGTGAGACCAAGTAGCAGGCCGAAGGCATGGTCGGCTAGATGTGGGCCAACCAGCCCCTTCTCGCTGGTTAGGATGATGTCGCTTTCGACAAAGTCGGGAAAGAGCAGCGCGTCGACGCCGGAGGAGAGCGACTGGACCCAGCGCAGCTGGCCGGCGTGTTCGAGGATCTCCGGATCGATGGGTCCGACAAGCCCATCGGCGTCGCGAATCTCAGCGAGGATCTCGTCACGGTTGCCGGTGACGACGAACTCGGTAGCTCCCGCATCGCGGATGCGCGCCGCCTGTTCAACGGTGACCTCGGGCCAGATGTGCTCCACGGGGATCAGGACAATCTTCACGTTCACGGTTCCAATCGAATGTTGCTAGCCCAGCGCTTCGCTGAGTCTGGTGATGACGGCATCGCCGACGTCAGAGGTGGTTGCGGTTCCTCCGAGATCAGGCGTGCGGGCGACGCCGCTTGCGGTCACTGCTTCAATTGCCTGCAAGATTGCTCGCGCAGCCTCCGGCTCGCCGATGTCATCAAGCATCATCGACGCCGACCAAATGGCGGCGATCGGGTTGGCGATGCCCTTGCCGGCGATGTCGGGGGCGGAACCGTGGACCGGCTCGAAGATGCCAGGCACCCCGCCCTCCGGGTTTATGCTGGCGCTCGGTGGCAGTCCCAACGAACCCATCAGCGCGCCGCCGAGATCGCTGAGGATATCGCCGAAGAGGTTCGACCCGACAACAACGTCGAGGGTCTGCGGGTGGGTCACGAAGCGCGCGCTGAAGGCGTCAACATGGTACTGCGTTGCCTCGATCTCGGGATACTTGCCAGCGACTTCGGCAAAGATCTCGTCCCAGAAGACCATCGAGTACTGGCAGGCATTGGATTTCGTTGCGCTCTGAACGCCTGATCTGCCCTGTGCTTTGGCGTAGTCGAAGGCGTAGCGGATGATGCGCTCTGTGCCTTTGCGAGTGAAGACCGCCGTCTGCATGGCCGCTTCTGTCGGCGTGCCGACGTGGACACGTCCGCCGACACCGGCGTACTCGCCCTCGGTGTTCTCGCGCACGATGACGAAGTCGATCTCGTTGGGTCCGCGGTTTGCGAGCGGTCCCACGACCCCAGGCAGCAGGCGCACCGGGCGCAGATTGACCCAGACATCGAAAGTCTTCCGAATCGGGAGGAGCATGCCCCAGAGCGACACGTGGTCCGGCACGCCCGGGAAGCCGCACGCGCCGAGGAAGATGGCGTGGTGCTGGCGCAGCTTCTCGAGGGCGTCGGCATCCATCATCTGGCCGTGTTGGAGGTAGTACTGACACGAGTACGGGTACTCGATGTACGTGAACCCGAGGCCGCCGTCAAGTTCCGCCAGCGTGTTAAGAACTCGGACGCCCTCTGCCGTGACATCGTGGCCGATGCCGTCGCCCGGGATGAGCGCTATGTCGTACTGCCGCAAGCCTGCCCCGATTCCATCATTGCCATTTGAAGCGCAATCTGCATCTTCTCGCCCACTATTATCAACACGGCTCGAAAACCGTCCAGCCTTTGTGGGAGGAAGCACAGATATGCGCATTGATGTTGTAACCGTCATCACCGGGCTGTCGTCGGAAGCGCTCGAACAGCGGCGGAGGGCGTTGGCGCGGCTCGCGTCGCCGGGCATCGAGACGCGCCTGGTCGTTGTCTCGAATGGACCGGCCTCAGTCGAGTCAGAGGCGGAGCTACTGCTTGCCGCTCCCGGCATTCTCCGAGCGGTCGTCGAGTCGGCAGCCGATGGCGCTGATGGCATCGTGATCTGGGGTGGTCACGATCCCGCGCTCGAAGCCGCGCGAGAGCTGGTTGACGTCCCGGTGATTGCGCCCGGCATGGCGTCGATGTTACTGGCGTGCAGCGTGGCGCATCGCTTCGGGTTGCTTGTTCAGCTGGAGCAGGTGCGGCGCCTCGCTGAGAGGCAGGTCGATTCACTTGGGCTGGCGGCGCGGTGTGCGGGTGTCTACTCCGTAGAGACGCCGGTGCTTGAGCTGGCCGGTGAAGCCGCGTACGCATCGGTGGAGCGCGCTGCGCTCGATGCCGTCGACGCGGGCGCAGACGCAGTGTGTTTCGGTTGCATGGCTATGGCGCCACACGCGAACAGACTCCAGGAGCGGCTCGCTGCGCGACGGCCGGGAGCGCTTGTGATCGACCCTGGCTCAGCAGCTATCCGGTGGCTGGAACTGCTCATCGGCATGGGGCTGTGTCACAGCAGGCGGAGCCACCCTGCGCCGCCGAAACCCATTAGTCTCGGCCAATAACAGGAACCCGCAGAAGGCTGCGGGTTCCTGTTCCGTCAATATGACGGGGGTCTAGCTGCGATCCCAGTTCTCGATATCCCAGAAGCTGGAAGCCCAGACGGAGATCTCGTGACCTGTAATCGTATTCGATACGCCGTTCACCGAGTTGCGCGCAACGAGCGGAATCTCGACGAACTCCTCGACGAGGATGTCATTCATGCCAATGAATAGCTCGTTCTGGCGCTCAGGATCGATCGCTTCATTCGCTTCGAGCCAGAGCTCGTTGTACTCCTCCGCGCGCGGATTGTCGAAGCCTGCATCCGGGTTGTGATGCCAGCGTTCGATGTTGCGGCCACCCCACTCATTCGACTGTTGCGGGATGTCACTTTCCGGCTCATTGGACTTGTAGAAGCTCATGTAGCGAATCGGGTAGACGGTCCCGGAGTTGGTGAACATCTCGAGGTCCGCGTAGAAGTGCGCGTAGGTGTCTGGATTACCGGGATCCGACGAGAAGTAGACACCGGCGTCGATGGCCTTGATCTCGGTGCGGATGCCGACCTCTTCCAGCGACTGCTTGACGATCTCCTGGTTCTTCTGCCGGACTGAATTGGTCGATGTCTGGTAGATGAAGTTGCAGCTATAGCCATCTTTCGACAGCACGCCGTCCTGCACTTCCCAGCCTGCCTCGGTAAGAATCTCCCGCGCACGGTCGACATCGAACTCGAAGCTCGTGTTCGACGAAGCAAAGCGCGGCGGCTGGGTCAGAATGTTCGACGCCGCGTTCCCGGTCGGCCCGTAGAGCTGTGTTGCGATCGTATCGCGGTCACACAGATACGACAGCGCTTCGCGGAACTCTCTCGTCGAGAGCGCCGGATGCGGAGTCGAGATGCTGGAGCGCTCGCCATCCACTTCGACGTTGGGATCGGTGAAGTTGATCATCAGGCGTTCCAGCCCCGGCCCCTCAGGCGTCAGGAGCGTGCCAACACCGTCTTCGGACAGCTGCACGAGAATCTCGGCCTCGACCTGAAGATTGAGCGAATAGTCGACATCACCAGTCTGGAGCACGGCACGCGCGGCAGATGTCGCATCGCCTCCGCCCTTGAGCTCGACCTCGTCGAAGTGCGGCTTGCCGGCCTCGAAGTAGTCCATATTGATCTCGTAGAGGACCGTGTCGCCCGGACGGAAATCGACGACCTTGTATGGTCCGGTCCCCACGGGCGCAAGGTTGAACGGCGCGTCATTGACTGTGCCACCCATGTAGTCCCGCAGAACGTGCTCAGGGATCACCAGGCTCTGCGTCGTCGTATACGGATCGAACCAGGCCGGCGTCGGCTGGGTGAATGTGATCAGGACCGTGTAATCGTCGACTGCTTCGACCGACTCGACGGCGTCGAAGTTCGATTTGGTGGTCACTGCCGCGGCGTCCGGATGGGTGACGTACTCCCAAGTGAACACGACGTCCTTCGCCGTGAACGGCGTGCCGTCATGCCACAGGACATTCTCGCGGAGCTTCCAGGTTACGCTGGTGCCATCCTCGGCCAGTAGACCGTTCTCCAGGCTCGGAATCTCCGTCGCGAGCTTTGCAACGAGGTTGCCGTCGTTGTCGAAGTCGGCCAGCGGCAGCAGGTAGACGCTCGACGCCGTGAAGTCCTTGCCACCCTGAGCGAGGTGCGGGTTGAGGATTGTCGCGGCCTGCCAGTTGAGAAGATTCAGGCGACCGCTGCCGCCCTTCTCATCGGTCATCTCCTCTTCTTCGGTCGGCTCTTCGTCGTCGTCACCGCCATCTTCGGCCTCTGTGGCGGTCGGCTCTTCTTCATCTTCATCATCGCCGCCTTCGTCGGCTTCTTCAGTGGCGGTAGGCTCATCGTCGCCACCGCCGGAGTCGGCCTCGGTCGGATCGGCGCTGTCGTCGGTGTCTTCATCATCGTCATCATCATCGTCGTCGTCATCGCCGCACGCCGCAAGCAAGCCCGCGATAAGCGGGGCACTCAAGCCGAGCGCGAGTGACTTTCGGAGGACGTCACGGCGGTTCAATCCCCGATTCAGGATGCCGTCGCGAATCTCCTCGATCTGGGTCTCAAGTTTTGACATGGATCTACCTCTCCCACGACCGCAGTCGTCGCTGTTCCTAGATTCGGCCTTGCTCCCCCTTCAAGAGCAAGGCCGAGCGCATCGATCGTTGTGAAACCTCCCCCCGTCTACGCTTGGCTACCCCTCCGCGTTTTGGCTACAGATCGTCCCGTGGAATGCGGCATTCGCGAGCGATGTTTCGCACAGACGGTTGTCGCACTGCGTGACGCCGTATAGAGCCTGGTGGTTCAACCAGTAAACGCGCAGTTACCTCGATATGGATGTATCGGGGCGCATCATATCATTTGCATTTGCTATTGAGGTGTCTCGCAACAGATGATACGGCATCGACGAACGCCAGACGCGTACTCGTCATGAGGCGAACCCGCCTACACAACAGGAGAGGGTGGCGCGCCACCCTCTCCTGTTACATGTCAACTCGTCTGAGTTTGGCGAGCGCAGCCTACTCTTCGAAGTACCAGTCCTGCACGTTCCATGTCTCCGGGGTCCACGGCGAGGCCGCAATGCCCGCGAGAGCATTCGACGTCGCAGACACTAGCGCGCGGTGAACCAGTGGGATCTCGACAATGTCATCCATCACGATGAGGTCATTCATACGGATGAAGAGCTCCGGTTGCGCATCCGGGTCGAGCTCGGTCTCTGCCTGGCGGTAGAGCTCGTTGTATTCCTCGTTGATCCAGCGGTAGGCATTTGGCCCGGACCAGCTATTCGCCTCCTGGGCGATGTCGATGTCGGGCTCATTGGACTTGTAGTTCGCCATGTAGCTAATCGGATAGGGCGTCGATGGACCGTTGGTGAACATCTCGATGTCCGCGTAGAAGTGCGCCCAGGTATCCGGGTTGCCAGCGTCGGACGAGAAGTAGACACCGGCGTCGATCGCCTTGATTTCGACGGCAATGCCGATGCTTTCGCAGGCTTGCTTGATGATCTCCTGGTTCTTCTGGCGGACCGGGTTGGTCGATGTCTGGTAGAGCATCGACATCTCGACCTCGCCGTTCGACCGCAGCCCGTCGCCAGACCAGGTCCAGCCGGCGTCTTCGAGCATCTGTGTCGCGGCCTCGACGTCGAAGGTGTACGAGGTGTTCGGAGAGACAAAGCGCTCAGGGGCGACGAGTGTGTTCGCTGTCGGCGCTCCGGACGCGCCATAGAGCTGGTTGGCGATGGTGTCGCGGTCGCAGAGCATTGTCAGCGCCTTGCGGACCTCGATGTCGGCCAAGAAGGGATGGTCGTTGCCGAGCTTCGAGCGCTCGCCGTCGACCTCCTCATTCGGGTCGGAGAGGTTGATCAGAATGCGTTCGACGCTGTTGCCTGGGACCACGAGCAGTGCGCCAGTTTCGGCGGACTCAGACATCTGATCGAGGATGTCGGCTTCGACCTGGAGGTTCCAGGCGTAGTCGACGTCGCCGGTCTGCATCGCTGCCCGGGCAGCCGAGGTCGCATCGCCGCCGCCTTTGAACTCGACGCGAGCGAACCATGGCTTGTCAGGGAAGCGGTAGCTCTCATTGATCGTGTAGGTCACAACGTCGCCAGGGTTGAAGTTCTCGACGACATACGGGCCGGTGCCGATTGGCGCGAGATTGAACTCATGATCGCGCGCGGCAGCGCCGATTGAGTCGCTGAGTAGGTGTGACGGTAGAACCTGTCCGCCGTATCCCGTGGCAAACGGCACCATCCAGGCTGGGTTGGGGTTCTTGAAGTGCAGCGTGACGGTGTGATCATCGACGACTTCAACATCTTCGATGACGTCGTAGACCGCGAAATAGGTCCCGTTCGTATCGGGGTCCGTAGCGTACTCCCAGGTGAAGCGCACGTCTTCGGCAGTGAATGGCGTGCCGTCCGACCAGACGACGTCATCGCGGAGGTTCCAGGTGACGCTCATGCCGTCCTCTGCAACGCCGCCGTTTTCAATCGACGGCACTTCGGCGGCAAGCGCCAGGACAATCTCCCCGGCTGAATCGAAGTGGATCAGCGGCTCGAGCACGAGGCTGGACGCGCTGCTGTCCTTGTCGCCCTGGGCGAAGTGCGGATTCAGAATCGTCGGAGCCTGCCAGTAAAGGATGCGGACGAGGTCGCCCATGCCGCGGCCCATGCCGCCGCTATCGCCGCTGTCCCCACTGTCGCCGCCATCTTCGGCCTCGGTAGCATCGGCGTCATCGCCGCCGGCTTCTTCCGTGGCCGTCGGCTCGTCACCATCGCCGCCGTCCTCGGCTTCGGTCGCGTCCTCAGTATCGCCGCCGCCTGACGCCTCAGTAGGTTCGTCGTCGCCGCTATCGTCGGTGTCGTCATCATCATCGTCATCATCGTCGCCGCAGGCTGCCAGCAACCCGGCGATGACTGGCGCGCTGAGACCGAGCGCGAGCGCGCGTTTGAGCACGTCGCGGCGCCCAATCTGGCGCGCGAAAATCTGGCGCTGAAGCTCGTCTATGCCACTCATCTCGTGGTCCTCCAAACTCGGGGCAATCCCCCAAAACTGGCACGGGCACACAACGCCCACGCCTATACCCGAAGTACGAATTTTACGCCCTGTTGGATGTTTTTGACACCCAGAGATTTCGTAGCTAGTGGTTTGCAGGCTTACGCAGAGCGCGAAGATCCGGCGACATGAATAGGAGCAATAGGGCAAACGCAGATGAAGCCATCGCACCGCTGCTTATCGCGAATGCTGTGCCCTGGAGATCTGCGAGGTAGCCCATCGGCAGGCCGCCGAGCGCGAACGCTCCGAAGCCGAGCATATAGACCCCGGTGACCCGGCCGCGCACATCGTCGTCTAGCTGAAGCTGAAACAGGGTGTTGTTGAGTGACTGAAAGGCCGAGCCCGTTAGACTGGCCGAAAAGATCGCCCCGGCAGTTAGCCAGGTGGAAGTCGAGAAGGCCACGATCAGCGCGATACCGCCATAAGCAATCGTGGCCAGCAGGACGAAAAGCCCGAGGGGGCCGATGCGTGCCGCGCGTTCCGTGAGCAAGCCTCCCGTCACAGCGCCGACGCCGCTAACGGCGAGGAGGAGACCGAGGCCGTCCGGGCCGATCTTCAAGACATCGCGAGCGATCACCGGCAGCAGCTGTAGATAGGGAAATATGAAGAACATCGGAATCGCCGCGAGCAGCGTGAGATGCAGTACGACGCGATGGTTCCGGACGTAGGAGAACCCGTCAAGCAGGCCGCCGGTGGACGTTTGTCGTCGTGCACCTTCAATGTCGGACGAGAGCATGAGTGACGCAATGAGCGAACCGGTGACGACGGCGAGCTGAAAGACGACCGCCACAGACACGCCCGACACTCCGATGAGCAAACCTGCGACCGAGGGGCCAACGACGCGCGAGGCGTGCGTGGCGGCGGATGTCAACCCGAACGCGGCCGGCAGCGCGATGCGTGGCACCGTTGCCGGGACGATCGTTTGCCGCGCCGCGTTGTTGAGCGACATGAGGCCGCCGTAGCAGAACATCGCGGCCAGGAGGAGCTCCGCGGTAGCGACGCCGCTAGTGATCGCCGCAAGTAGCGCTGTGCCGACTGCGACCATGCCAACCTGGCAGGCAATGAGGACTGTGCGGCGGTCGTAGCGGTCCAAGAGCACCCCGGCCGGCACGGCCACCAGCACCATCGGAATCCCGGCGGCAAAACCGAGCAAGCCGACGTAGAGCGCTGAGTCAGTGAGCTCCAGCATCAGCCAGGCGAGGGCGATATTCAGGATCCACTGGCCGGCTTGACTGCCAACGGTTCCGGCGGACAGCATGCGGAAGTCACGGTATGACCGCAGAATGTCCAGCATGGTGGGCTGGGCGACGTTTTGTGATCTATCGGTGTTCGTCTTCCCAGCGTTGCTTGTCGCAAGTTTCATGCGGCGCATCCTACCGGAGCGCCATGCGTTAAACCAACAGCGCCCCGGCTGCTGCCGGGGCGCTGGATAGAGAGGAGATTGGGAGCTCAAGCGCGCGAGCGCTCGAAGGGGTTGGCCAGGATGATGACGAAGGCGGCGGCGCAGGCGACCGCGAACGGGACGATTTGGCCGAGGTCGATCGCTGCCGGACCGGCAAGTCCGTTGCCGACCGCAACGAGCACGATTGAGAGCGCGCTTGCGATGAGTGTCATCAGGGCGATCTGAAGTGTCAGTTTGTGTGTCATCTGTCTGTTCTCCTTGCTTGACTGCATCCGTCGCGATTTCAAAACTCGAACACTTGAGTCGAACGCTTGTTCGTATGTACGTACAGTCTAGAACACCTGTTCCATTTTGTCAACCAACGAATGCAGATTGCCGGTCGTCGAGGTGGCGCGCCTCTGCTACGATGGCGCGTGGGGACCATTGTCAATTCCGAACAATTGCTGACGCTATGGGCCAGGGAGGCGTGCGATGCATCCAGTAGACCGCCTGCGCGAAACGAGGCTGCTGCCTGTCCTCGTCTTGCTCGGCGTCTTCGCGGTCTTCTGGTTCTTCTCCGAGGTCTCGAGTGTCCTGCCGCCATTTCTCTGGGCGTTGGTGACCGCGTACATTCTCTTCCCGGTCGTGCGGCGGCTCGAACGCGCACTACGCCTACCGCGCGTCGCTGTCGTGTCCGGCTTGTACGTAGTCTTTGTTGGCTCACTGGTGCTGCTGGCGAGTTATCTCGGCCCGGTCGCAATCGATCAAGGCGAGGATCTGCTGGCGTCGCTGCCAGAGACGCTCGACAACGCCAGGGCCGAGTTGACCGACGACCCGACGCTACGCATCGGCGCGATCGAGATAGACACCGAGGAAGTCGATGACCGCATCGACGAAGCCATCGAGTCGACGGTTGGCGATCTGAGCCGCGAGGCCGTGCCGCTGGTCTTCCACACCGTCGAGATCATGATCCAGATCCTGGTCTACTTTCTTGTGACGTTCTACTTTTTGCTCCACGGGGACCATATCTTGCGGCAGGCGCGCTCACTCACGCCCCGCCGCCACCGCAGCGTGATCGACCGTGTCGGACGGCAGGTCAACGCGACGCTTGGCGCGTACATTCGGGGACAGGTCATTCTCTTCGTTATCATGTCGGTCGCGACCTATATCGCATTGACGATTCTCGGCGTCGAGTACGCGATTGTCCTGGCGATAGCGACCGGGGCATTGGAGCTCATCCCGATCATTGGGCCGTGGACGGCCGGGGCCGCGGCTGTAACGGTCGCCATTTCTCAGGGGCATGCGCCGTTTGGTTGGAGTCAGGTGGAACTCGGGATCGCCGTCGCGCTCACGTATTTCGTGCTGCGAATGCTCGAAGATCACTTCGTGATCCCGCAGCTCATTGGGCGCATTGTCCGTGTCCATCCGGTGCTGGTCATCTTCGCAATTCTGGCCGGCGCGAGCACCTTCGGAATGCTCGGCTTGCTGCTGGCCGTGCCGCTGCTAGCGACCGCCAAGATCGTCGTCCAAGCGGTCTACTACGAGCTGGGCAACCCGCCGGCACGGGAGGTATTGCCGGTGCGCTCGTCAGTGGATCTCGGCATTGTCCGCGGGCTGCTGGGCGGCGACGCGAAGGGCCATCTCGTGATGCTCATTGGCCCCGGCGCCATTGATTGGCCCGACATCCCAACGATGCAAGAGCTCGCCATGCTCGCGGTCTCAAGCGACGTGACGCTCGAAGTCGTGACACCTGACCGGTTTGCGGCAAGCGTAGCCACATCCGCTGGCTTGCCCGTCATCACCGAGGCGCGGCTTTCCGATGAGGTGGGGACCGCCGAGACGCTGTTGTCGCGAGAGTCGCGTGAACGAACGCGGCGCAGGTTCGCCTTCACGAACGACCGGTCGGACGTGGATGTTGTGCCGGAGTCCGGGCCACAGCCACAGTCGACTGATTAGCTGTGGCGTGTGCGATTCACACAAACAACAAAGCGTGATGTATGAGCGTTGAAGGACAGCGGGAGATCGACCTCTGCCGGGTCTGGGCGGACCGGGCGCTGTCCGGCGATATGCGCCTTATCGATGGCCGGAGATTGCACGTGATCTACCCGGGCATCTGGTCCAACTCCAACGGACCGGACTTCCTGGACGCGCTGCTTTCGATAGATGGCCGGCTCGTGCGCGGGGCTGTTGAGATGCACCTGCGCGCATCCGGTTGGTATCGCCACCAGCACGACAAGGACACGGCCTACAATGACGTGGCGCTGCATGTCGTCCTCGACAATGATTTACCGGATGCTGTGTTAACCGCGAAAGGCGCCTCGCTGCCCACGTTGGCGCTGCCCGAGCTGCGGTCGGAGCGGCCTCACGATGGAGCCGCAGCGCAGATCATGGCGCAGCTCGGCACGCGCACATGCCTGCCGGAGACCTCGCGCGAACAGCCCACGCTCGTGCGCGACGTCTTGCACGTACGGGGCTGGAGCCGTCTCGTTGAGAAGCAGCTCCGCTTCAGCCAGGAGCTGCAGGTGTTGACGGCGCCGGAAGTACTCTACCGCGGCCTGCTCGATGCGCTCGGTTTCAGCGCAAACCGTCAAGGCATGGCCGAGGTCGGCAGGTGTGTGCCGCTCCAGCTCCTTGAGCGCCTCTTGCAGGAGGAGGGCGAGACTCAGGTTCTCGCAGCGCTGCTCGGCACTGGCGGCTTCGTCGGGGAGACCGAACGCTTGAGCAACGGAAACGCACAGCGGTCCAATCAATTGGCCGGTGCCTGGGCCGCGACACAGGCAAGGTTCGCACTCGAACCGGTACCTGACGGGATCTGGACACTCAATCGCGTGCGGCCGCAGAATCACCCTGCAACCCGGTTGGCTTCGCTGGCATCGCTCATCGGCTCGACCGGTCGTTCCTCACTGTTCGAGCACGTGCTCGCGTTGCGGCTCGACGGCGGCAAGTCCTGGGATCAATGGCTCGCACAGGCGCGGCCCGCCATCGGCGAGTCTCGCCGGCGACAAATCATCGTGAACATCATCGCGCCGTTCATGGCTGCTTACGCGGAGGTGACACGGGATGAGCAGCTTGCCGAGGAGGTTGCTGCCGACTGGGAGCGGTTACCGGGCGCAGTTACGGACAGTGTCGCGCGACGGACACGCAGGCAGATCGTGGGTTTGACGCGTTTCCCGATCCGGACCGCGCTGGAGGAGCAGGGGTTGCACGAAATCCATCGCTCAGGTTGTGCTGAGCTGCGCTGCTTCGAGTGCCCGATCGCGCGCCTGGCAGTCAAGCACGAACCGTGGGGCGGCGCGGCTAGCGGGCAGGACTGAACGCTAGCTCGACTGGCAACACGCTCCGATTGCCGGCATAGTCGAGAACCTCTATCTCAAGCCCCGCGCTGGCCGCCGAGGTTGCTCTTGCATCGACAAGCACAACGAACTCCAGCGCAGAGACTCCAGTCGATTCGTAGGCGTGCAGCGGCTCATCCACGCGTATTCGCAGCGATCCGAGATCGCTATCGGGCGACACGGCAAAGCGCAGCGTCGGCGACCGCCGCAGATTCTCAGTTGGCGATAGCAACGTGATGACAGGTGGCGAGGTGTCGACTCCGGCCGCGCGCCAGAACTCGGCGGCTATCCGGACGTGTCCTTCGTTCGTAGGGTGGACGTCAACAGGGTAACGTGTCAGATCGCGCGCCTCCTCGCCGAGCTCATTGGCGAGATCGACGATTGTAGCGCCGTTGTCATCTGCAGCCTGCCGAATCACCGCATTGAACTGCTCGATCCACCAGGCAGTGGATTGCGCGCTTGCGGGATTCTCGAGCGTTGGATCGTAGATGGTAGAGACCAGGAGCGGCGTTTCCGGACCAATTGCCAGGCGCACTTGCTCAACTGCCGCTGGCATTGAATCCATGAAAGCGGTAAGCGCGGCTTCGCGCTCGGCGTTCGAGGCGTCCCGCAGGTCGAGAATGTCGTTGCCGCCCAGCGTGAGCGTTACCGCAAGGATCTCGGCACTGCGCGCGGTCGCGCTGTCTACCTCCACTGCCAGCGCTTGCAGCTGCCCATCTGCTACGAAGCTGTCCGAAGACTCGCCAGGCTCGGCGAGATTCACAAGCTCTATCTGCGTTCCCAGTTCGATACCGTAGAGATCTCTGAGCAGCGTCGGATAGCCGCGAGTGCGCGGCAGGCTTGAACCGACGCCGGCGGCTACGGAGTCGCCGAGCGCGATGATGAGTGGTTCGGATTGCGCAGGTTGTGCCTGGATAGCTGGAATACTGCCGAGCACCAGGAGTAGCGTGGCGATCGTTTGGATAGGGATCACTGCTGGGTTGCCTCAGTCAGTTCGAGGACTTCAAGCGCCCGGCGGGCGACGGCCCGGCTACTCTCAAACGAAAGCCGGCCGACGACCTCATCAGAGGCGACAAGGATGGTGTCGTTCTTGAGATGATCCTCGGCTTCGGGCGTCCGCTGGCCCGTGGCGACGAAGTAGACGACGTGGAAGTTCTCGTCATGATGCTCGAACTGCTCGATGCCGCCCCAGTTGGTTACCGTTGCCCGGAACCCGGTCTCTTCCCACACCTCGCGCGTGGCCGCGGCTGCCGCGGACTCGCCCGCCTCGATGTGCCCTTTCGGTATGACGATTGTGCCATCGGCGGCCCGCCGCAGGACGAAGCGCTGCTCGTCAACGAGATAGGTCAGTGCGCCGGCCGTCGAGTGGAGTGCATCAGCGCCTGCTTGCGCCACGGCGCGGGCGGCAAACTCGCCTTTGATCCGCGCTGTTGTTGCCGGCAGCAATTCAGGGAGCACCATCGTGTTGGCTGCGATTGGCATGAAGTTGGCGTCGCCGAGCCAGCGTGGGACGATGTGGAAGTGCAGGTGTTCGGCAATGCCGGCGCCGGCGACGGCGCCGATATTCAAGCCGATGTTGAAGCCATCGCACGCTAGCACGCGCGAGCCGACCTCCGTCGCCGCGTTTACGAGCTCCATGAGCTCCGCGCGTTCGATGGACGACAGCTCGTCCAATGCCGCCACCCGGCGTTTTGGAACGACCATCATATGACCAGTGTTGTAGGGAAAGAGATTCATGATGACGAAAGCATCGGTTCCGAGGTACACGACGAGTGAGTCCGGGTCGGCCGCAGATTCCAACGCGCTGAGAAAGACATCGCGGCGCAGCGCGGTCTCCGTTGTCGACTCTGCGCCGGTGACATATCCCATACGCCAAGGTGTCCACAGGCGCTCCATCGTCAACAGCCGATCCTCTCGTCCAAGCGTTGCCAGATGATAGCAGCCGTCAGCGTGAGCCCCGTCGCCACAAACAGCTTGCTGCGTACGTTCGCTACGGTCGTGACCTTCGTCCGTTGGCCGCTATGCTATACTGCCAGATCGGTGGGCGCGACATCTTGCGCCTGCTGAACGCCTCGACGATGGCGTTCCTGATCTGGTGAGAGGACGCCGCGCGCTGTGGGGGCGAATGGGCGTATAGAGCACCGGGAAATCATTGATGCGCCGAAGTGGGTGCTCACTGGCGCGCGCATGGCAAGCGACGCGGCGCTAGCTGGTGTCGCCTTTGTCGTTGCCTACTGGTTGAGATTTGATCTCCATGTCGGTGGGCAGGTGCCGCCCGAGTCTGAGCAGCCGCTGAGCTTCTTTACAACACAGATTGTCGTCTTCATGGTGATGTCGGTGCTCGTCTTCCAGGCGAAAGGGCTCTACCGCCTGCCGCGTTGGTCAACGCTGCTCGACGAAGCCTGGGCAATCTCCAGCGGTGTCGTTATCGCGATGGCGATGGTCATCCTAACGGCGTTCTTCCAGCGCTTCTACCCGTCGCGTCTCGTCTTCATTGCCGCCGTGCCGATTGCAATCGCGCTGCTGCTGCTCGCCCGGATGGTCGTCCGAACCGCGCGCGAACGCTTCTGGTCGCGGGGCATCGGCGTCGACCGGGTGGCGGTGATTGGCTCCGGCCGGGCCGCCCGCCGGATCATGCAGTGGATGTTCAGTCAGCCTCAGCTCGGCTACGAGGTTGTCGGGTTCGTTGCCGATGGATCGATTGAAGAGGGGGTCGCTATCGCCACCCCGAACGCGGTAGTGCGCCCGATGCATCTCGGGCCGACTGAAGCGCTGCGTAGCATCGTTGCCCGCGAAGGCATCGACGAGGTGATCATCGCATTGCCGCCGCGCGATCACGACCGCATCGTCGAGATGATCGACCTCTGCCGGCGCATCGACATCGAGTTCAAGCTCGTGCCGGATCTCTACACGATGGCGCTCGACCATGTGAATATCCACGAGGTCGAGGGCATGCCCCTGATTGGACTCAAGCCGCCGCAGATCTCGGGCTGGAATTTCCTCGTCAAGCGCGCAATGGACGTCGCATTGTCGGCCTTCGTGCTCGTGGCTTTCTCGTGGCTCTTTGCGATCATCGCGTTGGCGATCAGGCTCGACTCGAAGGGCAATGTCTTCTTTTCACAGGTGCGGGTGGGCCGTGGCGGGCAGCGCTTTATCTGCTACAAGTTTCGGACTATGGTCAGCGACGCCGAGGAACAGCGGCACCGCTTGCAGCAGCTACATGGCCAGGGCACGCTGCTCTTCAAGCTCAAAGACGATCCTCGACGGACGCGAGTGGGCGCGATGCTGCGGCGATCGAGCCTCGATGAGCTACCGCAGTTCATCAACATTCTGCTGGGTCATATGAGCATCGTCGGTCCGCGCCCGGCCATTCCTCCCGAGGTCGCGGAATACGAAGACTGGCACTTCGACCGCTTGCTTGTGCCACCGGGCCTGACGGGCCTCTGGCAGGTCAATGGCCGTAGCAATCTGAGCTTTGACGAGATGGTCCGGCTCGACCTCTACTATGCCGAGAACTGGTCGCCCTGGCTCGATATCAAGACGATGATTCGGACCGTCCCGGCAATTGTCACCGCTCGTGGCGCATACTAGCGCCAGCGCCGGACACACCATGCCAGGCGCGGCTCGCACGCCGCGCACGCTGATTGTTCACGACTATCTCAACCAGTACGGTGGCGCTGAGCGCGTGCTCGAAGCGATGCGTGAGATGTTCCCAGACGCCCCGGCGATGACGTCGATCTACGACCCTGGCGCGATGCCGGAGCGGTTCGACGATTGGGAGATCCAAGCTAGCTGGATCGACCGGATTCCCGGGGTGTATGACCGCCACCAATGGGCGCTGCCGCTCTATCCGCTCGCCTTTCGCAACATTCCGGCTGGCCGGCCGGATCTCGTCCTGTCGACTTCTAGCGCCTGGGCGAAAGGCGTCCGGGTGCCGCCCGGTAGCGTGCATGTCGCGTATATCCACTCGCCGATGCGCTTTGCCTGGAACTTTGATCAGTATTGCGAGCGCGAGCGGGTGCCGGAGATCGCCAGGCAGGTATTGCCGCCCTTCATGGGTATGCTGCGCTGGCGTGACCGGGTATCGGCTCAACGCATCACGCGTATCGTTGCCAATTCCACAGCGGTACGGGATCGGATCCGCGCATTCTGGCGCAGGGACGCCGATATCGTCTTTCCGCCGGTGGCCACGGACCGCTTCAAGCCAGCGCCGGTGTCCGAACTCGGCCCTGACTATCTGGTGGTCTCACGGCTTGTGCCCTACAAGCGGATCGATCTCGTGGTAGAGGCGTTCAATCGCCTGGGATTGCCGCTCGTTGTTGTTGGCGATGGTCGCGCGCAAGCAGCGTTGGAGAAGATGGCTGCTCCAAACGTGCGCTTTCTCGGACGCGTGTCCGACGAGGAGGTCCTGCGGCTGAGCGCGACGTGCAGGGCAGCCGTCTTCATGTCTGAGGATGACTTTGGTATCTCGCAGGTGGAAGTGCAAGCGGCTGGCCGTCCGGTAATTGCCCTCGCGCGTGGCGGTGTGCTTGACTCTGTGATCCCGGACGAGACCGGGGTTTGGGTGGACGAGCAGACCGTCGACGCACTGTGCGAGGCAATTGCCCGTTTCGAGCGGCTGCGATTTGACCCTGCGCGTCTGGTCGAACATGCGGCGAAGTTCTCGACAGAGCGTTTCAAGACAGAACTTCAAGCGGTCATTGACACGGCGCTCGCCACTGAAACTGTCTGAAGGAGCTTTATGGAACTGCGCGCCTACGCATCCGTACTTGCACGCAGGTGGTTGATCATTGTCCTGTTGCCGCTTGCGGCCGCGCTGGCGATCGTTGTCTACGACGGCTCCCGGAAGACGCAGTACACCGCCGAATCGCGGCTCTCCGTCAGCCGTCTGTCAGGCGAGTCGACCGACGGCGAGTACGAGTTCGATGACTACTACGACCTGCTGTCATCGGACTTCATTCTCGACGACACTGCCGAGATCGTGCGCGGTAATGTCTTCGCGGCAGCGGTGGCAGAGCGCCTCCAGGGCCAGGGCATCGAGGTGCAGGTCGAGTCAGTCGCAAATGCACTTGCGGCAACGCGGGAGCACCGCATTTTGTCGATCGACGCCACAACAGATGACGAGGGTCTTGCGATTGTCATCGCGAATGTCGCGGCTATCGAACTGCAGGAGGATTTCGCCGACTACCTGGGCGTCGAAGGCGATCCATTGCCGATCACCATCCGTCCGGTCGAAGTGCCGATTGCCGCCGAGTCTGACGATCTGCGGGTGCGTCTGACCTACATCATGGCCCTCGTTGTCGCCGTCGGGTTCGGCGTGCTGCTAGCGCTGCTCGTCGAGTACTTCGACGATAGCCTGGACCTCGACGCTGCTGAAACTGCGCTTGGGATCGATCTGCTCGGCGTCGTGCGGGATAACGACCGATGATGCGGCTCGAAGAGCTGCTACCGGATGTGCTGCGACGCTGGTGGGTGGTGTTGATCGCGGCCGTCGTCGCCGCGTCGATTGGCTACGCCCTGACAAGCGACCACACTGGTGAGTACTCGGTAAGTGTCAGGATTGCGGCGAACGCTGAGCCAGCCGACTACTGGCTCGATCTGTACGCAAAGAACCGGCTCGCAACTTACGAGCCGATGATCAACAACTACAACTTCGTCCAAGGGGCGCTGGCGGCGGCTGATCTGGATGTCGATCCCAGCCACGCCCAGCAGGTGTTGCAGGTATCGCACATCACCAATCAGAACATCCTGACGATCACCGTTGTCGACACGCAGCCGGAACGCGCGGCGAACATCGCGAATGCTGTTCAGGCGGCGTTCATCGAGCTAAACGAGGAACAGAACGCGGATCTCGTGGCGCGCGTCGAGCGCGATCCGGACACATTTACGCCGCGCGTTGTAATGACCATGCTCGAAACGGCGGGTCCCCCAGACGATCCAGTTGCGGGAGACCGCCGCACCACGTCAATTGCTGCCGGGTTGCTCGGCGCGATTGCTGGCGGGCTTGTTGTCGTGCTGCTGATCTACCGGGACGATGCGCTACGCAGCCTGGAAGATATCGACCGGCACGTGGCGCGGCCAGTGCTGGCTGTAATCCGCGATGACGCAGTCGTTGCTGAGAGGTAGGCTCATCTGATGCCCGAGGACCAGACGCTCGAAACCTACCGCGCGCTCCGCGACACGATCAAACACGTCACTGGAGATGAACCGGTGCGATCTGTCCTGTTCGTGGATGTTGACCGCGGTAGCCAGAGCGTGGTCGCTAAACGCGTGGCCCGGACCTTTCAGGATGCCAACGATCGCTGTGTTCTGATCGACGCAAATCTGCGCGACGGGGCCGGCGGCAGCGTCGGCCTGTCGGATCTCATCGTGGACCCAAACCGCGACATTTCAGCCGACTCAGTTGATGGGCTTGCGCGTATCGGTCCTGGGTCGGTCGCTAACCCTGATCTGTTGGCGTCGAGAGACTTCGAGCCGGCGCTCGCCAGGATTGTCGAGCAGCATGACTACGCAATCGTCACCTGCAACGGATATCCGGCATCCGGCGATGCCGTCGCGATCGGACCTGTCGTTGACGCGGTGATCCTCGTTATCTCAGCCGGCGTGACCGGGCGGGAGCCGGCGATTCGGGCGCGCGATGCCCTCGAGCGGGTTGGCGCGCGCATACTCGGCATGGTGGTAATCGAGCGACCCAGACGCTGGTTCTAGGAGAGGGGCCCGATGCTTGCGAAAGTGTTGAGCTGCGCAACAATCGGGCTTGACGGGGTGCTGGTCGAGGTCGAAGTCGACACCGGCCCAGGGCGTCCGAACTTCATTGTCGTGGGTCTCCCGGATGCGGCGGTGCAGGAATCTCGCGAGCGAGTCCGGACGGCGATTCGCAACAGCGGCATCCGCTTCCCGCTCGGCCGGGTCACGGTGAATCTCGCGCCGGCCGACATTCGCAAGGAAGGGCCCGCCTACGACCTGCCGATTGCCGTTGGTGTCCTCAGCTCCTACGGCGGCATCGACGATCCTCTCGACGACGCGCTTGTCGTTGGCGAGCTCTCGCTGGACGGGAGCCTGCGGCCTACAAACGGCGTACTCCCGATGGTCTCCGTCGCCTTGCGCGATGGGTTGAAGCGGGTCTTTGTGCCGTGGTCGAACGCCGACGAGGCGGCATTGGTCGAGGGCGTTGATGTCTATCCGATCGAGAGCCTGAGCGCCCTCGTCCGCCACTTGAGTGGCGAAGCGCCGATTCCACCGTATCGTGGCAAACCGCTGGATGCCGCGAGTTTCGAGCCGGGCGAGGCGCTTGACTTCAAGCACATCCGGGGACAGGAGCAGGTCAAACGCGGACTTGAGGTCGCTGCCGCTGGAAACCACAACGTCCTGATGTTGTGAACGCTCTACCGGCTAAGACTCACTATCCCAATGGAATGGCGTGATCGTCCATTGTTGTCCATTGCCCCAGGCGCGAAACCCCAGCAGCTCGACCAACTTCCGCCGATCCGCGAAGGGTAGCTGGCGCATGCGTGGACGGACTCCTTCGACGATGCCTTCTAGCGTCACGAGCGTGGACCGATGCGCCGCCTGAGCCTCTAGCGCCTTCGTCGTCTCTGCCAGCAGACCGTCCAGCCGGCGTCGTTCCTCCTCGATCGCCGCGACCTCATCCCGCAAGAGTTCGAAGAGCGCACCATCCGACCTGGCATAGTCGCGCACCAAGCGCCGTTGCCGGTCGTCGAGTTCACCGCGCTGACGCTGGAGTGCTTTGTGCTGGCGCTCGACATCCGGGTCAACCCGCGCCCCAGTCGTGTGCCGCTCGAATTCTCGCTCCAGTACGCGAGGCTCGGCGATGAGCGAGACGACGTCATCCCAGAGGTCCGCGTCGAGTTTGTCCATGCGAATCGAGCGCCCGCCGCAGGAGCGACGCATCACGAACCGAGCCGAGCAACGGTAGTAGTGATAGCGCAGGCCCTGGGCGTTGCGCTTTCCCGTGTCGGTATGCATCGGCAGTCCGCAGGTGCCACAGGTAACGAGTCCACGAGCGAGCGCGGGGTACAGCTCCTCGCGATAAGTCCGGGATGACATGTTGCTCGCCAGCTGTCGCTGTGCGGCATGCCAGAGATCCTCGGAGACAATCGCCGGCGTGACATGATCCGGCATCGCAATCCACTCGGACTCATCGCGGGTGCTCCACTGGGTGCCTTCCCAGCGCCAGACGAACTCGGTGCCCTTGTAGGCCGGGTCATGGAGCATCCGGAAGAGTTGCGACTTGCTCCACTGTGGCGTGTGTCCGTCCTCATACCGGACTTTCCCGGCGCTGGGGGCCGGGATGCCCCGGTCGTTCAGGTCGTGCTCGATCCCCCGCAGTCCCTTACCCTCGTAAGCACACATCTCAAAGATCATGCGCACCACTGCCGCTTCGGCCGCGTGGAGGCGGCGGACCCCGGCTTCGTTGTCTCTGCGGTATCCAAACTTCTCGATCCCTGAGCGGTGGATCTTCCCGGAGAGCACCCGTTGGCGCTTTCCGCGGATGGTGCGTTCGACGCGCTGTTCTTGCTCGATCTCGGCTGCGAACGCCTTCGCGGCGAGGATAAACCGGCCGACTGCCGAGTCTTCGAAGGTTTCGGTCACGAGCTCCAAACGCGCGCCGTGCCGCTCGAACTCATCCATGAGGATGGCGACGTGGGCCTGATGTCGACTCAGCCGGTCAAGCGCATAGCAGAGGACGACGTCGACGCCGCCGGCGCGCACTGCTTCACGGAGTTCGCTCAGCGCGGGGCGCTCCCGCCAGACCGAGCCGCTATGGACATCGGCGAACGCGCGCACGATCTCGAGCTCGTGTTCGCTCGCATGCTTCCGGGCGCGGTCCTCCTGGGACGCGAGCGACGTGCCTTCGACCGCCTGATCTTCCGTCGAAACGCGCAGATAGAGCATGGTACGGGCTGAATCAGTCATCGGCGTTTAGAAGGTCGTGTCGTCTGAGGGGCAGTTGCCGGATTCATACGCGGCCAACGCTGCCTCCGGGAGAAGCCACCGCCAGGTGCCATCGACCTCGATGAGGTGACTCGTCACGTCGAGCTCGATGGCACCGATCGTGTAGTGGACAGTCACCGCCGCGGTGTCTTGCATCCCTATGCGTGGCACCTCGACGGCGAGCTCATCGACGCTCGTCACGTCGACGGTGATGTCGGCCGTAGCTGCATCCGCCCAACAGGAGCTAAAGAGCTCTGGTTCGACATACGCCTGGTGCTCCGGGTGGAGTGATGCGTAGACCAGCTCCCAGTCGCCCGCAACGGCTGCCTCGATCTGCGTGATACGTGCATCGCCTGGATTGGACGTATTGGGCGTCGCAGCGCTTTGGTCTTCGAGGATCTCAATGGGGAAGGTCTGCATCGTGCCATCGCAGTCGATCACGATTTCGCCATTGCCGGGGCGCGTGCTTTGCCCTATAAGCCACTCCCAGCGTATGCGGCCGTCGCTGCCGGCGGTGCGTGGCTCCAGTCCCTCAGCTGCACTAGCCGTGTCCGACGGTGTCCGGTAGGCGATGCTGCATTCCGTGCCTGGAGCCGCCTCGATTTCGACCGTTGCGAAGTCCCCGGGATGCGTGCCTGCAATCTCGATGACTGCGAACTCCACGCCGGGTTCATCTGTTGGCGATGGTTCTGGAGGCTCTGGCGTGGCCGTGGGCGGCGCTTCTGTAGCGTCTGTGGCAGTTGCCGCCGTTGTCACGGTCGGCTCTGCCGTCACATCGGCCGATCCTTCGGTCGCGGTCGGTTCCTGGGCACTGGTCGGTGTGGCAGCGGGTTCATCGTCGCCGCCACATGCGGTGACTCCGCAAACGATGAACAGCAGACAGAGTGTCAACCAACGCACTGGCTGGCTCCAATCCTCATGATCTCGGGTATCGGGTTATTGCCGCAGCCGGCGGCGTTTGATCTGGAAGGCTTCGACGGCGATGCCGACAACGGTCACATTGTCAGCGTCGAAGCTCACGAAATAGCACGCTTGATCGCCATCAGTTTCGCGGAGCTCGTAGCCGTCCTCCGCAATGCGCACCTGTTTGACCAACGTGTCGTCACCAACGCTCAGGACCACGACGTCACCGTCGCGCGGCTCGCCTTCGCGCTCGATCAGGAGCGACATGCCATCTTCGATGCCCAGGCTGCGGAGACAATCGCCGCGAACCTGAACGACAGCTGGCGATTGCACGCCTTCGACGAAATGCAGGGGTACGAGCGCGAACTCCTGCTCGCTGGCCATCCAACGGACCGTGCCGGCTGAGGCGTAGCCAAGAACTGGCACCTCGACCTCGCCGCGTTCGAGTTGTTGGAAATAGGTAACCGCTTGTCGGGTCTCATGGCGTAGGGCGGACAGCATGCGTTCAGCCTCCTCGATCGAGAGCGGTCGCGACTCACCAGCCTCAGGCTCGTAGCCGGCGGCACGCTCTACTTCCTCATCAGGGAGCTCGAAGGCCCTCGCAATTTCGGCAAGCGAACGGCGCTGGGGGACGTTGACGTCGCGGGCCCAGTTACTGACCACGCTGCGGTCGAAGCCGGCGCGGCGCGCCAACTCACCCTGCGACCAGCCACGTTCCTTCAGTTTGGCTTTCAGCCATGTGCCGAATGATGGGCGGCTCACAGGACCATCCGTTGTGATCTCAACACCTTCGCTTGACAGTTGGAGAATACGCGGGTATTCTCTTGAGAAGCAATAGTGGGATTCACAACGGGATGTACACACATGACACTCACAACGTCTCAGGTCAATAGCATCGATCCTGCACCTCTCTTTCGCTACTTGGACGAACGCGGCATACAGCAGCTGTGGTTAGCCGACCAGCTCGGCATTAGCAAAGGGCACCTCACGAACATCAAGGCAGGCCGCAAGCCGGTGCCAGATTGGATGCCAGCGCAGGTGAGCAGGGTTCTTGACGTCCCGTCGTCCGCGCTGTTCCACAATCTTCCTGGCCCTGACACTACTCCTGAACTCGACGCGGAGGTTGCGTAGTGGCGCAGCCAACGCGAACCAAGTCGCGCGAACGTCTGACGGCGGATCGCCATGCTCGCTTGATCAATCATCCCGTCTGGCGGCGGATTATGGACAAGGTGCTTTTCGGCTACCCGCCAGATGGTGTCCTGGAAGACGAAAGCAGCAACCACACGACGAACGCGCCGTGATGATGGCCGAACGTCGTCGAGAACCGGTGGTGAGTCAATGATGGGAGCTACCCTCACCGCCGAGCCTGTCCTGCGCTCCCTCCCCTGTGTGGCGTGCGAGGCATCCCCCAACCGACCTTGCCGCCACTCCGGAGCTCTGGGCGTCGTGATCACTTGCAATCGTGGTGATGTCGTACGTGATGTCCCAGGGCTCCGGAGTGGCGTTCGTGTCCCCCATGACGCCATATTGCCCCTCTCTCCCCCGAGACGCGCAATGTCCGGTTGTGGGTTGACAGCCCACGACCGGCGTTGCGCCGAACCCGCGAGCGGGTGTCTCACTGGGTGCTCTGATCAGCAGGTCACGCTCCTCAATGATCGGTACGCATGTTCTGCCCGGTGGGGTGCCCGTTCACGGGTTCGGCGCAACTGGGGTGCTCCGCGCCTCCGTGCGTCGAATGCTCTCCTCGCTCGGGCCGGCTCCGAGTCTCCCAGGACTCGGGGCCGCTTCCCAGCCGCTGAGAATGCCATTGCGCGTACACCCTGCGGCGGATGTCCCGTCGTGTCTCAGCGGCTGCGAAGCGGCTGGCGCATCAACACGATGCGCCGCCGTCTCAGCAACAGGTTAGGCGGTCAGGTTGGCCGTGCGAATGTTCGCAATCTGGATTGGTGGTGGTACTTGGCAAATCGAAGGCCGTTGACGGCGCTGCTCACTGAGCGGCTCGTCGACGTGCAAGTGATCGCGCGGCGCATCGCCGGCGCTGACGGGGTCATCTGCCCCGATGAGCGGCGCTTGCTGACATGCCTGCGCGACGCGACCGGCATGGCAGAGGACGCTGACGCGGCGCGGATCGAGGCGATCTACGCGCTCAACGTCGGCTTGGAAGAGCCCCCGAGCGCCTGGCATGCGCGCAAGCGTCGGGAGCGCGCCGAACGACATCAGACCCAGCTCATAAACGAAGACGCCGGACGATTGCAGCGCCCGACGTCATGACCGTCCCCAATGTGCAAGGAGTACGGACACTTATGTTATCACGACAGACACCACTTCCCTCGAGAACCTGCGGTAGTTGCCGCTGCTTTCACGCCAGCCCTGCCGCACCCGGTCAGGGACTATGCGTCCATCCGGGCCGGCGACACCTCTATCCGAACGTTTTGGTCCGAGAGAAGGAACTGGCCTGCCGAGACGGTCGCGGCCGCTCCCTCTGGGCGACTGCCGGCACGCTGGGACCGCTCGCACTGGACCCTCGCAACTGCGGCTGGCCGCGCTTTCCGCTCGTGGTGAACGACGTCGTGGAAGGTGTGCAGTAGATGATCACGAAAGACACCAAGAAGAGACGCGCGCTGACACTCGTCCAGGTCATCCACATCGAGGGCGACGATCACGATGCGGTCCAGACGTTCGTAGATCGAATCGGTGTGGCTCTGGACGAAGTGATCGAAACGCCGAACGAAGGCGCGATCGCTGCCTCCACTCACTGCGCGCTGCTCCATACGCCGGATGGGGTCTTTCCCAACGCCATTGAGGTGGCACCGTGAGACACCAAACGCCGACCACGACGCAACCTGTGCAGCACTCCGACGCGCTTGCGCCGCTCGCAGAATTCCCCTGGCCACCAGGAGCGCCGGCGGGCTACGACGGCCAGCGGTTCACGGTGACACGGGTGCGCCGCGATCTGAGCGCTGTGCAGCTGCGCGACACCGCCGGCATCGACCGGGGTTGGTTCCCAGTATCTGAGCTCCACAAGCCACCACCACGCTCCGACGCCGCGCAAGATCGGGCGCGCGAACTGGGGGCGTTCCTTGCCGACCCGTTCGCCGCTGTGTTCGGAGAGCGCGAGTGAAGCGGCTACTCAACGACCGCCGGGATGCGCGCGCGGAGACAGCGCGTGCCTGGGCCGTGACTGTCGTGCAGCTCCTGGCGCTGATGGCCATTGTGCTGCTCATGGTCGGCATCTTCGCGATGCTGGGGCCTGGCCAGCCTTTAGGAGCGCCGGCGTCATGATGATAACGAGCTCCTTCCGAATCGGCGGCGTCGACTACGCCGTCGAGGTTGACGACGAGGACCCGAAGCAGGCGTTCCAGACAGCGATCTTCACCGCGCCACGTGAGACGTGCGATGTCTGTGGCGTGGTCGGTTTTGACACAAAGCAACTGGTGAGCTACCGGACTCGTGAGAAGGGCTTCATCTACGTCAAGCTGATTTGCGATTGCGGCGCGGCATCGACCCTGGGCGAGTACCTCAACGGCGGCGTCTTCTGGAAGCCGTACGAAGAGGTCCAGCGCGATGATGATGGCCGCGCCGTCGAGCCCGAGCCGGCCCTGTCGCAACGTCGCCCCACCGGCCAGCACGCCGAAGGCTGGGGTTTCAACGACGACCCTACGAGCGACCAGTCGATCACCGATGAGCAGGTGCGCGAGATACAGCGTCTCCGCAAGCAGCAGAACCTCACTGATCGCGATCTGGCGGGGTTGGTGAACGACCTCGTTGACCGCGAAGTGACGTCGCTACGGGGTCTGACTACGACCGAAGCAGACGCGGCAATAGCCCGGCTGCGGCAGCTGTGACATGCAATGCGAACCAACAAGCAAGAACAGGACATGCGATGAGTAAGGACCAACCCCAGCGGCCCCCAGCTCCGACGATCTCCATTCACCAGGATGGCTATGCGACGAAAGCCAGCAGCGATCAGGCGTTGGGTGCTCGGATCGACAACGAGGTCGGCAATGCGTTCGACCTCGGGCGGAAGGTCGCGGAGATCATGCGTTCCGAAGGCATCGATCCGAGCGAGTACGCGATCCTGACCTGCATTGGCGTGATCCCCAAGGAAGACGCGCACAAGCTCGGCATTCGCGGCATCTTCCTGCCCGTCGACGGCCCGGCACGGACCGCCTATGTGGGGGAGGTGATCGAGTGAGCATTCCCCCGCCGAAGCCGCATAGCGGCGCTCAGGAGCGCAAGCTCTGGGCTGAAGCTCGTGACCGCGGCTGGCACCGGGACCAGGTCTATGGCCGGGCAATCGACATCCTTCCACAGGTGCGGGAGCGCGGGCTCGAGTTCATGACGATGGGCGAGATGAGCCGGCTGATCGACGCAGTGATGACCGAAGTACCGTGGGTCGACCCACGCCAGCAGCGGTTGCCGCTATGAGCCACCGACAGCACCATCTCCGCTCCCACGCGAAGCTCTCCGCTGAGCGCTTCATCGCGCTCATTGCCCCCTACTGCGAGCGAGTCGAGATCGCTGGCTCTATCCGGCGAGCAGTCGACCCGGTCAAGGACATCGAGATCGTCGCCATACCCATCGTCGAGCGATTGCAGGCCGGTCTGTTCGGTATCGACGAAACCGATGCAGCAAGCGGACCCGAGCGCGATCTGCTGCATGACGAGGTCATGCGGCTGGTCGAGGATCCTGGCTTCCCGACGCTGGAGGCACGGGTTACGAACGGCCGCATGAGCCTGGGGGACCGGACGAAGTACCTCGTCTGGCAGGGCATCGCGCTCGACCTGTTCGCGGTCAAAGGGCCGTCGCAGTGGGGCGCGCAACTTGCCTTACGGACCGGCCCGGCGAAATTCAACCAGCTGCTGGTGACATCGCGCGCTGATCGTGGCGCGCTGCCCTTCGGCATCTACCAGCACCAGGGTGCGCTCTGGAAGGGCGACCCGAAGCGAGGCGGACAGGTCATTCCCACGCCAGAGGAAGACGACTGGTTTCGCAAGCTGGGCGTGCCCTGCTGGAAGCCGCACGAGCGGACAGCGCAGCGACTGCGGCAGTACCTCGACAACAAGAAGGGAGCCAGCTAGTGGCAATACCCGAAGTCCCCCAGCCGTCGCTGGAGACGCATATGACGGCCGCCAGGGAAGCGGCCCGGCAGTACTTCGCCGCCGATCGAGCTGGCGCGGAGTATGAGGCGCGAAAGCAGCGGGACACCTGGGAAGGGGATCTGTTCTTCCAGCTCTTCACGGGCGTGATCGACCAGGGGACATTTGCGGACCGGATGGGGGACGCGATGGTGACCGCGCTGCGGCTCGATCACGAGTTCCGGCCCATCCGTGAGGACCTGAACATCACGCGAGACGACGACGGCGAGTAGGCGCAATGGCGAGTGATCGCTCCGAAGCCCAAGATCTGGAAACACTGGCACGGCTGTTCGTCGCCGGCGTCTACGAGGCGTACCTCGACCTCGTCGATGCCGGTCGTGGGGAGTTTCCATCCGGAGACCCCATCGGCGACGTCGAGCACATGCTGGAGCCGCTGATCGAGCAGGCCATCGTCGTCGATGCCGTGCCCTTGTGGATTGGACGGCGCTCGCCTGCCAGCCGGTCTCACCGGCGCAGTATCTCGCCCAGGACGCGCCGTGAGGTGTTCGAGCGGGACGCCTACCGCTGCCGGCACTGCGGCGGCTGGCACGACCTCACCATCGACCACATCCACCCTCTGTCGAAGGGCGGAACGAACGCTTTCGACAACCTGCAAACACTCTGCAAGACCTGCAACAACCGGAAGGGAGACCGGGTGTGAGTGTTCGGCAGATGGCGCTGGCGTGGCAGCTAGAGGTGCATAGCACCCAGGCGCTGATTCTCGTGGCGCTGGCGGACCATGCCCAGGACGACGGCACGGGCGCGTACCCCAGCATGGAGTATCTCGCCTACAAGACGAATCTGACCGAGCGGAGCATCCAGCGCCATATGCGCGAGCTTGAAACGGCCGGAATCATCGAAGTGGTTGGCAACTGGCAGGGGGGCCGGGGACGGAAGCGAGAGTATCTGCTGCACCTCGAAAAGGGCGACAGAAAGCCACCCTTTGAGGACTGGCTAAGGGTGACAAATCGTCGCCCTTTGGAGACGGAAAAGGATGACAACCTGTCGCCCTTTGAGGACGTAAAGGGTGACATCGACGACATGGAAAGGGTGACATCCTGTCGTCAAAAGGGTGACATCCTGTCGCCCCCTATAGAGGAATCTCTTAACCGTCAGATTAACCGTCAGGTGGAACCAAGACCCGCGCGCGCGAACCAGCCTGTGCATTTCCTTGGTCCCCGAGACGAGACGGTGATGGTCGTGGTGGTGGCGTTCTTCAAGTCCAAGGGCACCGACATCGACGATCTGACCGATGCCTATCTCGCGGACCAGCACCGCGCCGCGGCCAGCATGCTCAATCAGGGCTATCCGCCCGACGACATCGTGCGTTGTGGGGCGTTCATGGCCTCGCAGACCTGGCGCACTAACCCCTTCGACCTGACCGATGTACGTGCCGTGATAGGAAAGTGGGCAGCCGATGGCAAGCCAGCACGCGAACGCAGTCGCACGGACCGACGCCCCCGTGGGGCGGACACCATTGACGCCGCTCGGGAGCTCTTCGACGAGGCGGAATCTGATCATGCTGGTCGCTGAGCTATCGCAATCGACGGTCGACCGGCGCGAGATGTCGAAGGCGCAGATCGACCACTGGGCGCGCATGTTCGCGAACCGGCTCGTCGACGAATGCGGCGGCACGGTTGTCGACGTCTTCACGGCCGCAAACAAGCACCTGGAGGTCTCGCAGTACTTCCCGACGCTGAAGGACCTCATCCCGCTGGTCAAGACGATGGTCGAGCGCCGGCAGCGCTGGGAGTCGAGCGTAGCCGCTGCGCGCAACCGCGAGCCGCGCCAGTTGCCGGCCCTGCCAACGGGTGAGGTCGACTACTCGCGTGTGCCCGCTAGCGCGTTGCCGGATGACTACGACTACCAGGCTGATCCGCACTACCGGAGTTGGATGGAGCGCATGGAGCGCCGGCGTAGCGTGAACGCAACCGGCGCGACGAAGGAGACGAACTGATGTCCCGCGCATTGGGGTGGCTCTGGTTGAGCGGGTACGTGGGCACGATTGTCGTCGCGAACTGGCTGATCGAGCGCTTCGGAGACGTGCCGGTGTTCATCGGTCTGACTGCGCCGGCCGGCGTCTACGCGGCCGGGCTCGCGTTCACCTTCCGTGACCTCACGCATGAGGCGTTTGGGCGACGCGGCGCACTGGGGGCGATTGCTGCGGGTGGAGTGTTGTCGTGGCTGGTATCGGACGGCGTGACGCTTCCAGGAGGCGTCGTGTCGCTCGCGGTCGCATCGAGCACGGCATTCCTGCTCAGCGAGTTGGCGGACCTGGCGGTGTACAGCCGGTTTCGTGCGCGCTACCAGATCGGAGCGCTGCTCGCGTCGAATGTCGTCGGCATCTGGATCGATTCAGCGCTCTTTCTGCTGCTCGCCTTTGGATCGCTTGACCTGCTCATCGGACAGGTCGTCGGCAAATGGTGGGTCACATTGGTGGCCGTCGCGCTGCTCTGGCCAGTACGAGCGCGGCTCCTGCCAGCGGAGCGCGCGCGATGACGATGTACCTGACGGGTAGCACCAACGACGAGATCGAGCGCCAGCTGATCGGACTCGGGGTCGGTCTCATGCTGAACCCGAAGTCTGGCTACCGTCCCGGACGAATCCGGCGCTACCGGCACTTTGCACTGGACAACGGCTGCTACGCCCAGGGGGCGGCCTTCGACCTCGAAGCGTGGCTCGCCTGGATCGCACGCTTTGACGCGTTCCGGTCCAAATGCCTCTTCGCCGTCGCTCCGGACGTTGTCGGCGACGCCGCAGCGACGATCCATCGCTCGCTCCCGGTCCTGCCCCGGATCAGGGACGTCGGGCTCCCAGTGGCATTTGTGGCACAGGACGGCCAGGAACACCTCTCAGTGCCCTGGGATGGCATCGACTGTCTCTTCATCGGCGGCACTACTGCCTGGAAGCTATCGGAACCGGCATACGAACTGGTCACCGAAGCGCGCCGGCGCGGCAAGTGGACGCATCAGGGCCGTGTCAACGGCTGGCGGCGCTTTCGAGCCTGCCTCGTGTCGGGCTTTGACTCGTGTGACGGCACGTACATCGCCTTTGCACCCAATGAGTGTCTGGAACGCGTGACGGTCTGGATGTCGCGGGCAGCGCAGCAACAGCGATTGCCGCTGTGGGAGGTCGAGTGAGGAATCTACAGACGACACATATCCCGAAGGCCGCGGCTGATCTGGTCTTCGGCACCGGAAAGGACCACAACATGACGGACAGCAGCACGATCATCGTCGACCGTGAAGGGCTCGACCACTTGGCGGACGCCCTGATTGACGAAGCCGTCGAGGAGTTGGACGGGACGTCGTTCCAGCCGACGCTGGTAGCGGCGAATGACACCGACCCGTTCCCGATCCCCAGCATCAGCGAGCCGTATCAGCGCGCTCCGGAGCTGACGGCTCTGGCCGAGGATCTGCTCAAGCGCGACGTGCAGATCATCGACGACATGAACTGGACGCTCAAAGGCGCGACGGTGCGCTACCTCTGGAAGCAGAAGGGCGGGTCGAAACGTGGCGAAGCTCGCACGTCGGACGTGAGCCGGCTGGGAGGGTTGGCGCGCCACTACGGACGAGCTGACTTCACCGTCTGGATCGCCGTCGACCATGCCAAGGAGATGAAACCCACCTACAAGCAGGTGCGAGCGATGATCTTCCACGAACTGTCGCACATCGAGAAGCGGACGACCGAAGACGGCGAGATCAGTCACCACCTCCGCAATCATGACGTCGAAGCCTTCACCGGAGAACTGGAGCTCTTCGGTATGTGGCGCGACGAGCTGCGGGTAGCCGCGGAAGCGTTCCAGCAGGTCGGCTTGTGGAAGCCCGACCGTGAAGGCGAGTCCGGCGATGAGTAAGAGCAACGCCGAAGTGTTCGGCTCCGAGGGGCAGTGGTGCATTCTCGAACTGATGGGCCACCGGCGGCTCGCTGGCCTGGTGAGCGAGGTGAAGATCGCCGGCCAGGGCTTTCTGCAGATCGACATTCCCGATCTGGACCCCGACAACTGGACTACCCAGTTCTATGCCCCCAGCTCCGTATACGGCATCACGCCCACGACGGAAGAGATCGCGACGACCGTCGCAACGCAGAGCGCGTCCCGGCCGGTGCATACATGGGAACTGCGCGCGCTCGATGCCGGTGAACCCGACTGGGAAGACGACGACATCGATGACGACGAGTTGAGCGAGGGGCCATTCTAGTGACCACTCTGACACTCGCCCCCAACCTCGACCTGCCGATTGAAGCGGTGACTCAGACCTTCGCGATTCTGGGGATGCGCGGGGTTGGGAAGTCCTACACGAGCATGGTGATGGCCGAGGAGATGCTGGGGGCGGGCCAGCAGATCGTCGTCGTTGACCCGATCGGCGTCTACTGGGGATTGCGGACATCGGCCGACGGCGACGCAGCCGGCTACCAAGTCGTCATTGCCGGTGGCGACCAGGGCGACATCCCACTGGAGCCCGACGCCGGCGAGCTCTTCGCGGACCTGGTCGTTGACGAGGGGCTGTCGGTCGTGCTCGACCTGTCGCTGCTCCGCAAAGGCCGGCAGCGGCACTTCATGACTGCGTTCTTGGAACACCTCTACCACCGCAACCGCCGGGCACTGCATCTGATCGTTGACGAGGCCGACGCCTTTGCTCCCCAGCGCCCGATGCGCGATGAGACGCGTCTGTTGGGAGCGATGGAGGACATTGTGCGACGTGGCCGGGCCAGGGGACTCGGCATCACGATGGCGACGCAGCGCGCGGCGGTGCTCAACAAGGACGTGCTGACGCAGACGAGCGTGCTGATCGCACTGCGGATGGTCGGGAAGACCGACATCGACGCCGTCGACGCCTGGGTGCGCTCCTTCGGTGGCGATGAGCAGCGCGCACAGCTCATGGGCAGCATCGCCAAGCTCGACGTCGGCGAGGCGTGGTTCTGGTCGCCAGGCTGGCTCGGCGCATTCGAGCGGATCAGGATTCGCACCCGGCACACCTTCGACAGCTCGGCGACGCCGGAGGTCGGCGCGGAGATTGTCACGCCGGCGGCGCGCGCGGATGTCGACCTCGATCAATTGCGAGCGCGTGTCGAGGCGGCGATCGAGCGCCAGGAGTCGAACGATCCCAAAGCGTTGAAGCAGCGCGTCGAGGAGCTGGAACGCGAGCTTGAGACGGCTCGTTCCCAGGCTGACCCAGTGCCTCAGACGGTCGTCGAGCGGGTCGAGGTGCCGATCATGCCGGATAGCACGGTCGAGGCGTTGCAGACGGCGCTCGGGCGGCTTCACGCAGACGTCGGCGAGCTGGTGATCGCACGCAAAGAGTTCAACACCGGGCTCAACGAGGCGCGGCGGATTGCGAGCGCCGCGCGGGTGGCTGCCAGGTTTGTGCAGCCGAGCATCGACGGCGATGAGCGATCAGCGCAGGCAACCCGGAAGCCGGCACAGGCTTCGAACGGCCATGTCGAGATCAGGGCCGGCAAGCGGCGGATGCTCGTGGCACTCGCCCAACGCTATCCGATGGTCCTGACGCCGGCGCAGCTCGCGACGTTGTCGAAGCTCACGACATCGGGCGGGACCTACCAGGCGTATCTCAGCGAGCTCGAAGGGGCTGGCTACATCGCGGTCGCGAACGGCGAGGTCGAGCTGACCGATGCCGGCCTCGCCGCCGTCGACGTCGTGCCGGGACGCGGCCAGACGCCGGCCGATGTCCAGGCGATGTGGCGCGGTGCGCTCTCCGGCGGCGCGCGACGCATGTTCGACGAGCTGATCGAGACCTATCCCCAGTGGATCACACGCGATGACCTCGCAATGCGCGCGGGACTGGCAGCGAGCGGCGGGGCGTTCAGCTCGTATCTCAGCACGCTCAAGCGCAACGGCTTGATCGAACTCGAGAACGGCGCGGTGCAGGCGGCAGAGATTCTGTTCTTGGAAGGAGCGCCGGCATGAGACGGCTGCGGTGTTGGATCACAGGCCACGATTGGGCGGTCGTCTCACTGGCGATGCCGGTGCAGCTGCGCTGTCTCGCCTGTGGCAAGGAGCGGAGGCTGCCGTGGGCGGACTAGCGCCGCTTCCCACCGACCTCCCGGTGACTATCGACGGCGACATTGCGACGGTCACTTTCGAGCGCTACGGGCTGGAGCTCTACCCGCTGTTTCTGCGAGCGAAGCAACTGCCGGAGACGCAGGTTACCTACGACTGGGAGCGGGACACCTACACGCTGACGACGCCGGCGCGCTTCGCGGCTCGCCTGGGCGTTGATGAGCGTCTCCAGGCCCGGACAGTGTTGCCGATCGCCGAGCATCTCTTCGACTACCAGCGCTGGGTCTTGGAGCTGGCATTGGAGGCTAAGCGCTTTGCTGCCTGGCTCGACACCGGGCTCGGCAAGACGGCGGTGTTCCTGGAGTGGGCACGCCAGGTCCACGCGCTCACCGGCGGACGGGTCTTGATCGTCGCACCGCTGGCTGTGCTGCCCCAGATCGCTCAAGAGTGGGAGCGCTTCTACGCTCGGAGTATTGCGCCGATCCGGCTCACGACGTGCGACGACCTCGACGCCTGGCTCCGGGGTGCTGGCACAGACGAATGCTGGCTCGGGTTGACCAACTACGAGAAGTTCATCCCAGGCGTGATGAGCGAGCTGCGCCGGCTGGGCGGTCTGGTCTGTGACGAGAGCAGCTTGCTCCGCACCGGCGGGGGCAAGATCAAGTGGAACATCATCAAGAGCGCCAGGGGGATCGAATACAAGCTGTCGTCGACGGCGACGCCGGCGCCGAATGAGGCAATGGAGTACGCCTCGCAAGCCAGCTTCCTGGAGAAGCTGCGGAGCGAGGGCGAGATCCTGTGGACCTATTTCAGCAAGGACGGCCGGGGCAACTGGTACATCAAGCCGCACGCGCGGGAGGCGTTCTACCAGTTCCTCTCGACCTGGTCGGTCTACCTGCGCGATCCGGCGCGCTTCGGCTTCGAGGACGTCTTAAAGGACCTGCCCGCGCCGAAGATCACGGTCGAGCGTGTGCCGATCACCGACCCGCAACGGCGCTGGCTCCAGGAGACGTTGACAACCAACCAGGTCGGTCTCTGGGCCGAAGAGGGCCGGGTCAGCGCGACGGTCCGGACGAAGCTGCTCCAGATCGCACGTGGTTTTCGCTACGTCGGCAAGGGCCGCGAGCGAAGCGTCGAGCGCGTCCCGGCGGTTAAGCCCACCTGGGTTGCCCAGACGGCGAGCGACGAAGCCTTCGACGGGCATCGAGTCCTGATCTGGACGACCTACGACGAAGAGGCGGAGATCCTGATGGAGCTGCTCGCTCCCAAGGCATTTCCTGCGGTGCTGCAAGGCCGGCAGAAGATCGAGCAGCGGGTTGCGATCCTCGATGACTTCCGCGCTGGCAAGTTCGACGTGCTGATCTCAAAGCCGCAGCTCATCGGCTACGGCCTTAACCTGCAGTTCGTGACCTCGATGATCTTCTCCGGCTTCGATGACAGCTTCGAGCGGCGCTACCAGGCGCTCCGGCGGGCCGTGCGTTATGGCCAGACCAAGCAGGTGCGGGTGTTCATGCCGTTCGTCCCGGAGCTGGAGGGCATTGTCTTCGACAACGTCGAGCGGAAGGAACAGCGGTTCCTGGCCGAAGTTGCCGAGCAGGAGCAGGCGTACCGCGTGGCGCTGGGGATGGTTGCGTCATGAGTGTCTCCCCATCTGGCCAAAAGCACATCTATCAATCAGCGCTCGGTATTTCGACTGGCGACATCATCACCACGAGCTATCGCACCGGACCCTTTGTTGTCGTCTCGATCTATGGCCCGACGTACTTCAGCCGGTTTGGTGGTGATCTCGTGATCCGAGACTACCTCGTGATCGGTCTGGGACTTGCCAAGCCCGGAGAACCGCTGGTCGCCAGATCCTGGGTCAATGACATCCGACAAGAGAGGGATCGGTGGTTGACCGACACGAACGATGAAGTCTTTGTCGACGGTAGTGGTCAGTCCCACGCTCAACAGATGGACATGTTCGCGTCGCAACCGCCTGTGCCCGAGCCGTACGCCTTCGACCCGGATGTCGACTACCGCGCCGCGCACACGTGGCGATGTGAGAGGTGCGACCGTGACTACAACGGACCGCCGCGGGCGCATGGTGGGCATCTGACTTTCAACCCGATGTGTGACCGCTGTGGGCGGGTGACAACTCGCCCGCACCTGTTTGAACGCGCCGTGCGTAACGAGCGCGGTGAACTGGGAGCCTATCTGACATGCCTGAGCTGACCAATGAAGCGCTCGTGGACAAGCGTGTCCGAGAGCGTGGTGTCTGGGCAATCCGGCGGCTTGCTCGAAAGCATCGTGAACTGAGTGCGGACATCCTTGCGTACGTCAACGCGCTTGAAAATGCGGCGGCTGCGCGCGCAGCCGATTACGCGGTCGACTCCGAGTTGCCGGCTTTCTCTGCTCTCCAGGCGAGTGTCTGGGAGTGGGTGGAAGCCACGTTCGAACCACGCAATCGCCCGAGGTCTTTCGTCTTCAAGGCCGAGGAGGAGCTGGACGAGCTGCGCGACAGCCTCGACTCGGAAGAAGCCGCTGACGTAACCATCGCGATGCTCGCATTCTGCGCCTGTGTTGGCGCGTCTCTCGAAGATCTCATCATCAAGAAGATGGAACGCAATCGCCGGCGCACCTGGGTTCAGAATGCGGATGGCGTAGCTTCACATGTGAAAGAAGCGTCCGACGAATGACCCAACCCACGTACGAGATTTGGAACGAAGACTGCATCACCGGGATGGCCGAACGGCTGGAGCCCGAGTCTGTCCAGCACTGTGTCACGAGCATCCCCTTCGGCTCGCTCTTCATGTACAGCGGCAAAGCCGAGGATGTGGGGAACAACCTCGATGGCGATGGCGTCGACATGCGCGGGACGCACTTCGCGCTGCATATGCGCTTCTTCATCGAACAGCTCTATCGCGTGCTCGCTCCAGGTAGCGTGGCATGCATCCATATCCAGCAACTGCTGGCAACGAAGGTCCAGCACGGCTACATCGGCCGGCGGGACTTCCGGGGCGCAGTGGTCGATCTGTTCACCAGCGGCGGCTTCGACTGGACCGGCGAGTTCACGATCAAGAAGAATCCGCAGATCATCGCCAAACGGGAGATGCGCCACGACCTGCTCTTCGTGACCGGAAAGCGGGACAGCAGGATGTTGGCCCCGGCCGTTAACGACTACGTCATGGTGTTTCGCAAGCCTGGCCAGGGCACGCCCGTGAGGGCTATCTACGACGCCAAAACAAACCCTGACGGCTGGTTGAGCACCGAAGAGTGGATTCGCGACGCCCACGGCATCTGGACGGACATTCGCGAGACGGATGTCTTGACAGGGTGGCAGCACGGGCGGGAGGAAGCAGATGAGAAGCATGTCTGTCCGCTTCAACTCGAAGTGATCCGACGGTGCATCCGTCTCTACACGTCTCCCGGTGACGTCGTGCTCGATCCCTACATGGGAATCGGCTCAACGGGGTTTGTCGCCATCGAGCAGGGACGGAGCGCGGTCGGCTACGAACTCAAGGAGAGCTACCACCGGCAGGCAGTCGCGGCGTGCGAGCGGGCGGCACGAGAGCGTCAGAACGAGCAGATGGCTCTGTTTCCGGTGGCTGCGTCATGAGTGGCACAACGGCCGTCCACGTCAACGATCCTGGCGGCTTCGACGTCTACATCGGACGGGCAGTGGCACGGCGCGGGCTGCCAGAGAGCAAGTGGCACAACCCGTTCGTGGTTGGCCGCGACGGTACGCGTGACGAGGTGATCGTGCTGTACGAGGAGTATCTGCTGACGCGCCCGGATCTGCTCGCAGCACTCTCAGAGTTGAAGGGCCAGCGCCTTGGTTGCTGGTGTGCTCCGCAGGCATGCCACGGCGATGTCCTGGCGAAGTACGCGGAGGCAACATGACCTGCATTGTTGGGATGACGCATCAGGGGACGGTCTACATCGGTGGCGACTCCGCCGGCGTTGGCGGTCTGGGGTTGATGGTGCGAGGCGATCCGAAGGTCTTTCGCACCGGCCCATTCCTGATGGGCTTCACGACGTCGTTCCGGATGGGCCAGCTGCTGCGCTTCGCGTTCAACCCGCCAGAGCATCCCGAAGGCATGGACGACTACTGCTACATGGTGACGAGCTTCATCGACGCTGTGAGGGCCTGCCTCAAGGCTGGCGGCTATGCCGAGAAGGACAAAGAGGTCGAAACCGGCGGGCAGTTCCTGGTGGGCTATCGAGGCCAGCTCTACAAGATCTTTGGCGATTACCAGGTCGCGATCCCCGCCTGGGGCTATGCCGCCTGCGGGTGCGGTGAAGACTACGCGCTGGGTGCGATTCACGCGCTCGGGTCGGTGACTGCTCGTGAGCGAGTGTGGATGGCCCTGGAGGCAGCGGCGGCGCACAGCACGGGCGTTTGCGGTCCGTTCCACATCATCTCTTCAGACGACGACTATCCAGAGGCTGGGGAGGTGCCAGCATGACCGCAACCGGACGCATCTACGGCCACGACGTCTACTGGGACACGGAAGCGCGGGTCTATCGCTGGTCAGACACAGATGAGCCCGCTGGCCGTGACTGGGGCGGCGAGGATCGACCATGTCCCCAGTGTCGGCGACTACCGACAGCAGAGGGTCATGACGCATGTCTGGGGACCATCCCAGGCGTGCATTCCGCCTGCTGCGGGCATGGCCGCGAAACCGGAACGATCTACTGGGGGCCATCCATGTGCAAGACCGCGTTACTCAGCCTGCGCGAACTCAGTGGCAAGTCTCTACGAGACGTAGGCCGGGAGGTCGATGTCAGCATCTCGTATCTCTCTCGCTTGGAGCGAGCGGAGAGCAACGACCCATCACTGGCGCTTGCTCGATCGCTGGCAGATTGCTACGGCGTCACTGTCGATGATGTCTTTCCTCTCGGTGAGCTCGTTCGGCGAACCGGCAAGGCGGCGACATGAGCGACGCCGCGACGCTGCCCCCAGTTGAGAGGGTGGTCCTGACGTTCCCGATTCCGCTGTCCGAGCTGGACAAGAACGAGCATGACGCGCACTGGGCGGCTCGTACGAAGGTCTGGAAGCAGGCGCTGCGGGACGCGCACTACGAGATTCTCGGGCAACTCCAAGCACCCGGCCTGCGGGATTGGGAGGCGCTTAAGGATCCGGTGCAGATCGAGGCGATCTGGCGCTATCCCCAAGGGCAGAGGCGGCCCGACTACGACAACGCGGTCGCCCGGATGTCACCGATCTTCGACGCGCTGGAGACAGCGCAAGTGTTGAAAGACGACCACCAGATCGAAAACGTGGACATAACCTTCGAACCGGTGGCAGTCGGAGATGCCGGTCTGGAGATCGAGATCTTGAACACAAGCAGTGAAGGGAGCCGGTGATGGTCAAGATGGCGGCCGTAGTGACGGCGTTGACCGCCGAGGATCTGGCAGATCTGCGCCGGCGATATGCGTACAGCAGCAGGGACATGGCCCGGCTGTTCGATCACATTGAGGCCCAAGAGCGCGAGGTCACACGGATCAGCGCGGGTTTCCGTGAGGCGAGCAGGCGAGCAGAACGAGCAGGCACGGACTATGAGGCGCTGACCGAGATGTTTGAGACGGCCACCGGGCAGACGCCTGAGGAGTGGTTGGGAATTGAGGACGGAGCACAGATATGAGCGTAGAGAATCAGACCGTTAGCCTCGTGTGGATGCAGACGCTGACCGGCGCGGTCGAGGTGCGCAAGACCGGCATCCCCATTCGTGACGGGTTGCGCGAGCTCCAGGCGGAGCAAGCGATGCCCCAGGGGGCCGGCTGCGTCGTCTTTCTATTGCCTGAGCAGGAGCCGATGTACGGCGCCTGGCGGGTGCTCTTTGAGCGCCGGCGGCAGGTCGAGGATGAAGGCTACACGGCGGAGAACGACGCGGAGTACGTGGACGGTGAGTTGGCATCAGCCGCCATCGCGTATCTCCTGGCGAATCTCGACACGCCGCCATCGCGCGAGTTCCAGCCGCGGGCATTCTGGCGGTGGTATCCGACGGAGTTCAAGCCCATGACACCGCTCCGGGATCTGGAACGCGCTGGGGCGTTGATCGCAGCGGAGATCGACCGGCGGATGGCGGCCGGAGAGCGATAGCACGATGGGCGCACTGCATCCAGACATCGTCGAGCTCGACCGGCAACTTAACGAGCTTGTGCTCGATCGGCGGGAGGTCAATGACCAACTGGCGCGGGCGACGTCGTTCGATGAGCGGCGCGAATTGAGTGACAGAGCGCGGGATCTGGCAGAGCAGTCCAAGGCGCTCGAAGCCGAGAAGCGCGAACTGATCCAGTCCAACGGGGCGAGCCTTGCCAGCGAGCCGGTAGTTGCGGAGCGCCCGACTGCACGTCCGAGAAGGACGGTACCGCGCCGGCGTACCCCAGTACCAGAGAAGTCAATGCGAACACGCGCCGACCGAGCGACATCGACTGCGATTACCGAGAAGGGGAGCGCCATGCCACTGACTGAGCATGACAAGCGGCAACGCCAGGTGGTCGAGGAGTACTACACGCCAGAGCGTGTGGAGCTAATCCTTCGCCGGCTGCCCTACATGCACGATC
>JAUIIK010000141.1 GCA_030431755.1 Chloroflexia bacterium
CCGTCGAACGGTGCGGCCAGGCGGCTGTCGGCAAGCTTCTGGCGGGCCTGTTCCAGGCGCACCCGCCGACTTCGCGAACACGCGCATCCTGATCCACAAGGACGCCCACGCCTTCGGGCGCGAGCGCTGGGACCAGGGCATCCCGGGTGGCATCCCGGAGATCGCGCTGGATGGCTCGAAGCTGGAGTATGAGCTCTTCGAGGGCGACCTGGAGCTCGCCGAGGGGCTGACCTTGCTCGAAACCCCGGGCCATGCCCCCGGCCACATGTCACTCCTGGTGAAACTGCCGGATGCGGGCGCGTTTCTGCTGGCCATCGACGCGATCTACTCGCGCTTCAATCAGCAGCAGGACAACTACAAAGTCGCCTTCGACTCCGACCAGGCGCGGGCATCGGGCCATCGCTGCATCCGGATCGCCGAGGAGGAGAACGCCCAGCTCATCTACGGCCACGATCCGGTCCAATGGACCAGCCTGCTCAAGTCGCCGGCCGCCTACCGCTAGCGCGACCGCCGACGGCAAGATACCCCGCATTCCCCGTAGGGCAGGGGCTCGTCCCCTGCCGCGTTCGCACACGTTCCCGTAAGACAGCAGGGGACGAGCCCCTGCCCTACGCCAAGCGGGTTGCTCTGCCAGTGGTGCGGAGACTCAATGCACGCGGGTTAGCTCAGGCCGTAGATCGTTTCGCGGGTGCGGGCCGCGACAAGCTCCGGGGACACCGCGACACGGGCAACACCGGTCTCGACCGCGCTCGCGGCAACGGCCGCTGCGACCGCCGGTGAGACTCGCAGATCCAGGGCGTCGGGGATGATATAGCGGCGATCCAGCGCCTCGTCATCCACCAACGCCGCGATAGCTTCCGCCGCCGCAAGCTTCATCGCCTCATTGATCCCGGACGCCCGGGCGTCGAGCGCGCCACGGAAGACGCCGGGAAAGGCCAGCGAATTATTCACCTGGTTGGGGAAGTCGGAGCGGCCGGTTGCGATGACCAGTGCGCCGGCCGAAGCCGCGACCTCCGGCGCGATCTCGGGAACCGGGTTTGCCAACGCGAAGATAATCGGCTCCGGGTTCATCGAAATTATGTTGTCAGCGTCCAGGACATCGGGCGCCGAGAGCCCAATAAACGCGTCCGCGCCACGTAGCGCCGTCCCGAGGTCGCCCCGGATACTCTCCCGATTCGACTCGGCTGCGATCTGCTCCTTGGCCGCGTTCATGCCCTCGCTACGGCCCGCATAGATCGCGCCTCGACGGTCACAAAGGATCAAATCCCCGATGCCCCGCGCCAGCAGAAGTCGGCCAACCGAGATGCCGGCAGCCCCAGCGCCGTTGATGACAACCTGGGCGCTCTCGAAGGGCTTGCCGCGCAGCTTCAGCGCATTCATCAGCGCCGCCAGCACGACGATGGCCGTACCGTGCTGGTCGTCGTGGAAGACAGGAAGATCGAGCCGCTCGCTCAGCAGGCGCTCGACCTCAAAGCAGCGGGGTGCGGAGATGTCTTCGAGGTTGATCGCGCCGAACGAGGGCGAGATGTTGGCGACGATCTCGGCCAGCTTGCCGGGATCGCGCTCATCGATGCAGATCGGGAACGCTTCGACGCCAGCCAGCGCCTGGAACAAGACAGCCTTGCCCTCCATCACCGGCAACGCCGCCCGCGCGCCGATATCACCCAGTCCGAGCACCGCCGAGCCGTCGGTGACGATCGCCACCAGATTCCCCTTGACCGTCAGATCGTAGACGCTCATCGGATTCTCGCGGATCTCGACCGCCGGGGCGAGCGCGGCCGGCGGCACATGCAAGACATTCAAGATGTGGTGATCCTTGATCGGGATCTTCGAACGCACCTCGAGCACGCCACCGTGCCGGCGGCGCAGATCGAGCGAACTCTGCTCGAAGCCATTGGCGCCGACCTCAGCTCCGGACTCCAACACGACCCGCGGCGGGAGAACGCCCTCGTAGACGTACCGGTGTGTGCGTCTGGCGACGCTCTCCGGGCTGATCTCCTGACGCGCTTCGCCGGCCTCATTGGCTGCCTCAACAACCGCCGCCGCAATCGAGGGCGCGACACGGTAGTCGAAGATGCGCGGCACGATGTTGAGCGGGTGCAGGTCCTCCTCCGGCACCAGCGCCGCCAACGCGCGGGCCGCGCCGATCAGCATCCGGAGCCGGATGTTGCGTGCCCCGCTGTCGAGCAACCCGCGAAAGACGCCGGGAAAGACGAGCGAGATGTCCATCTGATTCGGGTAGTCCGAGCGGCCGGTTGCGACAACTGCCGCGCCCGCCTCGACGGCCAGCAGCGGGTCGATCTCCGGCTCCGGGATCGAGAGCGCCATCACGACCGGATCGCGCGCCATCGAACGCACCATATCCGCCGTCACGATGCCGCCGGTGCTCAAGCCGACGAAGACGTCCGCGTCGACGAGCAGCTCCGCCAGGCTGCCGGTCCGGCGCTTGCGGTTCGTCTCCTTCGCAAGGTACGACTTCGCCCAGTTCATGCCGCGCGGCCGGCCGGCATAGATCGCGCCGATGCTGTCGCAGGCGACAATCGAGCTCACACCGGCCCGGCGCAATAGCCGGGCGACACCGATCCCAGCCACGCCCGCGCCGGCAACGACGACGTTCAGGTCTTCGAGCCGGCGGCCGGTGACCTTGGCGGCGTTGAGCAACGCGCCGAGCACGAGTATGGCTGTGCCGTTGTGCTGGTTCGAGAAGACCGGAATCGTCGCCGCCTTCTCCAGATGGTCGGCGATGGTAAAGGCATGCGGCGCGCTGATGTCGTCAATACAGAACGCGCCAAAGGTCGGCGTCAGGGCAGCCGCCGTATCGACGATCTCGAACGGAGCAAGCCGGTCGAGGCAGATCGGGAAGGCGTCAATGCCGGCGAAGGTCTTGAAGAGCACGCTCTTGCTCTCCATTACCGGCAGCGCGGCCTCGGGCGGTCCGCCAGCCCGGCCAAATAGGTCGGAGCCATCGGTGATGATCGCGACGGTGTTGCCGCGCGCGGTAATGTCGAACGCTGCCTCCGGATCCCGGGCAATCTCCAGGCACGCCTCGGCGACGCCCGGCGTATAGACCTGGCTCAGGATCGAACGATCCCGGATCGGCACTTTGCTGCCAACGCCGATCAACCCCCGATAGCGGCGGCGGTAATCGAGCCCCTCTTCGCGATCCTCAATGACATACACGGAGTACCCTGCTTCTCTGGCCCTTGCTCTTACTCGACACGTCGGTGCTCAGAGCAGCGGCAAACAGTGCAGGTCGCCCCGGCGCGCGCGAACGTCGCGGTTGCATACTGTACACCAGCCTGGGGCCTGGTCAATTGCCATGGATGAATTACGCGATGCCAACGACGATCCGGTGGTAGCCGCTCGCGCCATCGGGCACGGGCTCAGCGCTCTCCGTGGTCTGGAGCTCACCGCCCCCATCAGTAGCTCGTACTTTGAGCCGGTATGCGCCGGAGCTCGCCGGCGTCCAAGTTGCGCGCCAGACCGTCCAGGACAGCGGGCCGGGATTGTCAAGGATATCCGCGTCGATCCAGCTCTCGCCGTCGTCAACGCTGTACTCGACCTTGCTGATCCCACGCGGGCCGGCAAAGGCAACACCGCCAAGCTCCTGCGCCTCGCGGTTCAGGACCGCGCGGTCGACCGGCCGCTCGAAGGTCGACATCGTCTTGATGTCGCCGACGTTCGTCCAGCCGCGCTGCTGCCAGTAACCCCGATAGCTATCGACCAGCTCGATGCGGCGCAGCCACTTGCCATTCTTGATGCCGTACTTGCCGGGCACGATCAGCCGCGCCGGAAAGCCGTGCTTGTCGTTCAGCGGCTCGCCGTTCATCCGATAGGCAATGATCGTGGTTGGCTCCAGCGCCTTCTCGAATTCAAATGAGTCCGAATAGCCATCATCGCCGAAGAACGCGACGCGTGCCGGCTCCCCCTGGATGCCGGCGAGATCAAGTACCTCTGAGAGCCGCACGCCGACCCAGGTGGCATTGTCAATCAGATCACCGCCGACGGGATTGGAGATACATGTCAATGTTGCGCTCTGCTCGACCGCCGGCAGCGCCAGCAGCTCCTCGTAGTCGATCTCGATTGGCTGCTCGACCATACCCCGGACATTGAGCGTCCAGCCCTCGCGTCGGACAGTCGGATCGATCAGGTTCTTCGAGACTGTGTAGAATTCGTCGACCGGCGTGAACGGCTGGGATATGTCCCCCTCGTTGCCGCCCGCCGCGCCGGCCTTGACCCCGATCACCAGATCGCCGAGATACGCCAAACTCGCGAACCCGACGACGCCGGCCGTCGCCTGGCCGATCAGCCGTCGGCGGCCCAGGCTCTCCGGCGGCACATCGGCGGGAGGATCCTCCCGCGACAGCATCCCGAAGACCGCCGGCATCAACCAGTAGAGCGTCACGGCATAGACGAGGACTCCAGCCAGCAGCGCCAGCTCAAGCGCCAGCAGATCCCGGTTTGTCGCGAAGAAGACGATGCCGAGCGGCGCGGCGATCAAGCCGAAGAGCGCCAGCGGCACCCAGACAGTCACGGCCAGACCGGTCGTCCGACCGAAGCGTCGCGCCAGGCTCATGCGGTCGAAGGCCTGCCGGTCGAAGCGGGCAATCGACGCGCCGACGGCGACAATCCCGAGAATCACCGAGCCGAGCAGAATCGGCTTGGCCCAGCCTCCGAAGAGCTGGAGCGCTGCTGAGAACAATCCGATTGGCATAAAGCGCAGCAGCGTGTTGGCGATCAGCTCGGGCAGCACCAACGATCCGAACCAGCTGCGCGTCAAGAACGCGAAGGCCAGCATCGCCAGCGCCGAGACCGCTCCGGCGAACTCCAGTGACTGCGCGCCTGACCCCGTGGCAGAATGAATAGCGAACGATTGTTCTGAATTGTGGCTGATGTCCCGCTGCATACCCTAATCTTAGACGCCGGACGTTACGGAAATCTGACGCGCTCTACCGTACCGAGACAATCTGAGTTGCCATGCTGTGCATATGTACGTACACTAGTACGTACGCGTCGTTTTTGAGATACCATCAATGACGGAGAGTCCCATGGCCGCGCTACCGAAACCGCCCGTCGACCTATCGTACCGGTTCCTCTCGAAAGCGCCGACGGTCCGCCTACTAACTGAAGAATCGAGCAGCAACCCCTTTGGGTTGACCATCGCCGCTGCCTGGTCATGCTATGGCGCGCGCCCGGCAAAGGTCGAAAACGTCAACAAATTGATGGACCCGACGCTCGACCAGGGCGACGAGTTGCGCGGCGCGCGGCGCAAGCGCGCCCAGAAGCTCTACAAGGACCTCTTCGACGCCGGTCACCACACGACCTTCCAGCACGCCAACTTCGTCTTCGTACTCGACGGCGTATCACGCCTGGCGATCTGGTCCTTCTTCCACCACCACCCCTTCTACAACTCTGAGCAGGTCAGCCAACGCTACCGAGAGGTCTCCGGCAAGGTGATGGTCACGCCGGACCTCACTGAGCGGCAGGAGAAGGTCTACCGCGCTGCCATCGACCGCGCCCTCGACGGCTACCGCAATCTCGGTGAGCTACTGGCCCACGATGTCGCCGACCGCTACGCGCAGGTCTTCCCGGCCCGGGCCAAGGCGCGCGGTCCCGAGGCCGAACGGCGGCTGGCCGATGCGGTGCAGAAGAAGACGCAGGAGGTAGCGCGCTATGTTCTGCCACTCGCCACGCCGGCGCACTTCTACCACACGATTAATGGGCTCACGCTGCTGCGCTACTACGTCCTCGCCAACCAGCTCGATGTGCCGACCGAGGTGCGCTACCTCGTCAACCGCATGGTCGAAGAGGTGCTCGAAGTCGATCCCTATTTCCTTGGCGCGCCGGAGTACCCACTCGACCTCAACATCTTCGCCCAGGAAGACACGTTGGAGTACGAGACGCTCGACAGCATTGGTCGCAACATCCGCGATGGGGCCGACGAGAGCTTCTTCACGGAGTTCGATGCCGCGCTGAACGGTCTCGACTCCCGCCTGGTGCACTTCGACCCGGATGCCGAGGCGACGCTCGCCAATGCCGTGCGCGGCGTGCTTGGCGTCTCGGCCGAGAGCCTGCCGGATCGGGAAGCTATCGCCCGTGTCCTCGATCCGAGTCAAAACGAGTACCTCGGCCACTCGCTCTTCCTGGCGATGAACTCCAAGCTGATGCAGGCGATGAACCACGTCAGCTTCACCTTCCAGAAGCGCATCAGCGGCGCAGAGGAAGCCCAGAATCAGCGCCACCGCGGCACGACCTCGTCGAGCCCGGTGCTGTCGGCCCACCTGCGTGAGCAGCCCGACGTCATCGTGCCCTACGATGTCCGCCGGGTGGACGCGGCACTGAATGAGTACATGGAGACGGTCCAGGGGCTCTGGGACGCCAAGAATGATCTGCTCAACGACGGCGTCGACCCCGAGAAAGCGCTGTACCTGCTGCCGAATTCCCACCGCGTGCGCTTCTACGAGACCGGTTCGCTGATGACCTACTACTGGAAATGGGTCAAGCGGCTCTGTTTCAACGCCCAGCGGGAGATCTTCGAGTCCGCCCACCAGGAGACGCTCCAGGTCGCCGAGGCGCTGCCGGAGATTGGCCGCTACGTCAACGGACCACCGTGCGTGCTCCGCAGCAACGCCGGCACGCGCCCGGCCTGCCCTGAAGGCGAGCGCTACTGCGGCATCCCGGTCTGGCGCGACTACAGCCCGCTTACTCTCACCGACCGCCGGGTACTGTAGGGCCTTAGAGTCACCAAACCTTATGTAGAGACGTACCGGTGGCGCGTCTCGGCAGCAGAACCAACGCGCCTCATCGGAGGGCATCGGTCGTGTTACTTAGACGCGCCACCGGCACGTCTCTACTGCACTTCGATGACTGACGCGCGATACGACGGTTGGAGCGTTTCGGTTGCCAAGATCGCGTGGCCACGACCAGCGACGCATCGCGTCGCAGCTACCAGTGACACCGGCACCGTCCCGTTCCAGGGATCCCTTACACCGTTTCACAGTGAGGAAGTCCGGTCGTGTGTAGGGGCGTGGACCCAGAGGGTGCCCCTACTACTGTCGCTGGTTTCCTGCCATCGATTATCTGATTCAGTATTACCCCGTGTAGCCGTGACGCGATGCGTCGCCATACCCGCCGCGCTCACTATCGCGGCATGAGGAGCTCATCACCACGACTTCCTATGACGCTCAGCCCTCAATCATGTTATACTCATTTTGAGTATAAGACCGTGCAGCCACAGAGGAGGTTGCTGTGAGCAACAAAGCCGTCATCATTATCGACATGCTGAACGACTTCGTGACCGGGGCGCTGGCCAACCCAGCCGGTGAGGAGATCACTCCAAAGATCGCCGCGCTGCTCGACCACGCCCGCAGCGAGGGCTGGCTCGTCGTCTTCGCTAACGACGCCCATATGCCCGGCGACTACGAGGAGAAGGTCTGGGGCCAGCACGCGCTTGCCGGCACGCCCGGCGCGGCGGTGATCCCCGAACTCGCCCCGCAGGACGGCGACATCGAACTGCCGAAGCGCTTCTACAGCTCCTTCTACGAAACCGGACTTGAGTCGCTACTGCGCCAGAACGGCGTCACCGAGGTCATCCTGACCGGCCAGCACACGAACATCTGCGTGCGACACACATCCTCGGACGCCTTCAACAACGGATTCGAGATCAGCGTCCCGCGCGACGCGACGGCGATGTTCCGGCTGCCGGACCACACCGACGTGGACTACGCAGCGATGCAGCAGGATGCGCTCGACTACCTGGTCAACGTCTACGGCGCGAACATCACGACCGTCGCGGAGCTCACCGGCAGCCCGGTGCGCGAGGCCGTCACCGCCTAACTGCATCCGCGACAACATGCAGACAGGAAACCGGCGCGATTGTGCCGGTTTCCCTATCTCGCCCGTGGTCTGATGCGCTGGTCCGGGTGGTACGATGCAACGATAATCACCGGTTACTTGCCCCGGCGCAGAGACAGGGAGAACAGAGCATGGAATTCAGCGGAGAAGAACGGATCAAAGCGCCTCGCTCCGAGGTCTGGGAGTTTGTCACGAACCCGGAGAAGATCGCTCAGTGCGCGCCGGGTCTCGAAGATGGCGGGCTACAGATCGTTGACGACACCCATTTCAAAGTCACCGTCCGGGCCGGCGTCGGCTTCATCCGCAGCGTCTTCGAGTTCGACTGCGAGTGGGTCGAGCGGGACGAGCCGAACAAGGCTGTGATCAAGGCCGACGGCGATGCCCCCGGCTCCTCCGTCACGATGACCGCCATCATGGAGCTTGCCGACGACGACGCAGGCGGCACCACGATGAACTGGTCGACCGAAGCGCAGATCAGCGGACGGCTCGCCGGCGTCGGCGGCCGCCTGATCAACCCCGTCGCCGACCGCATGACCGGCCAGGTCTTCGACTGCGTCCGGGAGAAACTGGAGGAATAGGGAATAGGTGACAGGGAAGCAGCCAGCGGCTGAGTCATACGCCACCACAGCCTCTTCAATCAGATACGCATAAGAGGGGCCGGACGAAGTGCCGGCCCCTCTTGTTGTGAGCAGAAATCGCCGCCTACTCGCCCAACTGTTGCCCTATTGCCTCTTCCCTGTTCCCTGTCACCTATTCCCTGCCGCCCCTACTCTTCCAGCGTCGACAGGTCACCGGCGTCGAGGCCGAGCTCGCGGGCTTTGAGGACACGGCGCATGATCTTGCCGGAGCGGGTCTTCGGCAGGTTCGGCTCGAACTCAATCTCGTCCGGCTGGGCGATAGGCCCGACGGAGTTGCGGACATGCTGGCGCAGCGCCGCGACCATGTCGTCATCGCCGGTCAAGCCGGCCTTCAGCGTCACGAACGCCTTGATCGACTCGCCGGTGACCTCGTGCGGCTTGCCGATAACGGCGGCCTCGCTGACCGACGGGTGGCTGACCAGCGCGCTCTCGATCTCGCTCGATCCGAGCCGGTAGCCGGACTTGCTGATAACGTCGTCGACGCGCCCCTGAATCCAGAAGTAGCCGTCTTCGTCCTTGTGCGCGGCGTCTCCGGCGAAGTAGACCGGATCGCCATCGACCTCAATCGTGTGCCAGTAGGTCGCGTAGCGCTCGGGGTCACCGAAGATCGTCCGCATCATCGACGGCCAGGGCTGGCGGATTACCAGGTAGCCGCCCTCGTTGGCGTCGACCGGGTTGCCGTCGCGATCCACGACATCCGCATCGACGCCCGGCAGCGCCAGCGTCGCCGAGCCGGGCTTCTCCGGCGTGATGATCGTTGGTGAGATCATCTGCATACCTGTCTCGGTCTGCCACCAGGTATCGACGATTGGCTTGCCCTTGCCGATCGTCTCGCGGTACCAGATCCAGGCCTCCGGGTTGATCGGCTCGCCGACGGTCCCGAGCAAGCGCAACGACGACATGTCGTACTTGTTCGGCCAGGCATCGCTCAGGCGCATCATCGCCCGGATAGCGGTCGGCGCGGTGTAGAAGATCGTGACGTTGTATTCCTCGATCAAGCTCCAGAGACGGCCGGGATCGGGGTGGGTCGGCGCGCCCTCGTAGAAGACGCCGGTCGCGCCGACAATCAACGGCCCGTAGACGATGTAGGAGTGGCCGGTGACCCAGCCCGGGTCAGCCGAGCACCAGTAGACATCGCCCGGCTTGATGTCGAAGACGAACTTCATCGTCATGCTCAAGGCAACTTGATAACCGCCGTGGACGTGGACGATGCCCTTCGGCTTGCCGGTCGAACCCGAGGTGTAGAGCATGTAGAGCCAGTCCTCGGATTCGAGCTCGACGGGGGCAACGTAGTCGCGCGCGCCTTCCATCAGGTCGTGGTACCAGACGTCGCGGCCCTTGTACCAGTCGATCTCGTTTCCGGCTCGCTCGATCGTGACGACCTTCTCAATCGTCGGGCTCTCGGCGACGGCCCGGTCGACGATGCCCTTCAACGGCACGATCTTGCCGCGGAAGAGGAAACCGTCGCAGGTGATTACCGCCCGCGCTTCGGCGTCTTCGGCCCGGTCACGCAAGGCTTGAGCCGACAGGCCCGAGTAGACGACCGAATGGACGACACCGATCCGGGCGCAGGCGAGCATCGTGACGTACTGCTCCGGAATGCGCGGCAGGTAGATAATGACGCGGTCGCCTTTTTCGAGGCCGAGGTTCTGCAACACGCTGGCGAAGCGGTTGACCTCGCGGTAGAGATCGGAATATGAGTAGGTCTTGGTCTCGCCGTCTTCGCCGATCCAGTAGAAGGCGACCCGGTTCCAGACTTCGGTGCCTTTGTGGCGGTCGAGCGCGTTGTAGGTGATGTTCGTCTTTGCGCCGACGAACCACTCGACGCTTGGCTTTTCGGGGTCCCAACGGCGGACTTCGTCCCAGGGCTCGAACCAATCGAGATCCTGGGCCATGTCCGACCAGAACTCCTCGGGATTCGCGACGCTCCAGGCGTGGAACTCCTTGTAGTCGTCGAAGCCCTTGGCGCGCATATACGCGGTGATATTGGCATTCTCGATGATGTCGGCCGGTGATTCGAACTCGCGCTCTTCGTTGAGTACCCGGCTTGTCGTTTCAAACCCGAGTCCTGGCGCTTTGGAAGCGGTCATTCCCGCGGCTCCTCTCCCCCAATTGCGTGGTGGCTTCCTTTTGCACGATTCTAGCCCAGATCCCGGTCTACCTCGATCTAGCGAAGCGGGGTGTTCCCCGAATCATGCGGCTCATCTACAATGTTGTGAGTGGAGAAGAACCCAGAACACGGAGGCAGAATGACCGCTACTCCATCGATCGTTGGTACTGCTACGAAACGCGTTGAAGGCGGCGATAAGGTCAGCGGCGTAACGAAGTACGTCGACGACCTCACCTTTCCCGGCCAGCTCTACGCGGCGCTGGTCCACAGCCGCTATGCCCATGCTGAGATCGTCTCAATCGACACCGCCGCCGCGCTCGACGTCCCGGGCGTCGTCGCCGTCTACACTGGCAAGGACACCCACCCCGACGGACCCGAACCGTCCGACAGGCACCACTCGATGCTGGCGCGCGACAAGGCCATCTATTACGGCCAGCCTGTCGCTGTCGTCCTGGCAACCAGTGATACGGCGGCCCAAGAGGCCGTTGATCTCGTCGAAGTCGAGTACAACAACCTCGGCGCGGTCGTTGACCCGCTCAAAGGCATGGACAAGGACGCGCCGGTCATCCGGCCGATGGCCGACACCGGTGACTGGTCCGAGGGCGAAGCTCACGCGGCTGTCGGCGGCGGGGCTGACACGGTCGACCTGAGCATCTATTCGGACAATGTGACCAATGCCGTGCGCTTCACGCGGGGCGACATCGACGCCGGCTTTGCGGCCGCCGATCAGATCGTCGAGGGCACTTACAAGTCCGGTTTCGTCCACCAGGCCTACATTGAGCCGCATGCGACGATCGTCGTGCCGGACCCCTTCGGCAAGCTGACGGTCTATACGATGACCCAGGGGCAGTTCTATACCCGCAAGGCGACCGCCGGCGTGCTCGGGCTGGACGAGAACGACATCAAGGTCCACAACCTCGAGGTCGGCGGCGGCTTCGGCTCCAAGTCCGTCCTGCTGGAACCGCTGGCCGGCTGGCTGGCGCTCAAGGAGCGTAAGCCGATCAAGATCGTCTACAGCCGCGCCGAGGAGTTCACCGCCGCGACGCCCGCGCCGGGCTCGGTGATCGACGTCAAGGTTGGCGCGAAGAGCGATGGCACGATCACAGCGATCCAGGCCAACATGGTCTACGATTCGGGCGCGTACTCGGCCAGCCCGTACAACATCGGCGCGATCCTGCTCGGCAGCTACTACAAGACCGACAATCTGCACGTCGACGCCTTCGAGGTGCTGACGAACAAGCCCGGCGTCGGCGCATACCGCGCCCCCGGCGCGCCCCAGGCGACCTTCGCCATTGAGCAGGCGGTCGACGAGCTGGCCGGCAAGCTCGGGTTGGACCCGGTCGAATTCCGGCTGCAGAACGCATCGGACGAAGGCGATCCGCAGGTCAACGGCATGCCCTGGCCGCGCATCGGGCTCAAGACGGTGCTGGAGTCCATTCGCGATCACCCGCTCTACAAGAACCGCTCGAACAACCCCAACAAGGGCATCGGCATAGCCATCGGTGGCTGGCCGGGCGGCATTGAGCCGTGCGCGGCCAACGTCAAGCTCAATACCGACGGCTCGCTGGTGCTCCAGGTCGGCCATAGCGACATCACCGGCACGAACACGACCTTCGCGATGCTCGTGGCTGAGATGTTCGGCACCGATCTCGACAAGATCAAGGTCCAGAACGGCGACACTGACACCTCGCCCTATGCTGGGATGGCCGGCGGCTCGAAGACGACCTTCACGGTTGGGCCAGCGGTCATGAAAGCCGCTGAGGCGGCCCGCGAGCAGGTGCTGACGATCGCGGCGACCGAGCTTGAAGCGTCGGCGGACGACCTCGAGATGGTCGATGGCATGGTGCGCGTCAAGGGCACCGACCAGGAGCTCAGCGTCGCC
>JAUIIK010000142.1 GCA_030431755.1 Chloroflexia bacterium
CTCGACGAGTGCGAGACGATGACCGGCGCGGACGATACATCCATCGCGTCCCAGCCCGTCTGCTCGCTGCAATGGCTGACATCGACCAGGATGTTCTGCTCGTTCAGCTTCTCGACCAGGGCGCGGCCGAAGTAGGTCAAGCCGCCGCCGTAGGTTTCGGTGCAGCCATCGGCCACGAGATTCTGCAGGTTGTAGGTGAGCTGGACCATCCGCAGGCCGAGGCCGTGGAAGACTGGAATGCGACTCAGGTCGTCGGCAATCGGCGTCGTGTTCTGAAAGTCGATGATGACGGCCCGCTTGCCGGCTTCGTGCGCGCCTTCGATGTCCGCGGCACGCCGGGCGATCAGCATCTCGTCGCTGAGCGCGCCGACGATGGCCTGGGCGTTGGCGATCTTGGTGACGGCGTCCTCATAGGCAGTCGAGATCTTATGGCCGCCGGAGTAGGTTCCACAGGCGGCGGTGACGCCCGCTTGCCGCCACATATCCAGGTACATCTCCGCCGCTGCGTCAGATGTCTGGACATCCCGCACCAGAGCTGCTTCGACGACCGGCCCGGCCTCGCTACGGGTGCGGCCGGCGGCGGCTTGCGCTTCGACCGCGGCTCTCATGCCGTCGGTGAAGACGATGCCGGTTGTGATCGGCGGTTGTTGGGTGTCGATAACGATTGACTGTTCATGTAGCTGGCGCGCTTCATCCGGCGTCAAGCTCGGTGTCGCGTTGGCAGGCATGCTGATCCATTCCTCGTTTCATTCTGGCTGCCTCTCTGCGCCACGATCATAGCCCAGGCTCGCGCGAACCTCGGTGGTCGCAGCACGTTGCTGTGCCAGGTGCTTGGCAGAGTATGTAGAGTATATAGATATACCCCCTAGTCCTATTGGAAGGGCGGTCTGATGAATCACGCGAACCATGATGACACCCAGCGTCGGATGCAGCACAACGGACATGCAGGCCACGGTGGCCATGACAAGCACGCTGGACACGATCCGGAGATGTTCCGCCGGAAGTTCTGGCTCAGCCTGATCCTGACGATCCCGGTCCTCATCTACTCGCCCTCGATCCAAGATTGGTTTGGCTTCACGCCGCCCGCATTCACTGGATCCGACCTGATCCCCTTTATCTTCAGCGTTGCGATCTTCTTCTACGGCGGCCTCGTCTTCTTGCAAGGCGCGTGGCACGAGCTGCGTGAGCGCACACCCGGCATGATGACGCTCATCTCTCTGGCGATCGGCGTCGCCTTCGTCTACAGCGTCGCCACCGAGTTGGGCTTCGACGGCGAGCCGCTCTACTGGGAGCTGGCCTCGCTCGTTACGATCATGGTGCTGGGCCACTGGATCGAGATGAGCGCCGTTCAACGCGCCGGTAGCGCTATTGATGAGCTGTCGAAGCTGCTGCCCGATACTGCTGAACGGATCTCTACGAATGGTGACACCGAAGAAGTCGCCGTCTCCGACCTCCGTGAAGGCGACCTGGTGCTCGTGCGGCCCGGCGGGCAGGTCCCGGTCGATGGCGTGATCGAGGAGGGCGAATCGACTCTCGATGAAGCGATGATGACTGGCGAATCGCGGCCGGTCAGCAGGGCTCCGGGGGACGCGGTCATCGGCGGAACCGTGAACGGCGAAGGCTCGCTACGGATACGCGTTGAGCACGTCGGAGATGACACGGCACTGAGCGGCATCATGCGGATCGTCGACGACGCGCAACGCTCCCGATCACGGGCTCAGGCGCTCGCCGACCGGGCGGCCTACTGGCTGACGATCATTGCGATTGTCTCCGGCGCGCTGACTTTCGTTGGGTGGCTACTGGCGGACGAGAGCGCTGCCTATGCAATCTCACGCACGGTTACCGTCCTCGTTATCGCGTGTCCGCACGCGCTTGGTCTGGCGATCCCGCTCGTCGTCGCGATCTCGACGAACCTCGCGGCAGGCAATGGGCTGCTCGTCAGGAATCGCGTGGCGATGGAGCAGGCCCGCGATCTCAACGTTGTCATCTTCGATAAGACCGGGACACTCACCCGTGGTGAGCTCGGCGTCGTCGACACGCTGACCACCGGCGGGCTCGGCGAGCAGGATGCGTTGCGCATGGCCGCCGCAGTCGAGGCGGATTCCGAGCATCCGATTGCACGAGCGCTCACGCTTGCAGCTCAAGAGGGCAAGCTAGAGCCGCTGCGCGCTACACGTTTCGAGGCGCTGTCCGGCCGCGGAGTGCGTGCTGAGGTCGATGGCGCGCAATTTCATGTCGGTGGACCGCGGCTGCTGGAGCAGCTCGACCTCGTGCCGCCCGAGGCCCTGGGCGCTGCTGTCGAGCAGTGGGGCGGTCGGGGCCAGTCCGTCATCTATCTGGTGCGCGATGAACAGGTCGTCGCCGCCTTTGCGATTGCTGACGTTGTGCGGGAGGAGTCGCGCCAGGCCGTCGACGCGCTCACGCGTGCCGGTGTTGGCGTGGCGATGATTACCGGTGATAGTCAGGATGTTGCGCGCTCGGTTGCTCAGGACCTGGGCATTGATGAAGTCTTCGCCGAGGTTCTGCCCGAAGACAAGGCAGGGCATGTCAAACAGCTTCAGCAAGACGGCCGTCGGGTCGCGATGGTCGGCGATGGCGTCAATGATGCGCCTGCGCTGGCAACTGCCGATGTCGGCATCGCAATCGGCGCTGGGACCGACGTGGCGATTGAAAGCGCCGACATCATCCTTGTGCGCGACGACCCCCGCGACGTGGCGAGCGTGGTAGGGCTGAGCAAAGCCACCTATCGCAAGATGCTCCAGAATCTCGGCTGGGCGACCGGCTACAACGTGTTGGCGATTCCACTGGCGGCGGGCGTCCTGGCGCCGTGGGGAATCGTCCTGGCCCCGGCGGTTGGCGCGGTGCTGATGTCGTTTTCGACTGTGATTGTCGCGCTCAACGCGCAGCTATTGCGGCGGGCGCGGCTGGGCGCTGGCACTCCCGAGACGCTCAGTTAGACCAACCGGCGCGCCGGTCTCAGTGTGTGCCTCGCAACGCAGGCCAGCAGGCGTTAGCCGGTGGCCTCACACAGGCGTCCGGTGCCGGTGTCTGGTGGGAGGTCCGGCCGCATCTCATCGTCGAAGACGATAGCCTGGGCCTTGCCGGCGCGTTTCGCGACATACATCGCGAAGTCGGCGTCACGGATCGGGTCTTCGGGCGGGGCCGCTCCGGCTGGCGCGATGACGATGCCGATGCTGGCGGTGATGCTGCTGAACTCCGGCTCAGTGGGGTCGGCCGGTTCTTTGAGCACTGCCACGATGTGATCGGCAAGCTCCAGCGCCGGCTCCGCCGAACTGTACGCGGGCAGGAGCACGCAGAATTCATCGCCACCAAACCGGCTGATAAGCGCCTCGGGAGGCAACGCGGCCTCCAGTCTTCGGGCAGACGCTTCGAGCAGGTCATCGCCCCGGCGGTGTCCGTAGCGGTCGTTGACGACTTTGAAGCCATCCAGATCCATGAACATGAGGGTATAGCCAGTAGCGGCGCGTTCTTCGAGCGCTTCGTCAAATGCGCGGCGGTTCGGGAGCCCGGTGAGCATGTCGCTGTAGGCTGCCTTGTCGAGCGCCCGCACTTGCCGGACGAGGACGACGATGAGCGCGATCGAGAAGAAGAGCGGCATGATCAGCAGCTCGTCGAGCTCCCAGGCCTCGTGCGCCTCCATCCAGACTTCGAATTGTTCCGCTAGATCGAATGCGCTGCCGAGCGCATAGGCCAAAATCGGAGTGACAAGGAGGATGGCCCAGTCGGCTAGCGTAAAGCGCTGCGTGCGCATTGAAGTGTTGCCGCCTCTCCGAAATTTCATTGCATGCGACCTGTCGCTATTCCGGGCCCGCTCGCAATTGCGCTACGCGAGTCTGCTGAGGCTGTCTGACCGGGGCAGCCGTCATGACCAGGCTCCGACGAGCAGCGACGCCTGCGCTGAATGCAATGAGGAATCCGCCTCGTGTTTCCCGGACTCAAAGTCCGCCAGCGTCTGCGAGCCCCTCAGGTGATCGTGGTACAGCGTCAGCAGGACGTCGACGATGACCGGGTCAAACTGCTTGCCGCGTTGGCTCGCGACTTCGCCAATCGCGGCGTCCAGCGGCCAGGCGGATTTGTAGGGCCGGTTGTGAGTAAGCGCGTCGAGCACGTCGGCTACGGCGACGATGCGGCCAATCTGCGGAATCTCGTCACCCTTTAGACCATGAGGATAACCGAGGCCGTCCCAGCGTTCGTGATGACTAACGGCAATCTCCTCAGCCATCTGAAGGCACGCGACATCGCTGCCGGATACGAGCCGCGACCCGATCAGCGTGTGCTGCTCCATCGTCGCGCGTTCTTCGCGTGTCAGGCTGCCCGGCTTCAACAGGATCTGGTCGGGGATGCCGATCTTACCGACATCGTGGAGCGGCGCGGAGCGTTCGACGTAGCTGACATTGAGCGCCGAATAGTCCAGGAACTCGGCGATCCGGGCCGAGAGCTGCCCGACCCGCCGGGTGTGCTGGCCGGTCACGTCGTCCCGGAATTCCGCCGCGAGCGCCAACCGGGTGAGAATCTCGAACCGGGCTTCGTCCAGCTCCTCGGTGCGGTTCGCCAGCAGCCGTTCCAGATCACGATTCTGCCGCGCGAGCTGCGTCTCCATGCGCTTGCGATCCGAGATGTCGCGCGTGTTGATGACAATGCCCTGAATCGATGGTGTGTTGAGGTGGTTGGTGCCGATGGATTCGAGGTAGCGCCACTTCCCACAGGCGTGGCGGAAGCGGTATGCGATCGGGACGCCGACATCCGGAAGCCCGAATATCCGCTCGAATGACGCGATGACCGCGCCACGGTCGCGCGGATGGATATTCGCGAACGCGGACATGCCGACGAGCTCTCGCGGTTCATACCCGAGGATCTCAGTGGTGGAAGGGCTCGCGTAGATAATCTTGCCGGACGCGTCGAGAATGCTCAGCATATCCGCGCCGCTCTCGAGCAGCGCGTCGACGTACTGCGTGTAGTCGACCAGCGTCGTGTGCTCGCTCAGGAGATTGTCGTAGGCGCTGGATACCTGGTTCATGTGTTTGCGGAGCTCGATCTCCGCCACGACGGACTCCGCGACCTGGCTGAGGATTTCAATGGCGTCGGTGCGCCATGTGCGCGGCTGCGTATCGACGGCGCAGAGCGTGCCGAGCACCTCGCCAGGCGGGCCGATCAGCGGAACGCCCAGATAGGCACGGACTCCCAGTGACTTGATCGCCGGGTGTTGAGCATAGAGCTCGTCAGCCTGCCCATCCTCAATTGCAAGCGGGGTCTTGGAAGCAACGACAAAGGCGCAGAGTGAATCCGAGACGGGCAGTTCGCGGCCGATTGGGCCGCCTTCTGGCAGCCCGACGTTGCTTTTGACGAACGTGCGGGTACCGTCGACCATCGTGATCATTGCGATCGGAACGTCGAGGACTCTTGCCGCCAAACTTGCCAGGCGGTCGAACGCGGCCTCGGGGGGTGTATCCAACAAGCCGGTATCTTCAACAGCTTCGATGCGGCGACGGTCATCCAACGTCGCGAGCGCGCGCGAATCTCTAACACACGATGGTCGAATCATTCCGAGCACCTGATCCCGATCAAGCTCGAATGCAGCACCGTCTCTTGCATACCGGCTGTGCGCATGTTCCACATTATAGGGTATACGCTCGCTGATGCGGCGTTGCGGCCAATTAGTACCAACTCCCACCACACAGATTGCCCATCGCTCAATCGGGCCAGTCTGTGCGCGCGATTGGGCGCCAACACTCGTCCAATTGTGTCCGGTGGCCGTGTCCGCGCTAGGCGTCGGCGACTGGTGGACGTCTCCGCCAATGCTGGCTTACGCCCTCGAACGCATGTGCCATCTGGAGCACGGCAAGGTCTGCGTGCCAGGGGCCGACGATCTGGAGGCCGACGGGCAGCGGCGGGTCGTCGCTGGTGAAACCGGCCGGGACGGAGATGGCCGGCAGGCCGGTGAAGCTGATGTAGTAGGCGGATTTCATCCAGGCGATATAGTGCTCCATCTTGACGCCGGCGATCTCGGTCGGATACTCGCTATCGACATCAAAGGGCGGCACCTGGTTGACCGGGCAGACCAGGAAGTCGTAATCCTGGAAGAAGTCATACATGCGCTGGAAGACCTCGGAGCGCACGCGTTCGGCGGACATGATATCGGCGGCGCTGAGCTTCATCCCATATTCGATGTTCCAGACGATCGTCTCCTTGAGCTGGTCGCGGTGACGCTCGTAGTTTTCGGTCTGCCCCGCCAGCATCGTCCAGCCGCGCAAGGCGAGATAGGCTTCGTCCACGCCGCGCATATCCGGGTCGGCTTGCTCGACCTCGCAGCCAAGCTCCTCGAAGGCGTGCAGGGATGACTCCAGCACCGCGCTGACGCGCGGATCAACCGGCAATTCGCCGAGCGCCGGGCTCCAGGCGATGCGGCAGCCGCTGAAGTCGCGCTCCAGCGGCACGTCGAACGTGTCGCCAGCTTCCGGCAATGAGAGCGGCGCGCGCGGATGCGGCCCGGCGATGGCGCTAAACATCATTGCGACATCCTGGACCGTGCGGGCCATCGGGCCGGTTACCGAGAGCATGTACCATGCCAAGGCAGCCGCCGGACTGGGTACCCGGCCCGCCGACGGGCGGAATCCGACGATATTGTTGAAGTTGCCGGGATTGCGGAGCGAGCCGCCATGGTCGCTACCATCGGCCAGCGGCAGCATGCCGCTGGCGAGCGCCGCGCCCGCGCCGCCACTGCTGCCACCGCTCGTCTTCGTCAGGTCATAGGGGTTGCGCGTCGGTCCGAAGAGCGTGTTGAAGGTGTGCGAACCTGCGCCGAACTCCGGCACGTTCGTCTTGCCAATACGCAGCGCCCCGGCTTCGACCAGCCGGCGGACGATCAGCGCATCCTCGGTCGGCACGAAGTCGCGATGCAACGGCGAGCCGAAGGTCGTCCGCATGCCTGCCGTTGGGGCAAGATCCTTGTGGGCAATCGGGAGGCCGTGCAGCTTGCCGACGGCCTCACCGGCTGCGAGCTTGCGATCCGCCTCGTCGGCCAGCGCCAGCGCCTCCTCGGGCTCAAGCATGGTGATGATGGCGTTGACCTCCGGGTTGACCCGTTCGATCTGCGCGAGAAACGCTGCCATGACCTCGCGCGCTGACAGTTCCCGGCGTTTGATCTTCGCCGCTAGCTCGGTCGCTGGCATGAATCGAATATCGTCGCTCATCGTCGCCACCCACCACTTCCATAGATCATCGAACCGTTGCACATCCGAGTGTGCAGTTCAGACGCCCCCGCATTGATTGCAGCAGGCTACCATAGCCAACCTGCTGCGCTAGGATGTCGGCAGAGAATGCGCCTACACGAATCGGAAATGGATGCCATGAGCACAAATGGAGCGCTGCGCGTCGGCTTGATTGGACTGGGCGCGATCGGTGGCAGCGTCGTACTACGCGCCGCTCAACACGACGACATCGAGCTCGTCGGCGCAGTCGTGCGCGATACGTCACGGCCACGCCCGCCCGGCAGCCCGCCGGTCTTCGCAACGCTCGCAGAGCTATTGGCGTTGGACCCTGAGGTCATCGTCGAAGTCGCCGGACACGAGGGCTTACGAGCGCACGGCGCGGCCGCCCTGCGGGCCGGCTGCGACCTCTACTTCGTCGCCGTCGGCGCTCTGGCCGATCCCGAGACGGAGCGCGAGCTACTGGAGGCCGCGCGGGAGCACGGCCGTCAGGCGAAGATCATCTCCGGCGCTATTGGCGCGCTCGACGCCATTGCCGGTGCATCAGCCGGGGAGCTGACCCGCGTCACCCACACCTCCCGCAAGCCGGCGGCGACGCTCATGCCGCCCGATGAGGCAGCGGCGCTGACAGAGCCGGTCGAACTCTTCAGTGGCTCGGCGCGAGAGGGCGCGCTGAAGTTCCCGGAGAGCGTCAACGTCGCGGCGGCTGTCAGCTTCGCCGGGCTGGGGCTGGACGGTACGACGCTGCGTGTCGTCGCCGATCCGGAGATCGAGCGCAACCGGCATGAGGTCGAAGCCGAGGGCGAGTTTGGGACGCTGCGCTTCGAGATCATGAATGTGCCGAGCGCCGACAATCCCAAGTCCGGCAGCCTGGTTGCGATGGCGATCATCCACCAGCTGCGCCAGCGGCGGGGCGGCCTCGTCGTCGGGTAGTCGGTTTGCCGCCTTGCTAGCTGCGAATTGACCAGCACCGCCTCGCGGTCGTATTCTGTGAGTGCCCATCCGAGTGTGCGAGGGAGGTATCAGTGTGGCTACCACACAAGAGTCGAGCAGCAGACCCACTCAACCTGACACAGTCAGCCAGAATGGTCACCTGCCCGCTGACATGCTCAACGACGTTGTCGACATGCCGCGTGAGGAGCTGTTTGCCAACAACGTCTTTCCATACACGGAAAAGCTGAAGCGCAAGGAGTACGAGCGCCTCAAGGCCGAGCTGCAGATCGAGCTGGTCAAGATGCAGTACTGGGTCAAGGAGACCGGCCAGCGGCTGATGATTCTCAACGAAGGCCGTGACGCGGCCGGCAAGGGCGGCACGATCAAGCGCTTCATGGAACATTTGAATCCCCGTGGCGCGCGCATCGTCGCCCTCGAGAAGCCGACTGATATCGAGCGCACCCAGTGGTACTTCCAGCGCTACGTCGCCCACCTGCCCTCGGCCGGTGAGATCGTCTTCTTCGACCGCTCTTGGTACAACCGGGCGATGGTCGAGCGGGTCATGGGCTTCTGCACGCCGGCGGAATATCTCGAGTTCATGCGCCAGACGCCGGAGCTCGAACGCATGCTCGTGCGGAGCGGCATCACCCTCTTCAAGTTCTACTTCTCGGTCAGCCGCCAGGAGCAGATGCGACGCTTCACCTCGCGCGAGGACGACCCGCTCAAGCAGTGGAAGCTGAGCCCGGTCGACCGCGCCTCGATTGACAAGTGGGATGATTACACGGCAGCCAAAGAGGCGATGTTCTTCTACACCGACACCGCCGACGCGCCGTGGAGAGTCGTCAAATCCGACGACAAAAAGCGCGCCCGGATCAACGCGATGCGGGCTCTTCTCTCATCGCTGCCCTATGCGAATAAGGACGAGTCCGTCGCGCTTGCGCCCGATCCGCTCATCGTCGGCTCGGCGGCCGAGTTCTACGAAGTCGGCGAGCATCTCGACATGCGGACATCGAGGGCCTGAGACTCGCGAGGAGTTTCCCTGGCCCGTTGGCAGAGCCCGTAGCGCGGAGCCATCCGCTCCCACGGAGTGGGATACGTGGGCTGCGCCATTCATGCTCCAAGATAAGGGCTTGACGTCCAGTAGCGAGTCCGCTGTTCCGTGGTACGACACCAACCAACACGCGCCCGGAGCAACCCAGCAACGCAGTTGGCATCCCGAGACACGAGGGATCTTCGAGCGGAACTCCGGTGCTACAGGGGCGCGGAGCCCCGTCGCTCCGGCGTTGTTGTCGGCGTTTCATCACGGTGGCACGTGACACGCTCGCGACAAGATCCCTCCTGCGTCGGGATGCCGCGGTTGTTGCTTTGGCGCCTGGAGCGTGACGCTGCGTGCCAACAGACATTGGGCTCCCCGGAAGCGAACGACTTGACTTGCTGCAAAGGGATACGTGGGCTGCGCCACTACCTGCCCGGCGGTTGCTAGCCGAATCCAGGTTGGAGTGTTCCGGTTGCCATGTTCGTGTGGCGACGACCGGCGACGCACCGCGTCGCAGCTACCAATGACACCGACACCGGCTCGTTCCGGGGATCCCTGCCCCTGTAACTGCGACGCGGTGCATCGCGATACCCGCCGCGCTCACGACCGACGGACGAGCAACTCATCACCGCGACTCCGTATTATTCATTGGCCTGCGGAGGCAATCTCCTAAACGCGGGAACATCTTTAGCTCACCGGACGTTAACCGGAGTAGCGCAGACGCGCACCGGGTTGGACCTTTCAGCAGGTAGCCGGATCGGGGATTGAGACAACACAAGATTCGGGAACCGCAAGGTAGGCGGCTCGACCTCAGGGAAATCAACCGGCACATGTATCGATTGATACATGCAGTCGCAGGGGTTTAGGCGCATACTTTAGAGCGTGCCAGAATGAGCTGGCACAGGGGAAAATCAAACCCGGCAACCACACCGCGAGTGACAACGACGTCGCTCGCACGTCCATCGAGGGGAGATCGAGATGGTTGCGACATCCTTCCGCAAGGCTGCGGAGCACGATACCGCGATGCCGGTATCACGAGACTGGCCACGGCCAGGGTTGCGGCTGGCAGCGTTATTGCTGGCCCTGATCACAGCGGCGCTGACGATTGATGCGCTCATTGAGCCAATCGCGCCGTTCGACGTGCCCGTTACCAATGCCATTCAATCTATTGACGCGCCCGGTCTCTGGAGCGTGCTGCATGCGGTCGAGCTGCTGACTAGCTCGGAAGGGGCGATCGCGGCTTGGGTCGTCGCGCTCGCCGTCTTTGTTGCGCGGCGCGCCTGGCTGCCGGCGCTGGCAGTCATGGCGCTGCCGGTTGGCGGCGTCCTCAACGAGGGGCTTGGCGCGTATGTCGTCAAGCGCACCCGGCCGGATAGCGCTGTCCATGACATCCAACGGGCGCTGCCCGATATCGACGCGCCGTCGTTCCCGAGTGGCCATGTCATGGGCGCCGTCATGCTCTATGGCCTCTTCTTCTTCCTCGCCGGGCGCATCGAGCAGCGTGTGCTGCGTTACAGCGTGCGAGGTGTCTCGGCCGGTGTCATGCTGATCTCGGGCTTTGACCGGGTCTGGGAAGGCGCGCATTGGCCGACGGACGTGCTGGCTGCTTATAGCCTCGGCGCGTTGCTGCTCGTCGGAATCGTCGCGGCCTACCGCCGGATCGACGCCGTCGCGGGGCATCTGCCCTTCGTGCGGGCCGGCTACGTCCCGCACGATGAAACACGCGAGCACGCTCACGCGCTGACGAGCACGGTCTTCTTCAATGACGAGACCGTTGCAAAGGTCTACGCTCCGGGCTTCTTGCCGCGCGCGCTCTACTGGCTGGCCTACCAGGCCGAGTTCCCATACATCCGCAACCGGCAGGCGCTGGTAGCGGCCCGTGAGCGGCGCAACCTGGCGGCGCTCCTGTCGACCTACTGGTACGGCGAAAGCGCCGTCGCCCGCGTGACCGACGTCGCGGCTGTCGATGGAAACCTGGCGCTCGTAAGCGAGCGGGTTGACGGCTCAATGCCCGCCGACCGCGCTGCCGCGAAGGACTGGTTGCGCGGCCTGCGAACGCGCTTCGAAGCGGCGGGGCTCCCGACCTGGCAGATCGACCCGCGCCAGCCGCGCGCGATCGACAACGTGCTGGAGACGGCTGACGGGCGCTACATGATCGTCGATCTCGAATCCGGCCTCGTCTCGCCGCTGGCCTCGCTCAAGAGCTGGTGGCGCGCCTTCCGGCGCGGGATGGTGCCGATCTACGACGATGTCTACTTCGATGTGACCCGGGCGTATGTTGACGCACACGCAGCCGCAATGCGCGTGGCTCTGGGCGCGGACGGCTTTGCAGAGTTGCGCGCCACCCTGGAGCGTGCCGAGCGCGCGACGGCTGCCTGGCACGCCGGCGAACCGCGCATCTGGAGCCGGACCTTGAAGGCCGCCTGGCACGGCTTCTATGTCCGCAGCTGGCCGGAGCGAGTACGCGCCCGTGTCGACGAGGGCCAGCAGAAGGCGACCGATTGGCTCAATGGCGCTGTCGCGAGTTGGCAGGCCGAGGGCCGCATCGACCAGCTTCAAGCCAACCGGCTGCGCGGTGAGATTGCCTCGCCCGCCGTCCAAACCGTGCTGCCGCACTTTGGCGCGCACTTCGTCATGAGCGTCTTCCTGCGCTTCCCCTTCGGCAGCATCGCGCGCTTCGCCTGGAGCCTCTGGGGGCTCGCCGCAGCGACGGTGAAGCTCCTGGCGCGACGGATCGACCGACAGAGCTGGAAGCACGCCTGGGATGTCCACCACCCGGTTGTGATCCTGCTTTCGGCGATCCCCGGCTTCGGCGCGTTCGCCTACCTGGCGGCGCGTCCGGTGCGCTCGAACCGCCTGCTGATGCGGGTAACGGTCGATGCCGTCATGCTCAAGGTACCGAAAGGGCTCTACGAGCGTTCCGGGTTGCGGAAGCTGATTGCGCCGGCCATCCGCCCGCAGCCGGCGATGGTTCCGGTGCGGGTTCCGGTGCGGGTTCCGGCCGGGCCGCGCGTGGCCCGGATCGTGTCCGCGCCACGCGCGCGGGCGCTGGCCTACCGGGCAATTGCGCCGCAACGTGACGTTAGCGGCATCGCCGGTCCCTATCTGCCGCCAACGACGCACCGGCGGCATGACCACCCGGAAGGCATTCCGCCGCTGATCTAACGCGGCCCGTACAAGCTATCACCACCACTCAATCCCCTTCCCCCCAGTGTGAGGAGCCGCGCCCCTGGCGGCTCCTCTGCTGTGTTTGCCCG
>JAUIIK010000004.1 GCA_030431755.1 Chloroflexia bacterium
AGTTCGATGACTGTGCCGTCCGGGTGCGTCTCGGTGACTGTGCCGTCCGCGCTACGGGTCTCGATCACGCCGTCCGGGTGACTGATGACTGTGTAGCTCCCGTCGTAGATCGTCGTCAGCGTGCCGTCCGGAGCGGTAATGTAGACGGTTGATCCGTCCGGCCCCTGGTAGGTCTGCGTTGCGCTGCCGTCGTTGTGCGTCATCCGGGTCGTCTCGGTCGTGTTGCCGTTGGCGTCGACCGTCTGCGTGTGTTCGAAGACGAAGTCGCTGCCGGTGACAGTGCCGTGGGTCTCCGTCTCGGTCGTCCCATCGGCATGGGTCTTGGTCGACTCGACCGTCTCCGAAGTCATGCCGTTGCCGTGCTCGCGTGTCGTCTCAACAACGACGTAGGAGCCGCCTTCGGAGGTCTGGCTTACATCTGACTCGACGATCTCGGCCTCGCCAAGCAAGGCATCGAGCGCGGCCTGGTTGATCTGGGTCGCTTCGGCCGGATTCTGGATCAGCTCCGCCTGCAATTGCGATAGCTGTTCGGTGTCGAGATTGACCTGGCTAACAACCGGGCTCGCCAGCTCGTCCGGCGCCGTTTGAGCCACCGGAGTGGCCTCGTCCGCGCTCTCAGTCATCGGAGCGGGCTTGAGCGGATCGCCCGCGTCGGCATCGCCCGAAGCCGTGAGGTCGCTCGGGTCTAGCGAGCGCGATGGATCGCTGGCGTCGCCATCGCCGGAGCCCGCAAGCTCAACCTGGCCGGGAACCTGACGCACCGGGCCACTACCATCGGCATCGCCGCCGGTGAGTTCTTCTTGCGTCTCCGACACCGGTTTCACCGGGTTGCCGGCGTCCGGGTCGCCCGAGGCGGACGGATCTGATGCATCGCCGTCGCCGGAGTCCAGTGTGTCTGTCTCCTTTGTGGTCCGAGAAGGATCGCTGGCGTCGCCGTCGCCAGACTCCAACTTGTCCGTCTCCCGCGCTGCCAGCGAAGGATCAGAGGCATCGCCGTCACCAGACTCCAGCTCATCGGTGGCTTTCGTCGTTCGGGACGGATCACTAGCATCACCGTCACCGGAGTCGAGCTCGTCAAGCTCCCTCGTCGTTCGCGAGGGGTCGCTTGCGTCGCCATCACCAGATTCCAACTCGTCAGTGCCCTTAGTCGTCAAGGAAGGGTCGGAGGCGTCGCCGTCGCCAGGCTCGGCGCTTGCTTTATCGTTCGAGGGCTCGTCTGAACGGGATTCTCCGCCTGCCTGCTTACCATCTAGGTCGTCAACAGGATTGTTCTCCGGCTCCGGGTCGGGGTTGATATCCGGCTGGGGGTCGACGACGATTTCGAACTCATCGTCACCACCATCGACACGCTCGATCAGCTCGTCCTGGGCCGGTTCAACAATCGTGATATCCGGTGCCAGACCGGCTGGCTCGGCGGGCTCATCCTGCAGCTCCTGGGCAGCGTCCTCGTCGAGCTCCATCGACACGCTTTCGGCAGCGACTACCTCGGGGGGCGTCTCGTCCTCCGCGCTCGCGGCGACATCGTCATTGCCAACGGATTCGTCTCCGTCCGGACTGTCGTAAGCATCCTCTTGAGCGTACTTGTCCGGATCGGGATCGTACTCCGACTCGTCGGTCTTCGCGTCCTCAGGTTCAGCGGCCTTGGTCTCCGGCTCGCTCTTGGCTGACGTTGCCGTATCGCCCGAGACTTCTTTCTCGGTGCCTGCCTGCTCTGCAGCGGGCGCTGCGTCGGTCTTCTCAGCTGTCGCGACCAGATCAGCCTGGTCCTTGACTTCCTCACTCTTGGTCTGGTTCTTGTCAGCCATGGTGCGCCCCTTGTCCTTGTTGCTGGCGAATGCTCCTTCACTAAGCACCAGCGTCCCACGGCAGCGCAGCCGGGCCTGCGCTCCCAGCTACTGGGCGGGTGTATTCCGGTTGACAGGGGCTGTTGTCACGCTACCGGGCAACGGGACAAAGAGAACCGGGCGGCAACGGCGTATTGTGCGCCGCCACCGCCCGGGATTGCGCGTTAGATCGCGGAGGCGAGGTTCGTGGCGCGGCGCGGGTCGCGGGCGGCCCAGAGGATGCCGTTGCGACGGTTGATCCGCGCGGCCTGGATACCACCACCGACCTGCCAGGCCGGGGCCGTCACCATATTGTGGCCGCGCCGGCCAAGATCGTCGATGACCTCCGCGCCAAAGCGGTCCTCGATCTGGAGCTGATCGTCGCCGATACGCATCTGGTCGCCCATCGACCATCGCGGCGCGTCGACCGCCGCCTGGAGCGTCATGTCGAAATCGAACAGATTACAGATCACCTGGAGATTGTGCTGAACCTGCAGGTTCGCGCCCGGCGTGCAGATCGCGTAGACGTCGTCGCCGCGCTTGACCAGCGCCTGGTTCAGCGTGTGGACCGGGCGTTTGCCCGGCGCAAGGACATTCGGGCTCGACGGATCGAGCGTGAAGCCGAGCGCCCGGTTGTTCATCATCACGCCGGTGCCGGGCACGACGACGCCGGAGCCGGCGTAGAGCGAATGGATGTAGGCAACGATGTTGCCGTCACTATCGGCCGTCACCAGCGAGGTTGTGTCGGCATGCGCCGGCTCCAGCAGCACGTTGCTCCGCCGGGCCGGGTCGATCGCGCTCGCGCGCCGCTTGCTCTCGGCCACCGACAGCATCTCGGCTACCGGCACATCGACGAAGTCCGGATCGCCGAGATAGGTGACGCGGTCGGCGAAGCCCTGCTTGATCGCCTCGACCTGGAGATGCACGGTGTCGGCGGTGCCCGATCCCGTTGCCCGCAGATCCAGCTCGTCGAGCGCCCCGAGCGCCATCAGCAGGATGATGCCCTGGCTGACTGGCGGCTGGCCGTAGACGGTCGTGTCACGGTACGCCACCTCGATCGGCTCCGGCTCGACCGACGCATGCCGCGCGAAATCGTCGAGCGAGAAGAGCCCGTCGCGGCGTGACGAAGCTTCGACGATGGCGCGCGCAATCTTGCCCTCGTAAAAGACGTCGGGGCCATCGTCACGGATTGCCAGGAAGGTGTTGGCGAGGTCTTGTTGGCGTAGGAGTTCTCCGGCGTTCGGCGGGTGGCCGTCGGCCAGGAAGATACGCGCCGTCTCCGGAAACTGGCGAAACTTCTCGGCATCCATGGCAAAGCGCATTTCGAGCGACGGACTGACAACGAACCCCTCGTTCGCATAGTGAATCGCCGCCTCGAAGAGCTCTTCCCAACCGAGCTTGCCCCAGCGGTCGTGGGCTGCCCGCCAGCCGTCGACCATCCCCGGCACCGTCGACGCGCGCCAGCCGGCGTCGGGGATTGCGCCCATATCGGTATAGAGCTCGTGGGTCGCGGCCATTGGCGCTGCGCCCGATCCATTGACGGCGCGAACGTCGCCGGCGGCGTCGCTCACGAGAAAGAAGACATCGCCGCCGAGCGCCCCGGCCGTCGGCATGACGACGGTCAACACCGCGCCAGCCGCGATCGCAGCGTCAACGGCGCTGCCGCCGCGCCGCAGGATGTCGAGCGCGGCTTCGGTCGCCAGCGGGTAGGCGCTCGATGCGACGCCGCGGGTTCCGGCGACGGCCTCATGGGGCGGCGTATGGCGTTGTGGCATTTGGACTGACATAACGATTTCTCCATTCAACGCGAGCTTGCAACGTGACATAGTTCGCCAGTGTCAAGATTTGGTATCTTGTGTCGATACTGAGATGATGGCCACATGCTCGTGATCGAATCAGGGTCCACCAACGAATGTCAAACGCACCGAACACTACGCTTCACAACCGGCAGCGCGACGCCCAGCCAGATTCGCTCGCCGGGCTACTGCGCGCCGGAGTACGTAGAAGGCTCGCGAGCCTGCAAGAACGTGTCACCGGCGGGCCGCCGGAGTTCAGCAGCGCTACCAGACTTCCGCGAAGACTCGAAGATAATTCTCACCGAGAATCTTCCTGACATCCTCATCAGCATACCCCCGACGAAGCAGCCGGTCGGCGAAATGCGTGACCTCAGTGTAGTTCGAGAACCCGTTGAGCGCCCGCTTCGGTGAGCGCACGTTGCCGGTGATGTACTTGCTGTAGTCACCGTGGACATCCGGGTACTCCGGTTCGCCCCAGGGATCGTGATCATGGTCGGGATAGGTGCCGAGCGACATGTCGGTGCCGATACCGATGTGGTCGGCGCTGCCGGTCAGCTGGGCGACGTAATCGACATGCTCGATGAAGTCGTCGACTGTCGGCCAATGGGTCGTGCTGGGCTTCATCACGAGCGGCCCCCAGGGCGCGAGGCCGATCACCCCGCCTTTGGCCACGCAGGCCTTGATCTGATCGTCGTCGATGTTGCGCGGGTTCGGGACGACGCCGTTCGGGTTGGAGTGGCTGAAGACGCAGGGCTTCGCGCTGCGCTCGATGATCTCCAGTGATGACTGCTTGCCGATGTGCGTGCAGTCGAGCAGGACCCCGACCCGGTTGCATTCATCGACGACGAGCTCGCCGAAGCGCGTCAGCCCGCCAGCGGTTCGGTCGAGCGCGCCATCACAGATCATGTTCGTCGTGTTGTAGGCGGGGAGCATCATCCGCAGCCCGAGCCGCTGGAGCGCCTCTACCCGGTGGAGCTTGTTCTCGATCCAGTCGCCGCCCTGAGCGGTGATGATGAGCGCCGCTTTGCCCTCTGCCTTCGCCGCGCGAATATCGTCGGCCGTTTCGGCAACGATGATGTTGTCGTGCTGGCGCTCGATCAAGCGCCAGAACATGCCCTCTTCAATTGCTTGAGCGATCGTCGCGTGCGGCCGCCAGGCGGTGACGGCGTAGGCGGTGACGCCATGCCGGTGGGCGTTGGCATAGTCGGCGTCGGGCCACGCTTGCATACACGAGTCGATAAAGATGTACGGGTGATCCTCGGCGATGAATGGATGGAAGCCTTTGTTCTCGGCTACGGCGCTCATGATCTTCAACCCTTCCGATGATACTGGTGCACGACCGGAGCAGTCTGACAGATCACTGCGCAGCTGCCAACAGCGCCGTTGCCGGTACGACGGTACTTTCCGGTCCTACGGTCCAGTCAACAGTACCTGGAAGACCAACACTGATGCTCCTGCTTTGCTGACAGGCGAGCGCGTATTGTTGGTATCGAAGGCACGAACCGGCACACCTGTCGAAAGGCGGGGCCGCAAAGTGACGGGCCTACGGCAGCTTTACAAGCTGCTAGGGCGGCCGCACTGCCGAACCCCTCTTTTTTGCGTACTGCCGGCTGAGGGAGAAGTCCGGTAACCAGGGAAGGAGAGGCACTTTGCGAAAGATCCTTATATCCTCCATCCTGCTCGGAGTGGCACTCATGATGACTGCCGCGCCGGCGCTCGCCGGCCGTGGCTGGTGCCGGGCCGATCCAATTGTCAGCTTCGACGGTTCTGAGGTTCAGATCTGGGTCGAGATGCCGGCCGAGTATGAGGCCTATGTCAATGGCCCAATCGAGGTGACCATGCGTCATCCGAAGGGCGTCGAGACTGAGGTGCTCTTCACCGACAGCGGCTTCAACGGTTACGGCGAGGTCGTCAACTTCAAGAAGAACGGCTGGGGCAACAGCGCATGCGTGAACTGCGCCGAGGCCAGCGCCGACGCATTCCCGGTCGATTTCGAGGCATCGGTTTCCCTCGACGCCAAGTCTCTGAAGAAAGACCTCGGCGTCAAGGCGAAAGATGTGCCCTTGCGGCTCGCCATCGTTGACAGCACCGGCCAGGAATACATGGTCGAGGCAACCAACAAAGGCACGCGGCTGACGGTCATGATGGAGCCGGCCAAGTAGCGCCAATCAAGCTAGTTCCAGCAAGTAGTAGTTGACGCTTACAGCTTCTGGTTTCAGCGCCCGGGAACATGCAGTGTTCCCGGGCGTCTTTGCGTGCCAGACGCATTCCCACTGAGGACGGCATACGAAAGGACGCAGGAGGCTGGCTGCGTCAGCTCGCCCTGAGCGTCGTCGAATGGGTTCAGGATGACGGGTTTGGGGGGCATTGAGTCTCTGGGAGGCGCACGCAGGTATGACACGACCGGGCGGCGTTGCGGCTGACAGCCCCACCACACTACACCAGATTAAGCGTATAGACCAGGATTTGCGCGTCCGCCGCGACCCCTGCGTGTCGCGAGCGACCAGCCGGTGAAGGCGCGTAGGAAAAGGTACCGGTTCCGGCCCGGGATACACCGAAGTCCCTGACACTGAGACTACCTCCTTATCTGTGACCTGGCCCGAGCACTACATAGGCTTTATCTGGTGACACGAACCGGCACACTCGCCGAAAGGCGGGGCCGCAAAGTGACGGATCTACGGTCGCACGCACCGCGACTACGATGGCTGCGCTACCGAATGTCCTCGAACGCACACCCGGCGGAGCGTTCCGCCGGAAGCGAGCCACAAGCGCTCGCCGATGACAGACGGAAAGCCGGTCAAACCAATGCGGATCAAGCGCCTCTCACAGGCACTCGCAATCTCTACAATTCTCACACTTGCCACCGTAGCGCCCGGATTCGCCGGCGTCTTTGACGCTGGCACGCATGGCGGCGCAAGCACCCAAGGCGGCTGGTGCCGCGTATGTTAGCTCAAGCATCACGCCACGCCGGACGGGCGCTGCGCGCTGCCACCCAACGGCGCTGGCTTGCGTCATCGAGCCTGGCGCTGCTGCTCATCGCGCTGGTCGGCGGCCAGATCGCGATCGGTAGCGGCTGGTGTCGGGTCGATCCCATCGTTGAGATCAACGGCGAGGAGATCCAGGTCTGGGTAGCGGTGCCGAACGGTGCCGAGGACGCCGTCAACGGCCCAATTGAGGTTGAGTTCACCGCCCCGGCGGGAGCGACAACCGAAGTCACCTTCGTCGACAGCGGCTTCAACGGCTACGGCGAGACTGTCACCTTTGCGCCGGGCGCAACGGTCAACAGCGACGGTTCGATGAATATTCAGATCACCGTGCATGTGCCGATGGATACCTCGTCGATGACATCGTCGGACGCCGTTCCGGTACAGCTCGAAATCATCACCAGCGACGGCTCGCGCTTTGTCACCGGCAACCACGTGCAGACCCAGACCACGGTCACCGTCGGCGGCTAGGCCGGGAGCTTCTTTCCACTTCACCCAACCCGGACGCGGCGACGATCCTTGCGATCCAGCCGCGTCCGGGCAACAGTCGGCGGTCCGCCTGCAATCCACACTTCCGGGTCTGTCATCGGGCGCAGACTACCCACAGCAGCGACGTCATCTGCCGGCAGGGACGCGACAACGGCGGAGCGACCAGAGAGGGCCCCAACACACCACATGGATACCCTGACCGTCTCTGCGCGTATCTACCTGGCGGTCGTGACAACGACCGCGCTGGCGCTCACCGCGCTGCTCGCGCTTGGCACAGCCGGGCCTTCCGACCACCTCGAACGCGCCGGCTTCATCGTCGCCGTCACGGCGCTCGCCTACCGCTTCCCGATCAGCTTCAGCTTCAAACGCAGGATGTACCTCGACGTCGTCGCGCTCGGCTGTGCGGTCATGATCCTCGACCCCGGCCCGGCGGCCATTGCAGTCGGCGCCGGCGCGGTCATCGGGCAGCTCATGGAGCATGGCCGCCTGGACGAGTGCGTCTTCAACGCCAGCCAGGCGATGCTGCAGACGATAGCCGGTGGGCTCTTACTGGGCTGGATCGGCTGGGAGCTGAGCGGCCTGATGCACCTTGAACCGCTTGCCATCGCTGGCCTGGTGATGCTCACAGCGACGGTCTTCAGTGTCAATAGCCTGCTGCTGGCCGGCATCATCGGGTTCCAGAGCGGGGTCTCGCCGCTCACCGTCCTGTCGGACCACCGCACGCTCTTCCTGGAGTTCGTCGTGCAAGCGACCCAGGTAGCGGCGGCCGTCATGGCGGCGCTGATCGTGACGATGAGCCCATTGCTGACCGGCCTGATCATCGTGCCGGCGAGCGCGCTCTATCTCATCCTGCGCCGCAACGTGCAACGCCAGAAATTCGCCATCATCGGGATGCTCGATACCCTGGCCGACCTCGTCGACTACCGCGACCCCTACACCGCAACGCACACCCGCCGAGTGGCGGAGCTATCCCGTCAGATCGGGCTGGGCCTGGAGCTACCGCGCGAGCAGGTGGACCTGATCGCAATGGCCGCGCGCTTCCACAGCCTCGGTAGCCTGACCCTGCCGCCACAGACGGCGGAGACGGTTGGGGGGCTTGACTCTGACGAGTGGAACATCATGCGCCAGGTGCCGTCGATGAGCGCCGATCTGCTTGTCCAGTTCTCGGAGACGGCGCTGGCCGGGGAGCTCGTCCGGCACCACCTCGAGCGCTTCGACGGCGAGGGCTATCCGGAAGGTCTGGCCGGCAACGACATCCCGCTCGGCTCACGCATCATCGCCGTCGCTGACAGCATCGACACCATGACACGCCCCCGCCCCTACCGGCCCGCGCTATCCGCCGCCGAGCTGCGGAGCGAGCTTACTCGCTTTCGCGGCAGCCAGTGGGACCCGGATGTCGTCGACATCACCCTCCAGATCCTCGACACCAATCCGCAGCTGCTGGCGCTTGCCGCCGATGTGCCGGAGGCCCACACCAGCGGCAGGGCTGCGGCACGGACGATTGAGCAACGGTTACAGCACCAGGCCTTCCACGATCCGCTGACGGACCTGCCGAATCGGCTGTTGTTGATGGACCGGCTATCGCGTGGGCTCACCGGCGAGGGCCGCCAGTTCGCCGTGCTCTTCATCGACCTCGACGGCTTCAAGTCGATCAACGACCGGCTCGGCCATCGAGCCGGCGACCAACTACTGATCGAAGTCGGCCAGCGCGTTCGCTCAGAGATCGCCGGCGGCGACTTCCTCGCCCGGCTCGGCGGCGATGAGTTCGTCGTGCTGCTCTGGGACATCCGCGACGCCGACCACGCCGCTCAGGTTGCCCGGCGCGTCATCGCCGGCCTCAGCGCGCCGCTGCCGGACATTTGTGGCTCGCTAAGCCTGGCCGCCAGCGTCGGTGTAACCGTTGCCCGGCCAGGTGTTGACACGCCCGATGATCTGCTCCAGCGCGCCGACGAGGCGATGTACGACGCCAAGCGCGCCGGCCGTGGCAACGCGGCCATCGCCCACACCGATCGCCCGCGCGTCGACGACACCGATATCGAGAGTAACGTCGCCGATTAGTCGTCCGGGTACTCGGACTCCTTGTTGGGATACTTCTTCTCACCGGCCTCGAGCGGCGCTTGCAGCCAATTGCTGAAGGGCGGCAGGGTGCAGGTCCAGTTGTCGTTGTACTGGCAATAGGGGCCGTAGGCGTAGTTGAAGTCGACGACGAGCTTGCCGTCCGGGCGCTCCTGTGGATCGACCGTGCGGCCCGCGCCGTAGGTCTCCTTGCCGCTCGTGGCGTCCTTGAAGGGGATCAGCAGCCGCCCGCGGCCCGGCTCCCGAAAGACGGTCAACGTCACCGTCTCGCCCGCAACCTCGAAGCTGATCTCGCTGTGCGGGATATATTCGACGGTCGTGCCGTCGGTTGTGCCGAGCTGCACCGGCTCGTGGTCGATCTCGGTGTTCGGCTCAAGCTCCAGACGCAGGTCGGGATTCTCGTCGAAGTAAGCGAGCGGCGCGAAGGACTCCTTCTGCGCGTCCGTGAGCGGCGAGTTCTCATGCGTTCGCATGAACTCATCGCGGCGGGTGCGGAATCGTTGGAGCCTGTCGGTTTGTCTGGTTGCGGTCATCGTTTGCCTCACTTGCCAGTGGCCGCCGCGCGGCAGAGTCACTCATCGTATTCAACGCTGGGCCGGAATCGGACATTCCGTGACGCCCGCCTGTCCTGATCCTACCCGGACTTCATTGCCATGACTAATTTCCTATATCCGCGACCTAAAGGTGAATGCGATCCTAATGATGTCGTTGGTTCCGACCTATCACTGCGAGCTAAGGACCGCCTCACCTCCCTCCGTAGGCGGTCCTCAGCTTTTAAGGGACATCCGGGGCAAATCCCTTCAGGCATCAAGTGAAGCGCAGAGGTCGAGGATCAAGCCCCAATGCTCCGTGCGTGCGACATTATCCAGGATTCGCCCTGTTTATCCCGCCCCGCACTTGGCATCCCGAGGCACGAGGGATCTTCGAACGCAACGCCAGTGTTCCGGAGGTAGGGCTCCCTGTCGCGACAACGCTGTTGTCAGCGTTCCGTCGCATCGGCAAGTGACACGCGCGCAACAAGATCCCTCCTCCGTCGGGATGCCACGGTTGTTGCAGTGATGTCTGCTGCGAGGAGCGGCGTGCCACCCCGTTTCGGGCACACTGCTAGCGAACGCCTTTCATTGATGCGTCGACGACACCTGGGTCAAGCCCCGTACCCGCCATCCATCGGTCGAGCCTCCCACTCAGCCACTCGAAGACGCGCGCAAGCTCCGCCGCCGCGGCCGGGCTCAGCGACTCCGCCGGCTTGCGCTCCAGGTCGTAGATCAGCCCGTAGCCTGCCCAGGCCAGAAATGGCGCGATACCTGAAACAGCCCCCGCCTCGCGCCGGTAGGCCGTGTGCCAGGCGCTGATGAAGTGCCTCTGGGCGGGCAGGTAACGCGCCTTCAGCTGCGGGCCCAGGCCGGGCAGCAACCGCAGCAGCAGATAGGTCCGCGCAATGTCGAAGCGTGGATCACCAGCGCGGGCATTGGTCCAATCGATCAGACCGCTCAAGCCTCCGCCATCGACCAGCACGTTGGCTGGGTGGAAGTCGAGGTGCACGATGCGCCGGTCCGTCGCGGCTTCCCGCTCTAGCAGCTGGAGCAACGCTTCCGGATACGCCTCGGCGGCAGGCCAGGTCAACGCGTCCGGCAGCCCTTCTGGCACTTCGAGCTGGTGAAGCCACGCCTGGAGCTTGCCGAAGGCCGCGCCTAGCTCTCTGGGATCGCCGCCATTGAGAAGCTCCACTTCGAGACCGCGACCATCGAGCCAGGTGACCAGCAGCAACATCGCCTGTGCAGCCACGCCGCAAGCGACCACTCGTTGTGCCGGGAACTCAAACTGTTCGAGGTGGTCGAGCAGTCGCGCCTCGCGCCTCGCGCCGGCTTCGCCGGCCGCGCTGTAGACACGCAAGAGGCAGAAACGCTCAGGTAGCTCGACCTTCCACAGGCCCGCGCCACTCCAACCACCGGAGACCGGCACAGGCTCAGTTGCCGTTGCTACGCCGAGCCTGGAGAGCGCCTGTACGGCCTCGCCTGGAGTCAACATCGCGCCTCCTTCCGCGTTGCCCTTCCGGGGTGTGGCCGACTAGACTGCGCCAGCACAGCCATCGCATTCCCAGGAAAGGCGGCCCAGCGTGGCGACGACCGACACCAGATCACTCCAAGACCGGTACCGCGCAACCGACTCGCGCTCGGCCGCGCTGCACCAACGCGCCGTCAACGTGCTGCCCGGCGGCAACACCCGGACGACCGTCCACCTCGACCCCTACCCGCCCTATGCGCTCTCCGGGCGCGGCGCGGTCGTCGTCGATGCCGAGGGCCAGGAGCGGCTGGACTTCCTGAACAACTACACCTCGCTGATGCACGGTCACGCCGATCCCGACATCATAGCCGCCGTGACCGCCCAGCTCGAAAGCGGCACAGCCTTCTCGATGCCGACCGAAAGCGAGATTGGTCTGGCCGAGATCATCAGCGCCCGCATTCCGTCGGTCGAGCAGGTCCGCTTCACGAACTCGGGCACCGAGGCGGTGATGATGGCGATCCACGCCGCCCGCGCCTATACCGACCGGCCGATGATCGCCAAGTTCGAAGGCTCCTACCACGGCACCTACGACTTCGCCGGCGTCAGCACCATCGTCCCGCGCGATGGCTGGGATAGCGCCGAGCCGCCGGTAACGCCCTACGCTGCCGGGACGCCCCAGGGCGTGCTCGACAACGTGCGGGTGCTGCGCTTCAACGACCTCGAGATGGCCGAGCGGGTGATCGAGCGTGACGGCGCCAAGCTGGCGGCGGTCCTCGTCGACCCGATGCCCTGGCGCATGGGCCTGATACCGGGCACACGCGATTTCCTGGCAGGCTTGCGGGCACTCTGCGACGCCCACGGCATTGTCCTCATCTTCGACGAAGTCATCTCGTTGCGGGCCTCCTGGAGTGGCGCGCAGGGGCTCGTCGGTGTGACACCTGACCTGACAACGATGGCGAAGATTATCGGCGGCGGCTTCCCGGTTGGCGCGGTCGGCGGCCGGGCCGAGGTCATGGCGGTATTCGACCCGCGCGGCGGCAAGGCAAAAGTTCCGCACGGCGGCACATTCAGCGCCAACCCGGTCACGATGGTCGCCGGCAAAGTCTCGATGGAGAAGCTCCCGGAGTCGGAAGCCCAGCGACTCGACGCGCTCGGCGCATACATCCGCGAAGGACTCGCCGAAGCGCTCGATGGCGCGCGAATTCCGGGTCAGGTCACGGGCGCGGGATCGCTCTTCGGCGTCCACCTGAACCAGCGCGAGCTGACCGGCTATCAGAGCTGGGAGGGCTCGCCCGAGGAAGGCGCGTTGCGTGCCCGCGTCGCGGAGGGCGTCTTCAGCCGCGGAGCGGTACTGTCACCGGCGCTGACCGGCTGCCTCTCGACGCCGATGACCGAGGACGAGGCCAACACGTTGATCGACGCCTTCAGTGCGGCGCTCAAGGAGGCGGCCGACGCCTGACCAAACACATAGTAAGTGACATACCCAACGCGATAGACTTAGGTTGCGGCGCTCCGGGTTGAGCGCATCTCACACCTCCTCCTGGTTGTGTCCGTCATGCGACTTCTGCAACGCCCGCATGTTGTTCAGAAACCCCGACCGGAGCGCCGCAATCCCAAACAGCCCTGCCCGGCTGCCCTGAGCCAGCCGCCAGCGCCACGAGCCCACGCCGCCCGGCGCTCTCCGTGGTACAACAGTGGCCGCTGTCGCGCCCGGCTGCGACGGAGACTATCGGGAGGTCTCGTGATACTGGAACTGGCTATCGTCGGTCTACCGCAAAGCGGCAAGACGACCGTCTTCAACGCGCTCACTCGCGCCAGCGCCGCCGTCGGCGGCTTCTCGACAGCGAGCGATGAGCCTAACCTGGCGACGGTCAAAGTTCCGGACCGACGCATCGGCCAGCTCGCGGAGATCTTCGAGCCGAAGCGCGAGGTCTTTGCCGACATTCGCTACCTCGACGTCGCTGGCGTCGCCAAAGGCATCGGCAAGCAGGGCTTGGGCGGCAGGCTGCTCGGCTATCTGCAGGAGACGTCGGCGCTGATCCTCGTCGTGCGCGCCTTCGAGGGCGGCAACGTGCCGCACCCCGAAGAGAGCGTCGATCCGCTGCGCGACCTGGAGACGTTGCTGCTCGAGATGAGCTTCTCCGACCTCAGCATCATCGAACGCCGGCTCGAACGGCTCAGCGAGATGATCCAGAAGCTGCGCGGCCCCGAGCGCGAGGCGAACGAACGCGAGCGCGCGGCGCTGCTCCGCTGCCAGGAAGCGCTGGAGAACGACGTCCCATTGCGCGAGGTCGACCTCGACGAGAACGAGGACCGCCAGCTGCGCGGCTACGGTTTCCTGACTCGCAAACCGGCGTTGGTGCTCTTCAACCTCGGCGATGACCAGCTCGGCGAGTATCAGGAACAGCTCCTCGCAGACGCCCGCGAACGCTTCGCGCGGCCCGGCCTGGCGATCGACGCGCTGGCGGCGAAGATCGAGATGGAGATCGGCCAGCTCGACGCCGAGGATGCTGAGCTCTTCATGGCCGACCTTGGCATCGAAGAGTCGAGCCTGGACCGCGTCATCCGGCTCTCCTATGACCTGCTCGGCCTGATTACTTTTCTCACGGCGGGTCCCGAAGAAGTGCGCGCCTGGCCGATTCGCCGGGGCACCTCGGCAGCCAACGCGGCCGGCGAGATCCACACCGATATCCAGCGCGGTTTCATTCGCGCCGAGATTGTGGCCTTCAATGACCTCATCGACCAGGGCGGCATGGCCGAGTGTCGCAAGGCCGGACTGCTGCGCGTGGAGGGCCGCGACTACATCATGGTTGACGGGGACGTCACGCACTTCCTCTTCAACGTCTAGCCGGGCGGCACGGGCAGCCCTGTGGACCGCGCGCAGCCGCTCATCCCAGTCCCCATCTTGTTCCTGCTCATTCTCGCGGCGCTAGCGGCCCTGCTGCTCACCATGCGCGGCGGGGCAAGGCGGCGCATACCCTGGCTCTTTCCCGAGGCGTGTGTGCTGGCCGGGCTGGCGGCGCTCCATCTGCTCTTCTTCTGGCAACCGTACCGGTCAGCGGCCCAGGTCCCGGCCGGCGGCGGCGACCTGGCGTCGTTCTTCTATCCGCTGCACGCATTCGCGGCGCGCGAGTTCCAGGCGGGCCGCATCCCCTTCTGGAGCCCGCATCAGTTCGGCGGCATGCCGCACCTGGCGAACTTCCAGACAGCAACACTCTACCCGCCGAACATCGTCGCCTACCTGCTCTCGGAGCCCTTCAGCTACGCAGCGCTCGAACGGCTGGCACTGCTGCACTTCCTCATCGCCAGCTATGGCGCATACTGGCTCGTCCGCGCGCTCGGCCTGGGCCGCTTCGTCGCGCTGGTCTCTGGCGTCGTCTTCGCCTACTCCGGCTTCATGGCGGCGCATCTCGGCCACTACCCGATGCTTGTGACGGCAAGCTGGGCGCCGTTCGTCTATGCCGCGCTGATCGGGACGATCCGCCGCAACTCGTGGCCGCTCGCGGGGGGCGGCGCGCTGGCGTTGACGCTGGCGATCCTCGGTGGCCATCAGCCGATGCTCCTTTTGCTGCTCTCGGGCGCGGGGCTGCTGACGCTCTTCGAGCTCTGGCGTGCAAGCGGTTATCTGCACCCAGCATCTTGGCGGGAAGAGCTGCGTGCAAGCCCGTTGTCTGGAGCAATTGCACGAAGTCTCTTCATCCTCGTGATTGCGGTTGGCCTGGCGCTACCGGCGCTCGGCCCGGCGCTGGAGCTGACTGGATACACCGCGCGCGGCGAGCTCTCTTACGAGGAAGCATCGGAGTTCTCGGTTGAGCCGATTGCGGCACTGCACATGGTCTTACCAACCGTGTACGGCTCCAATCCAACCGATTTCTGGGGACCATTCTCAAACACCGAGATATGGGGCTATGCCGGAATCGTGACGCTGATCGTCGCGACGCTCGGCGTCGTGGCGGGGTCTGGCCGCAGCCGCTTCTTCTGGGGCGGGCTCGCGCTGCTCGGCCTGCTCTACGCCTTCGGCCCTTACACGCCAATCCACGGCTGGCTCTACGCCTTCATGCCGGCCTTCGACCACGTCCGGGGCGCCGGTCGCGGCTATTTCTTCGTCGACCTCGGCCTCGCCATCCTGGCCGGTTACGGACTACAGGCACAGTGGAGCTATCGCGAGCGGCCGCTACCACAGGTTGCACGCGCCATGCGTTATGTTGAGCGCGTTGGCATCATCGCGCTGGCGGTGCTGGTGCTCGTTGTCATCCCGCTCTTCGCATCGCTGGTGCTCGGGGTCAACGATCCACCAAACCGGTCGATCATCGCGCTCGACAATCTGCTGATGCTGGCACTCTGGCTTGGCCTCACTCTCGCGATCATCGGCTACGCCCGGCGGTCGACCGCCAGCGGGCTGCTCATCGTTGCGCTCCTTAGTGCGGTGCTGGTGCTCGACCTCTTCGCCGTCACCGCCCGCTTCAATCCAACAACCCGGCCGCTGCTTGCGGAATATGACCACCCCGAGCTCGTCGCCTACCTTGCTGACCGCGCCGGCGAGGACGGACCGTTCCGCGTCGACAATCGCGCGACTACGCTGCAACCTGACGCGGCGCGGCTCTACGGCTTCGACTCGACCGGCGGCGTCGCCGATCCGCTCGCGCTCGAGAGCTACAGCGCGCTCAGGCACGACTCCGGAGACACAGCGGAGTTTCTGGACGAGCTCAACGTCCGCTACGTGGTCACCGACACACCCCTAGATGAGCCGCCCGAGGAAGGCGCGATCGCCCGTCTGACAACCGACCGGCTGATCCTCTGGGAGCTGCCTGAAGCGCGCAGCCGCGCCTGGCTCGGTGACGATCCGGAACGCGCAATCGCCGTGGAGACGCCGGAACCAGGCAACGTCGAGATCCGCACGGCAGCCGATAGCCCGGGTGGCGCGTTGATTGTCAGCCAGGCCGACCATCCAGGCTGGCGGGCGACCCTGGACGGCGACGCCCTGCCAATCGGCCGGTATCGGGGTACCCTTCAGCAACTCGACATCCCGGCCGGCGCGCATGTCATCGAATTGCGGTTCGAACCGAGCCACTGGACGCTCTGGCTAGCGGGATCGGTCGTGAGCGGCCTAACCCTCGTTACGGTGTTGCCTATGACGAGTGTGCCGGCGATCAGACGCAGAAGGGAAGGAGGCGCCGGATGACAGTAATTGAGCTGCCGGTGCGTCCTGAGACATCTCGCCTGCCTGCGCGCGTCGCCCTCTCGATTGTCCTGCCGGTCAAGGACGAAGCCGGGAGCCTCGCCCAACTTTTCGAGGAGCTGCGCGCGTCGCTTGCTGCGCTCGACCTGGACGGCGGCGCGGAGATCATCTTCGTCGACGATGGCTCGACCGATGGCTCGCTGGCGCTGATCGAGGGGTTCGTCCGCGACGATCCCGAGGTGACGCTGATCCAGTTCCGGCGCAATTTCGGCAAGTCGGCGGCCCTGGCGGCCGGCTTCGCCGCCGCGCGCGGCGAGTATGTCGTAACGCTCGACACCGATCTCCAGGACGTCCCGGCCGAGATGGCGAAGCTGCTGGTGCCCCTACAGACCGGCGTCTCCGACCTTGTCTCGGGCTGGAAGACGCCGCGGCGGGACCCGCTCACGAAGACGATCCCATCGGCGCTCTTCAATCACACGGTCCGGCTGCTGACCGGCATCCCGCTCCACGATTTCAATTGCGGCTTCAAAGCCTACCGCCACGAGGTGCTCGACGAGCTCCAGCTATACGGCGAGATGCATCGCTATATTCCGGTGCTCGCCCACTATCGCGGTTTCAAGGTCAGCGAGGTTCCGGTGCGCCACCGCGCCCGGCGGCACGGCAAGTCGAAATTTGGCATCGAGCGCACCTTTCGCGGCTTCTTCGACCTGCTCACCGTCCTCTTCCTAAATCACTACACCCGCCGGCCGCTGCACCTCTTCGGCTGGCTCGGCGCGCTCGCCCTCGGGGCCGGCTTACTCATCAACGGCTACTTGACCGTCCTGAAGCTCGGCTTCGGCGAACCGATCGGCAACCGGCCGCTCCTGACGCTCGGCGTGCTGCTCATGGTCATGGGCGGACAGTTCGTCATGTTCGGCCTGATCGGCGAGATGATCGCCCATCAGGCACGGGCCGGCGCTGAACGGCACGGCCGACAGTCGCTCGACTACTCGATCCGCCGCGTCCTGCACCACGACGCACCACGCGATGATTGAGCCGTTTCGCTGCCCGCTCTGCGGCGGGACACAGAGCCGCCCTTACAAGACGCTCCGCGACAGGATCGCCGGGACGACCGACGCCACGTTTCAGCTCGTCGAGTGCGCCGATTGCCGGCTGCTGCGGCTCCACCCGCAACCTTCCGCGGAGGTTCTCGACGCCGCCTACCCGGACGACTATGCGCCCTTCAACCGGCCGGGCCTATCGGGGCGCGCCAAGCGGCTGCTCGAACGCAAGGGCGTGCGGGACATCTGGGACTACCTCCAACCGCCGCGCGCGATCCTCGATGTCGGCTGCGCCGGCGGGGAGCTGCTGGATCTGATTCGCCGGGCCGGGAATGACGACGTATATGGCCTGGAACCGGATAGCTACGCCGCCGGTCTCGCTCGTCAACGCGGACTTGACGTCACCGAGGGCTACCTCGAAACTGCCGGATTTGCCAATCAGCGCTTCCAGACGGTGCTGCTCGATCATGTGCTGGAACACGTCGACGACCCTGATCTCTTCATGGCGGAGGTCCGCAGTGTCCTGTCCGGCGGCGGCGCGGTCGTCATCTGGCTGCCGAACGTTGCTTCAGACGCAGCGCGGCTGCTCGGCAGCTACTGGATGGGCTACGACGCTCCGCGCCATCTCACGACCTTCAGCGTCGAGACACTTGCGCGGCTGCTTGACAAGCACGGCTTTCGCATTGTGCACGTGGAGCACGAGCAGTCAGGCGTGGAGTGGGCCTGGGGTGTGCGGCTCTGGTGTCGCGCCCGATTGCCGGCGCTTGAGCCGTGGCTAGCCCGCCTGCACGCACTGGCAATCCTGGCCTGGACGCCGCTCGGCATCGTTGCCGCCCGGAGAAAACGTAGCGGCCGCGTCCGGGTGATCGCAGTGAAGCGACCGGACCCGGACACGGCCAACCCTGTTACCTATGTCGAGGCGCAGCCAAAGACCTAGCTACATCGCTTCGCGGATAACCTTTGCCAGCCGCGCAATACCGGTGTCGATCTGCTCCTCGGTGACGGCGCTGAAGGAGAGCCGCAGCGCATTGCGGCCGGAGCCGTCAGAGTAGAACGACGTGCCCGGGATGTAGTCCACGAGATTCTCCTGGGCGATCGGTTGCAGGTCGAGTGCATCGACGCCGTCGGGCAACGTCACCCAGATGAAGAAGCCCCCGTTGGGCGAGGTCCAGCTTGCGCCCTCCGGCATCTCCCGCTCAAGGGCTGTGAGCATCTGGCTGCACTTGGTCGAATAGATGTTTCGCAGCTCAGCGATATGGTCGCGGTGCTGCCCGGTCGTGATAAACCACTCGGCCAACGCCGCTGTATAGGTGTTGCGGAGACTGTCGGTCCGGCCGCGGGACAGCACGGCGATAATGTCGGCGGGACCGGCACACCAGCCAAGCCGCATGCCGGCCGCGATTGTCTTCGAGAGCGTCCCGAAGAGCAGCACCGTGCCCGGCTCGGCAATCCCGAAGATCGTCGGCTTTGGCTCGCCGGAAAAACGCAGGTCGATATAGGCATCGTCCTCAAGGATCAGCAGGCCCTTGTCCTGCGCGATCTCAGCCAGCTTCTCGCGCCGCTCAAGCGATAGCTCGACGCCGGAGGGATTCTGGAAGGTTGGGATCGTGTAGAGGAACTTCGGCGCTTTGCCTTCTGCAGCCAGCCGGTCGATAGCTTCGAGGACGCGGTCGGGATTGACACCCTCGTCGTCAACCTCGACACCGACGACCTCTGCGCCGGCCAGCCGGAACATGCCGGTCGCGCCCATCCAGGCCGGAGCATCGGCCAGGACGACATCGCCGGGATCGACGAGCATATCGACGACCAGGCCGAGGCCGCTGGCCGCGCCGAGCGACAGCAGCACCTGTTCAGCGGTGACGTCGAGCCCATAATCCTCATGCAGCTTATTCGCCAGCGCCAGGCTCAGGCCATCCGGCCCGACAGGGTTGGCGTATGAGAGCGCGTCGCGCCGGTTATTCTCAGCCAGCACATCCGCGGCGCGCGCCATCTGCTCAAGCGGCAGCGAATCGGGATCCGGATCACCGTAGACAAATGAGATCATGCCCTCGGCTGCGGTGCGGGATGGCCGGTTCATGTTCGCGGCGATCTTGCCGCGCCGTGACCAGCGTTCGTTCCAACGTTCGTCCAACGTTATCTCTCCTCCTGGCGTGTCAACCCCTGGACGCTACCGGCAGAGTGTACAGGTTGGCGGCGGAGTCCAAAGAATAGAGCCCGAGCAGGCTCGGGCTCTTCAGTCCGTTGGGATCGATTGACCTTGTTTCAAGAACCCTTTTGAAAGGCCTGAAGCAACTCCTGGCGCGATTCAATCGACAGGTTCAGGATCTCGCTGATTGCGTCCTCGTCAATACCAGCCTCGCGCATCACCTCGTCAAGGTCGGCGTCTAGCACGGCGACATCCTGCTCGAGCTGCGCGAATTCATCGATACTCACACCGAGGACATGTGCGATACCCGCAAGCACAGTGAAACTCGGCAGTGTCTGCCCACGTTCCAATCGACTGAGATGCGACGCGGAGATCCCGGCCTGTTCCGCGAGATCATCCAGGGTCATATCCTGCTCGTGCCGCAATTTGCGAATCGCCGGTCCGATTCGCTGTCGCTGCACTACCGGTCGCTGGACCATTATCCTACTCCTCACCCGCAACGCCAGTTTAACTTCCCAGACTTCCGGCGCTCCGGCATACCGCTTCGGGGCCAACCATTTCCTATGATAGCAACATTGCAGGAAATAGCTAGATTGCCCGACAAGAACTGCCACAGACCGCGCCAATACCGCTTGGGTATCAGTCAGTCGCTATAGAAATAGCACCTTTGATCTGGAATAGCAACATTGCCTGGATGCAATCAGGCCGATTGGTCCAGTAGAGGACGGCGCGAGCGCGACGCTCAGGCAACCAGCGAACTCTGCTCGCCCGCCACCACCGAGGTGTCGAGGTAGATCACACCGCTCGCCTGGAGTCGATTGAGCGACTGTAGCACGCGTTCCTTCTCCCGGCCGGAGATCGCGACCAGCTGATCGAGCGTCTTCGGGCCGCGAATCAGCGAGACGAGGTAGATGCGGTCTTCCGGATCGATCAACGCGGCGGTCTCCGACGAGATCGCCGGGTTGAGCCGGAACGGCGTGTCGAGCATCCGCTCCGACGACCACTCATCGGCGCGCCGGACTGCTTCGAAGACCTCGGTCTCAATCGAGACGTTGACCGTCTCGCCGCGCAGGTCCGGGATGCCGGGATCAAAGCGGAACTGGCCGGTCGGGTGGATGAGTAGACGGAAGACGAGCTCACCGAATTGCCGCGCGATGGCGCGTTCGAGCTGAAGCGCGGTGATGAAACCGAGCTCGATCAGGATCGAACCAAGCGCGCGCGGAGAAGCGCCCGCCTTCTGCACCTCCAGGGCCTTGTCCAGCTGCCACTCGTCGATCAGGCCGCCATCGAGCAGCCGCGTGCCGAGCCGTTGGGTACTATCGGTGGAACGGGCGCCGACAAGCTTCCCCTGGCGGAAGGTGTAGACCATGTGCGTTGAATCGCTAACCAGGGTCAGCCAGCCCGACTTGTTGCGGCTGCCCAGGAACCACAGGAGATCGGGAAGTGGAAAGTCAAAGAGGTCGCCCTGAAAGGCCACGCTGGTGCTCCATCAATCTACGCGCGTCTGCGGGTTGCCGCGACTTGGTAGAGGCCACGGTGACGGCGAACCCGTACTCATACCAGCCTAGAGGTTGGGCCCAGAGTACGGGAACAGTCGGGAGTACCGATTGGATCAGGTACAGTGGGACCTGAGCAAGAAATGAACCGCGCCGCGGCACAAATGCACGTCGGCCTCATGCTGCCGTCGTACGCTGGCAACGAAGAACTCCAGATTCCGGCGCTCTCAGTGCTCGCCTCGACGCTCGCGCCGCATGTGCGGCTGACCGTCGTCCCGCTCCGCAATCCCCCTGGACTGACACACACCTCAAACGGCGGCATCGACGTTGTCGACGTCGGTGGCGGCGGGCTCAAGTTCCGGGGGTTGCTTCGAGCCGTTCTCACAGCGCTGCGGGCGCGGCATCGCAGCCAACCCTTCGACCTGCTCCACGGCTACTGGCTCTATGAGCCTGGCTTCGTTGCGACGCTCGCCGGACGCGCCCTGGGAGTTCCGGCCATCGCCAGCATCGGCGGCGCGGAACTCGTCGATCTGCCGGGGCTTGGCTATGGCGGCGCGCGCAGCCGGCGCGGGCGGCTGCTCAATAGCGCCGTGCTGCGCGGCGCCCGGATAGCGACCGGTGGCTCCGGCTACGTGCTCGATCTCGCCCGGCAGTTTGCGCCCGCGACGGCATCCAGACTGCGATACGCCCCGCTCCCTGTCGACGCGAGCACAGGCCTCCCACCAGTCAATACCGAGACGCAAAGCGCCGGCACGAACCTGCTCCAGGTTGGCGCGTATCTCCCGGTCAAGGGACAGGATCTCTCGATCAGAGCGCTGGCGTCGCTCTTGCCCAACTACCCGGAGCTGCGGCTGACCATCATCGGCGAGGACCCCTATGGCTACAAGCGGCGGATGGCCGAGCTGGCGCGTAATCTCGGCATCGCGCAGCAGGTGGAGCTGCTTGACCGCATCCCGCATCGGGATCTCGCGGCCCACCACCAGGCAAGCGACATGCTGCTGATGCCGAGCCGCCACGAGAGTCAGGGCATGGTCGTCCTCGAAGCCGCTGCCCTGGGACTGCCCACCATCGGTGCGCGTGTCGGCGTCGTTGGCGACCTCGCGCCGGACGCGGCTGTCGCCGTCGACATCGACGATATCGGTGGGCTGGGGCGGGCCATCGCGGCGCTCGCGGATGATCCCGGCAGGAGAGCGCGGCTCGCGGCCGCAGCGCGGCAGACGATAGCGGACACCTACGCCGCCAGACCGGCTACGGAGCGCTGGCTGAAGCTCTACCAGGAGGCGCTCGATGAGCGCTAACCACCCGCTACGCATCCTCTTCGTCTCCCCGTTCTTCGATGCCCAGACAGAAGATCCGCGCGCGACGCTGGACCGCTTTCCGATTCTGACGGCGTTGCCGGCGGAGCTGTCGGCGCGGGGGCACAGCGTCCGCCTGCTCGGGCTCGGCCCGGAGTTCGCGCAAACCACATCTAACGGCGTCCAGTACGCCTGGCTGCCGGCGTCAGCGCCGGTCCGGCTCGGCAGCAAATTGCTTCACCGCTGGAAACCACACCACGGCCCCGCCTACTACCAGCCATCGCTGCGCCTGGCGAACACCATCCGCGCGTTGGACCCGGACATCGTGCACGTCTTCGGCCTGACGATGGACCTCCAGCTGGCGCTGATTCGCAAGCGCTTGCCCCGCAACACGCGTATCGTCGTCCACTACCACGGCGGCGCGCCGGCCTCGGGCCCGCTGCGCGGCCGGATCCAGCGACGCGCTGTGCGGGGCATCGACGCGGCGCTCTTCACCTCGCCCGACCAGGCCGGGCCATGGATTCAGGCCGGCTTACTCGCCCCCCACCAGGTCCGCCAACTGATCGAGACAAGCAGTCCGTTCAGCGGCCTCGACCGCGACGAGGCGCGCCAGCGAACAGGGATGAGCGGCAACCCGGTCTATCTCTCCGCCGGCCGCCTGCACCCGATCAAGGATCCGCTGACGATGCTGCGCGGCTTTGCCCATATCGCCCGGCGGCAGCCTGAAGCCCGGCTCTACCTCTACTATCTGACCGATGAGCTGCTCCAGGAAGCCAGAGCGCTAGCCCACTCCTTCCCGCACATCCGTCACCGTGTCGAGTTTCGGGGTCGGGCGCGTCTGGACGAGATGGAGGCGATTTACTCCAGCGCAGACATCCTCCTCCAGGCCAGCATCCGGGAGTGGAGCGGCCTGGCGGTGCTCGAAGCGCTCTCCTGCGGCTGTATCCCGGTCGTCAGCAACATCCCGTCATTCGTCGCAATGATCGGCGAGGACGGTCGCCACGGCCGTCTATTCGAGCCGGGCGATCCGCTGGCGCTGGCTGACGCGGCGCTGGGGATCGAAGACCCGAGCGCGATGTCACGGGCGGCGCGCCGCTACTTCAACGACGAATTATCGTTTGCGGCGATGGCGCGTGATCTGGAAACGATCTATCAGGATTTGGGGCGCGAGGCGTAGACCTCGGCGAACGCCGCATCGCGCAAGCGGCAGGAGTCGCACTCACCGCAGGGTTCAGCGCCGCCTGCGTAGCAGGACCAGGTCAGGTCATAGTCGACCCCCAGGTTCAGCCCGAGCCGAATGACACCGCTCTTCGGCAGATGCATCAGCGGCGTCAGCACGGGGATCGACCGGCCCTCCTCAACGAATTGCTTGCTGGCCAGATCGGCGGCTCGCTGGTAGGCCTCGATGAACTCCTGCCGGCAATCCGGGTAGCCGGAGTAGTCGACCTGGCCGACGCCGATATAGATCGCGTCAGCGCCGACGACCTCGGCATAGCCGCTGGCCATGCCGAGGAAGATCAGGTTACGCATCGGCACCCAGGTCGAAGGAATGCCCTCGCCAACGCCGGCGGTCGGCAGCTCCGCCTGACCGGTCAGTGACGAGCCCCACGCGCCGAAGTCAAGCTGGACGATGCGATGTTCCGCGACATCCAGCTCGCGGCAGACCGCACGGGCCGCGTCGAGCTCGCGCTCGTGGCGCTGACCGTAACGAATGGTGAGCGCGTAGATTTCATAGCCCGAGCGCGCGGCGAGGTAGGCCGTCGTTGTGGAGTCAACGCCTCCTGAGAGCAGAACTACTGCCTTCAACCGTGCCTCCCGTATGTACCGGCTGGGCCGTCGTCAGCGAATGCCCGATGGTACCATCGGAAACGTGCGTCACCAGTTCACAACCTGTGAAAAGGGGCAAGCTCTTATGGCTACAGATCCAGTTGAACAAATCCTGACGACCGAGGTCGAGAGTGGCTACTCCACAGATCTCAACAAGGCGTTGCGGGCGCTCGCTCGCCTGGAGCCATCAGAGGAAGCGCCCTACCTCTCTGTCTACCTCGACTGGCGGCCAGAAGGCGAACGCCCGCAGCGCCGTAGCGCCGAGACGATCTTCAACAACAAATCCGAGAAGCTGATCGAACAGCTCCCCGAGCACTCGGAGGCGCGGACGAGCCTTGAGAAAGACGTACGCAAGGTCCGTTCGCTGATTGCCGGCGGCATTGATCCAGCGGTCCACGGCGTCATTGTCGTCGCCAACGCCAGCCGCGACATCTTCGAGTCATTTGTCCTTGCCATTCCCGTCGAAACGGAAGTCGTCACCTCGGCCACGCCCAACCTGCTCCAAATGGTGCGCGTCGTCGAGGATTACCCGCGCTATGCGGTGCTGGTTGCCGACCAGAAGGACGCCACTATCACCGTCATCAACCGGGCCGCGCGCATCGCCAGCATCGAGATCCAGGGCGATGACGCGGCCAATCACCACAGCCAGGGCGGCTGGTCCCAGCGCCGCTTCCAGACACGCAACGAGGAGCGGCGCGCGCACTTTGCCCGGGCCGTCGCCGAGGAGACCCGCCGGGCGGTTCACGAGAGCGGCATCGAGATGCTGGTCGTTGCGGCCGGGGATGTCATGGCGAGCGCCCTCCAGGCCGAGTTCCACGAGGAAGTCGCGCAACGCATCATCGGCACGATCCACCTCGACGTGCGCGCGACCTATGATGAGATTCTGGAGGCGACGATGCCGCTGGTCGAGGCCGCTGAGAACGAACGCGAGTTCGAGTCCGTGACGACGCTCATGGACCAGTTCGGCGCGGGCCAGCGCGGCGTCGTTGGAGTCAATGGCACAATCGAGGCGCTCCAGCGCGGACAGGCCATGAAGACGATCATGTCGAGCGATTTCTCGGCCGCCGGCTGGGCCGACTACAAGCTCAACGTCTTCGGCGCGGGCCCGGTCCCGGACACCCACCCCGCCGGTGGCGATATCGAAGACATGCAGCCTGTGGAGCTGGCCGAGGAGATCGTCCGGCTCACCGTCGTGACCGACGCCGAGGGCGAGATCATCCACCCCGGCGGCGCGGCCGCGGCGCGGCTGGGCGAGCACAACGTCGGCGCGATTCTGCGCTTTACGATGGACGAGTAACCAATGCGCGAACGACGGAAACGTATTGTCATCAGCACGACCCGGAGCACGGTCGCCGGGCTCTTCTGCGGGGCTGTCGCGCTCGCGGCGGACCAGTTCTGCGCCCACTTCAAGACGACCGGCAACAGGCGGCCAGAGGCAATCAGCGACGCTCTGGCGCACCTCGCGACCGGCCTCGCCGTCGCGCTGCCGGCCTCGTCGTTCGTGCGCGAGCCTGAACGTTTCCTGCTCGTTGCCGGCGTCAGCTCGACGGCGATCGATCTCGACCATGTCGTCGCGGCGCGCTCAGTCAAGCTTGCGTCGTGCATGACGATGCCCCGACGGCCGGCGAGTCATTCCGTGCTGGCCGTCGGCGGTCTGGCCTATCTGGCCGAACGGCTCGAACCAGGCCGGCAGACCGAGCTGGCCGTGACGCTCGGCCTCGGCTCGCACCTGCTGCGCGACCTCGTCACCGGTGGCGCGCCGCTCTTCATGCCCAGCCGCATCGTCGAGATCGCGAAACATCGCGGGCTCTTTATGATGGCCGGCCTGGCGCTGCTGGGCCGCTGGTATGCCCGCCGCTTGAACGACCCCGCCCGCCCCCGGCGCTCGAACCCGCTCGTGCTCGCACCGGAAGCGCTCGTCGTGCGCGCCCGGGCCTTCCGCGCAACGCGCCACAACCGCCGGGCGGCTTAGAGTTGTCTGGCGAGGGCGGGGGCCGCGCGATACCGGTCTCCGCCATCGTCGTCAATTTCCGCACCGCCGCGATGACGATCGACGCAGTCAGGGCGCTGACCGACAGCGACCTGGACGGCATTGCACTCGATGTGCTCGTCGTCGACAACGGCTCTGGCGACGGCAGCGCCGAGCAGCTCCGCGCCGCGCTACCCGACGCGAGACATTTCACAACCGGCCGCAACCTCGGCTACGCCGGCGGCAACAACGTCGCGCTCAGAGGGCTCCTGGCGGATCTGCCGCCCGAGATCGATCCTGACCATGCCTATGTCCTGCTCCTGAACAGCGATGTCATCGTCGAACCGGACGCGCTCAAGACCTGCCTCGCCTTCATCGAACGGCGGGACAACGTGGCAGTCGTCGGCCCGCGTGTGCTCCTCCCAGACGGGCAGCTCGACCTGGCCTGCCGGCGCTCATTTCCGACGCCGGGCAGCAGCTTCTGGAAGCTCACCGGGCTCGCCCGCCGTTTCCCAGACAGCGAGCGGTTCGCGCGCTACAACCTCACCTACCTCGACGAAGACCAGGCCGCCGAGGTCGACGCCGTCATGGGCGCGTTCATGCTGCTGCGCCTGCGAGCCATCCTCCAGGCCGGCATTCTGGACGAAGGCTTCTTCTTCTACGGCGAGGATCTCGACTGGACCTACCGGATCAAAGCCCACGGCTGGAAGGTGGTCTACTATCCGCGCGCAATCGTCCACCACCTGAAGGGCGGGACGACCCGGCGCCACTCGAACCGCATGCTCGTCGAGTTCTACCGGGCGATGTGGCTCTTCTATCGCAAACATTACGCAGAACGCTCAATTGTGCTGCTAAAATGGGCCGTGCTGGCGGGTATCGTCGCGCGCGGCCTGCTGGCGCTCGGCATCAACGCATTGCGGCCAGCGGCCAGGAAGCGCGTCGCCTGAAACCGGGACGTCAAAGGAGCGTGTCAGACGCATGACCACCGGAGAGTCTGCCAGGCCCAACCCCTCGGACGATACCGCTTCAGCCGCCCGCGCATTTGTCAGACGCAGCCTCCCCCGTCAACGCCACTTCGCCACCGCCGTCGGCCTCTCGCTCTTCATCCTCGACGCGCTGACGCTACTGGGAGCCGCCTGGCTGGCCGGGCAACTACGCGCCTTCACCAACTGGTCCTGGTTCGCCGCCTCAATGCCCGGCGACGACTACGCGCTGATCGCCGGCTTCGCCATCGCCTTCGCGCTCGGGAGCTTTCTCGTCGGCGGCGTCTACAGCGGCCGGCGGGGAATCTCGCGCATTGACGACGCGGCGGCGATTGTCCTGCGCGTGACGGTCGCCGGGTTAGCGGCCATCGCGATCAGCTCGCTCCTGGCCGGGTCGGACCTGAGCTACTCGCGGCGCATGGTCGCCTCGGCCTGGCTGCTCGGCATCGCCGGCACGACGGCGGTCCACTTCATTCACACCGGGCTCGTCGCGACGCTGCGCGCGAACGGCTACGGAACCGACCGGCTCCTGGTGATCGGCGCTGGCCCGACCGGCGCGCTCGTGCTCGACAAGCTGCAGCGCTCACCCCAGCTTGGCTACGAGCTCGTCGGCGTTGTCCGTCACCGCCCCTGGGGCGACGGCGAAGAGGTCACAGAGCTTGACGGAACGCCCGTGCTGGGCATGACCAGCGACCTGCGCCGCACCGTCGAAGCGGGCGACATCGACGAAATCGTCGTCGCCATGTCCGGCGCGGGCCACGATGAGATCCTCGACGTGCTGATGCAGATCGACGACCTGCCGGTTGCCGTCCGCATCTACCCCGATTCGTTCCGCCTAATGACCAGCGATGTTCTGAGCATCCACGACCTCAACGGGCTGCCAACCGTCCAGCTCCGCTCGATTGGCCTGCGACCCATCGACCGCAAGATCAAGCGCGCGCTCGATCTCGTGGTGAGCGCGCTCGTCCTGATCGCCTGCGCGCCGCTGATGCTGCTCGTTGCGCTGCTGGTGAAGCTCTCGTCGCCCGGGCCGGTCTTCTTCACCCAGGCGCGCGTCGGCCAGGATGGGCGGGAGTTCTTCGTGCTCAAGTTCCGGACGATGGGCGTCGACGCCGAAGCTGAGTCCGGACCCGTCTTCACGACGCCCGACGACACGCGCCCAACGCGCCTGGGCCGCTTCCTGCGCCGCTACTCCATCGACGAGCTGCCGCAGTTCATCAATGTCCTCTACGGCGAGATGAGCATCGTCGGGCCGCGACCGGAGCGGCCCCACTTCGTCGAGCAGTTCCGGCGCGAGATCCCCGCCTACATGGCCCGCCACCACGAGAAATCCGGCATCACCGGCTGGGCCCAGGTGAACGGCCTGCGGGGCGACACGTCGATCGAGGAGCGCACCCGCTACGATCTCTATTATGTCGAGAATTGGTCGCTAATGTTCGACATCCGCATCATGGCCAAGACACTCTTCCACATCTTCCAGCGCGACAGCAACGCCTACTGACCACACGCCGCTCACCTCACTATCGCTGGCGAAACTCCATGCAATCCCGTAGGACAGGGGCTCGTCCCCTGCCGGCAAACGGCACTCTACCCAATGCGGCAGGGGACGAGCCCCTGCCCTACGGGATTCGGGTTTCGAGGCTTTGGTCTACCGCGAGAGGAAGCTGACGATGCCGCGGCGCTTGCCGGGGGCGGGGCCGACCTTGGACGGGTCGACCGAAACCTCTTGCTGCGGCACAAGATGGGCCGGAGACTTGTGCGTTTCGCGCTGCTGCCGGGCCCGCGTCAGCACCGTGCCGAAGATCGGCTTGCCCGACTGTTCGAGCGCGGCAACCGCCCCGGCCAGATCGTTGGAGCGCGTCTGGCTGGCGGCAACAACGAGCAGCGAGCCACTGACCATGCCGGTCAGGATCAAGGCGTCGGCGTACTGGAGCGACGGGCAATCGAAGATAACGATATCGGCGCGCAGCTCCAGGTGGCGCACCAGATCTTCCATGCGCTTCGAATTCAGCAGGTCAGCGGGATTCGGCGGCAGCGGACCAGAGGTCAGCACTGTCAGGTCGGCGATATCCGTGCGCCGCAGATAACCATCGACATGTTCCATCGAGTCGCCCAGCAGCAGATCGGTGAGACCGGAGCGGTTGGGCAAACCGACGATGCGGTGGAGCGACGGCTCGCGCAGGTCGGCGTCGACCAGCACAACCCGCTGGCCGCCCTGAGCCAGGACCATCGCCAGATATGCCGCCGTCGTCGTCGTGCCATCGCCGTGTTGGGCGCCAGTGACAATCAACGAACGCACAACCGTGCCGTGGGTGGCAAATTGCAGGTTCGTCCGCAGCGTGCGGAAGGCTTCGGCCGGTTGCGCGCCAAGGTCCGTCAACGCCTCGAAGCGCTCGGGATGGTCGATGACCGGGATCAGCCCGAGCGTGCTGCGCCCGGTCACCCGCTGGATCATCCCCGGATCCTTGACCGTGTTGTCGAGGTAGCCGAGCACGAAGACGATGCCGCCGGCGATCACAAGGCCACCGAGGATGCCGAGAAAGATCGTGAAGGCCGGGTTCGAGCTGACCGGGACATCTGGCGCGACAGCGGGATCGACGACTTTCACGAGCACGCCGGTCTCGGCGGCGGAGATCGTCATCCGCTGCTGGATCTCGACCAGTTCGGCATGGCGGCTCTGGTTCTCGCCGAGCAAGGTTCGGAGATCGCGCAGCTGGGCCTGGACATCGACGGTGTTGGCATCGGCGGAGGCTTCCAGGGCCGCGATATCGTCCTGGATCATCGCCATGTCTTCGACGATGTCGTCGATCGACTGCTGGAGCGCGTCGGTGTTGTCGTTCGAGACGTCAGGCCGGACCTCCGCCGCCTGCTCGATGAAGACCTCGCTCACGGCATTGACGACAGCGGCGGCTTGATCCGGATCTGTCCCGGTGAACTCAATCTGGATGATCTGTGTGTCCGGGACAATCGTAACGGTCAGGTCTTCCTGGAGGGTTTCAACAGTCAGGCCATCGGCCTCATCGCCGATCCGCGCCAGCGCCTCGTCCAGCACGACACGCGTTTCGACGAGCTGCCCAAAGGTCTGAGTCAGCCGCTCCGCCGCGAGGATGTTGTTGTAGGCGCTGGCCGAAGAGTCCTGCGACGTGTCCGAAGTCGGCCGGTCGAGCAGCAGCTTCGCGTCCGCCTGGTAGGCCGGAACAGCGCGGCTCGCGAGGCCGACGCCGATGATCGCGCCAATGGCCGGCCCGACGATCAGGAGCCACCACCAGCGGCGGACGATGTAGACAATCTGCGCCAGGGTAAGTTCTGTCATGTGCGCTCTAGCTCGCTCCTCAGCGGTTCAGGCGTCGCCGCCGGAATGGGTGGCGGATGAACCGTTCGACTATGCTCCAGCAATGCCTCCACGGCCACGGTAGCAGGTACTGTTTTCCAATTCTTCCACGTTCAACGCCGGCTCACGCGACGCCGGGATCACCTGTTGCCCAGGAAGATCCCGACATCGTTCGTGTGCCAGTTCGCGCTGACGACATCGAGCCGCCCGTCCTCGTTGAAGTCGCCGGTCGCGACGCTGAATGGCGAAGAGACAACGGCCGCGCTTTCGAGCCCGACGAAGCCGCCGCTGTGATCGTTGAAGAGCACGCTGATGCTCGTCTCGCCGCTACAGCACGGGTAGGTTCCGTGGATGTTCGCGCTAATGATATCGAGCCAGCCGTCGCCGTCGATGTCGCCCAGCGCCACGCCCTTCGGCTCGTCGCCGACTGCAAAGTCGCCGCGCGCGAAGGAGCCGTCGCCGTTGCCGAGCAGCACCGTGACTGAGTCGCCGGCGTCATTGGCCGTAACGAGATCGATATCGCCGTCTCGGTTCACATCGCCGCCGCGCATCGAGTGCGGGCCGAAGTCGACCGCCTGGATCAAGCGCGCCGCGAAGGTGCCATCGCCATTGCCCAACAGAACACTAACGGTGTTGCTGTTGTGGTCGGCCGTCGCGATATCGAGGTCGCCGTCGCCATTGAAGTCCTCGACGACAACCGAGTGTGGGGCCGAGCCCACATCGAGGTCGGTCGCGGCGGCAAAGGTGCCGTCGCCGTTGCCGAGCAGCAGGTTTGCGACCGAGCCGCCCCAGCAGACGACAACCAGATCGAGGTCGCCATCCTCATTCACGTCGCCCGGCGCGACCTCGTGCGGGTTCGCGCAGGCCGCGAAGTGGCCGGCGAGCGTGAAGCTCCCGTCGCCATTGCCGAGGTACACACTGACGTCGTTGCCGCCGGTGTCGTCCTGGTTGGCCGAGGCGAAGTCGAGATCGCCGTCGTTGTTGAAATCCCCGGTCGTCGCGAACTTGGGATGGACGCCGGTCGGGTAGCTGCCGGTAGCGGCGAACCCGCCCTCGCCGTCGCCAAGCAAGATGACGACAGCGTCGTCGCCGGTCGTCGCAACCACGAGGTCCAGATCGTTGTCACTGTTCACGTCGGCGACAGTCACGCCGTGGGCGTTCGTCCCGGCCGCCACCTTCGAGACCGGCTCGAAGAGCGGCGGGAGCGCCGCGGCGCTCGTCGTGAAGCTCCAAACCGCGTCTGGTGTCAGCGCATTGCCCGCCAGATCGGTCACGCCGCTCACGGTGACGATGTAGGTCGTCTCGTCAGTCAGTGTGCTATCTGGCGTCACCGTGATCGTCTGCGTCAGGTTGTCGTACTCGACGGTTGCGAGGACTACCGGGCCGCCCTGCTCCTCCAGCGTCACCGCGCCGGCAACCGTTGCCGGATCAAGCTCCTCGGAGAATGTCACGGTGATCGCGCTCTCGGGGTCGACGTCGACCGCGTCCGGCTCCGGCGTCTGGGCGGTGATCTCCGGCGGGGTCGTGTCGCCTTGGCCAGTGCCTTCGCAGTAGACGCGCGCCTCGCCCCAGTCGGTGTGGTCGTAGTAGACGTTGTCGCCGCCATTGGTCGTCACCAGCCGAAGCGTCGTAACGCCGGTGATATCGACGAGCACCGCTTGGGCCGCGTCGCCGCCTTCCAGCACTGGACTGGTGTAGAGCAGGCTCCCGTCGCCGTAGACGACGAAGGCCGCGCTGCCATTCGCCCCAACCTCGGCATCGATCCCGACGCTCGCCGCGAAGACCGTGCAGGTACCGTCGAGCGTGACGATGACCTCCGACAACGAATGCGAGCCGACGCCCTTAGCAAAGACCTGGCTGCCAATCGTCAGCGGCGCGCCATCGTCGGCGCTATCTTCGCCGTTGGACTGGTCGCGTTCGACCGGCCCCCAGCCGTTGGCAGAGGAATCCCAGGCAAGGTCGCTGATGTAGAACTGCTCGCCCGAAAGCTCGGCGGCGGTCGTGAAGCTCCAGACCTCGTCGTCCGCCAGCGGGTTCCCGGCAACGTCCGTCACGCCACCGGCAGCGCCGGAGATGGTCACGACGTAGGTCGTGCCCGCCGCCAGGTCGCTGTCGGGGTTGATCGTCAGCCGGTCCGTGGCCGCGCTGTAGCTGACGGTGACGCTCTCCGGCGTCGCCGCGCCCTGCTCGCGCAGTTCGACGTTGCCGCTCAGGCTGGCCGGGTCGAGGTCTTCCGAGAAGGTAGCCGTCACGTTCGCGCCAACGGCGACGTTTGACGCGCCATCGGCAGGATTGACCGAGACAACTGCGGGCGGTGTCGTGTCCTCCGGCGCGGAGCCGTCGCAGACGACCTTGGCATCGGCCCAGTCGGCGTGATCGTAGGCGATACCGTCGCCAGCACCGGTGACGACCAGCCGCAACGTCGTCACGCCGGTGATGTCGGCCGAGAGCAGCTGTCCGGCGTCCGCGCCGGTCACGCCGGCCTCGGATGCTAGCAGCGCGCCGTCGCCCCAAACCTCGAAGGTCACCGAGCCGTTCGGCCCAACCTCGTCGTCAACGCCGACGGTGGCGCTGAAGAGCGCGCAAGTGCCGTCGAGCGCGACGATGACCTCGGCCGCCGCGTGGACGCCGAGACCCTTGCTGTAGACGGTCCCGCCGATGGTCAATGGATTGCCGTCAGATGCGCCCTGCTCGCCGTTGGACTGGTCGCGCTCGACCGGTCCCCAGCCGTTGGTCTGCCCATCCCAGGCCATGTCGCTAATGAAGATCTCGCTACTACCGGTCGTGTCGGGCGCGGTCGTGAAGGTCCAGGTCACATCCGCTGCCAGCGGGTTGTCAGCCAGGTCAGCGACGCCGTCAACACCTCCGCTAACCGTCGCGACGTAGGTTGTGTCGGCGCTGAGGTCGCTGGACGGCGTCAGCGTGACGCTTGCGGTCGTCTCGTCATAGTCGAGCGTCGCCGCGACCGGGCCGCCGCCCTGTTCCGCCAGGGTGACGTTGCCCGCCAGCGTCGCCTCGTCGATGGCTTCGGAGAAGGTCGCCGAGACCGTGGCGTCGACCGGCACGGCATTCACGCCATCCGTCGGGTCAACTGCCGAGACGACCGGCGGCGTCGTGTCGCCGGCGGGTTCGTCGCAGGTAATCCGCGCATCGCCCCAGTCGGCATGATCCCAGTAGACGTTGTCGCCGGCGTCGGTCACACGCAACATGAGCGTGGTCACGCCGTCGATGTCAACTGCGATGTCCAGCGGCGCGTCTGCGCCGAGGATGACCGGGCTCTGGTAGAGCAAGCCGCCATCGCCAAGCACCTCGAAGACCACCGTGCCGTTGTCGCCGACCTCGTCATCAAGGCCGATGCTCGCACGGAACATCGAGCAGGTGTCGATCTCGTAGGTAACCGTCGAAGGCGCGTGGACGCCGAGGCCCTTCGGATAGACGACGCCGTCGATGGTCAGCGGTCCGCCATCGCCCGCGCCCTGTTCGCCGTTGGACTGGTCGAGCTCGACCGGCCCCCAGTGGTTGGTCGCCGCAGCTGGCGTCAGATCGCTGAGATAGATCGCGTCCTCGGGCTCGTCACCGGCGAAGGTCGCCGTCAGCGTCAGATCCGTTGCGCCGACCTCGACGGTGTGCACCCGCGCGCCACCATCCGACCAGCTTTCGAAGGTGTACGCGCCCTGCGGCGACGGCACGGAGACGGTTATGACCGAGCCGACGACGATGGGCCGGGTCAGTGGTCCCGCCACCTGCTCGCCAGCGAGGTTCACCTCAAGGCCGGACGGCGTCGAATTCAGGGTGACATCAACCGTCTCGGGATGAATCTCGACCGAGGTCGAATTGCTCTGGCCGCCGTCGGTTGCCGTCAGCTCGACGTAGAAGTAGTACTGGTCGCCGTGATCCGGCACGGTGAATGCGCCGCCGGACGTGCCAGTCTCGTCGAGCACCTGATGCGCGTGGCAGTCGATGTGATTGCAGTGGTAGATCAGCACCCGCCAGCGCAACGCGCTATCCGGGAGTGGCGCGCCGGAGCCATCGACCGCCGAGCCGCTATAAGTAATCTCGTCACCGACGATGAAGGTGTCGGTCGCCAGCGGCGAGCTGATCGTCGGAACCGGTCCGCCGGTCGCCGCCGTCGTGAAGCTCCACGCGACATCAGCCGCGAGCGGGTTGCCGGCGCTGTCGGTGACGCCATCAACGCCACCGGTGATGCGCGCGTCGTAGATCGTGTCGAGCGCCAGGGCGCTGGCGGGATCGAGCGTCAGGACACCGGAGTTGCTGTCGAAGCTGACGTCGGCATCGACCGGCGTCGCGCCGTCGAGCAACACCACGTTGCCCTCCAGCGACTGCACATCGAGCGGTTCGGTGAAGGTCGCGGTGACGTTCGCCGAGGTGGGCACATCGACTGCGCCGTTCTCTGGACTGGTTGCGGTGACGGTCGGCGGCGTCTGATCCTGGCCGCACTCTATCCAGCCGTCGGCCCAGTCCGCGTGGTCCCAGTAGACGTTGTCGCCGGCGTCGGTAACGACCAGCCGCAGCTGCGTGACGCCGTCGAGGTTTGCCGTCAGCGACTGCGGGCCGTCGGCGCCGGTCAGGACGCCGCTCGACGCTAGCAATGTCGACTCTGAGTAGACGGCGAATTCGACGGAGCCGTTGTCGCCAACCTCATCGTCGACGCCGACGGTGCTGATGAACTGGCTGCAGGTGCCATCGAGTCCGATGACGACCTCGGACGGCGCGTGCACGCCGATCCCTTTCGAGAAGGTCGAGCCGTTGATCGTCAGCGGTCCGCCATCCTCGGCCGCATCCTCACCATTCGACTGGTCGCGTTCGACCGGGCCCCAGCCGTTGCTGCTGCTATCCCAGGTGAGGTCGCTGACGAACCCGGACTCGCTGCCGCTCGGCGCGCCAACGTAGGCGACATGGCGGATTTCGCCGGTCGTGATCGAGAGGTAGTAGACATCGCCGTCCGGACCGATCCGGAAGGAGACCGGGCCGCCGGCAGCATCGTCGAAGCTATTGGGGCCGCTTTGAACGGTGTTATCAGGTCCGAACTGCGCCCAATCGATGAAATTGCGAGCATAGTCGCCGTAGAAATACGCGCCGTCATACTCGGCTGGGTAACTCGTGCCGTTGTAGAAGACGCCGCCGGTGACCGACGAGCCGCCGGTCGTGTGGTCCCAGGTGATGACCGGCGGGGACGCGTTGCCGGCGCTGTAGAGCTGCTGGCAAGCGGTCTCTGACGAATAGGAGCCCTGCTGGAACGCGCCCTCGTAGCAGGGCCAGCCGAAGTTGGCGCCCGGTGTCGCTACATTGATCTCTTCCCACGACACCCAGCCGACATCGCCGATGTAGGGCGTGCCGTCGCTCGGGCGCAACGTGAAGCGGTAGGCGTTGCGCAGCCCGGAGGCCCAGATCTTCGACCGGACGTCATTGGCGTTGCCGGTCCAGAAGGGATTGTCGGCAAGTCCCTGGCCATTGGCGTCGATCCGGACCAGCTTGCCGCCCAGCGAATCGAGATCCTGCGCCCGCAGCGCCTGCGGGTTGGAAGCGTTGAAATTCGCCCCCTCGCCGAGCGTCGCGAAGAGCGTGCCGTCCGGCGCGAAGCGCAAGCCGCCGGTCGAGTGGCTCGGGCCGTCGGACGGGATGCAGTCCGTCCCGACGGGTAGGTCGTCACAGGAGTCCGCGGCCTGGGTTCCCAGCAGCACAACCTCAGTCGCCGGATTGGCAGTGTCGCCGCTGGCGGTTACACGAATCAGGCGGCCCGTCTTTGTGCCGCTATAGCTTGTCTCGTCGTGCTCGTAAGTGAAGAGGAAATAGACGTAGCCGTTGACGTCGAAATTCGGGTCGACCTCGACGCTGAGCAAGCCGCGGTCCCAGTAGTCGTTGACCTGATCGCGCAGGTCGATGAAGGGCGTCGCCAACACACTGCCGTTGACGGCGATCCGCACCAGCCCCGACTTCTCGGCGACGAGCACCCGGCCGTCCGGCAGGAACGCGAAATCGGTTGGGAAGTTGAGACCGCTGACGTAGGACTGCGCCTGAAAGCCGGTCGGTACGGCCAGGGCGCTGCGCTCGGCAAAGCTCACGCCGGCATCGGGCGGGCCAAGCGGCAGGATGTCGGCCGCGTCATCCTCCCAGACACAGCCGGCGCCGGCGTTCTGGGCTGATGTTTGTAGCGCGAGCAGCTCGTCGGCGTCGCGGCCTTCTCCGGTAGCTACCGCCAGGCCAGACTGAACGAGCGCGTGGGCCAGCGAGGCGCCGTCGGGGGTGTAGACGTAGTACATCCGCCGCAGGTCTTCATCGAAGATGAGCTCTGCGTCCTCCTCGGCGTGAAACCCGCCGTAGAGCATGCCCTGGAGAAATCCGGCAGCCTGCGCGCCGCAGACGGTGTTGGCCTCGAAGACATCGACGCCGATCAGGCCGATACCTACCTGTGCGCCGTCAATCCAGGTTTCGAGGGTGTGGCCATCGATGCCGCGCGTGAAACCCGCGACATCGACCGGCCCGCTGCCGGCCGGCGGCGCGCCACCGGGGCCCAGCACTTCTGGTGGATCGTGCTCATGGCCTTCGTGGGCGAGGGTTACGGCCGGGTTCAGGCTGGCCAGAATCGAGATAACTAACGCGGTCGCTGAGATGAACCGAAACCAACGGGTGAGGAGCATGAACCATGCTTTCTGGGCTAGCGCCGATGTTACGTTGTGTGGAACGGCCTCGGGCGTCACACGCACGGCCCGACCGCCTAGTACCTATCTCCTAGAGAATAGGAAGCAGGTCCCAAGTGCGTCAATGAAACCACACCGTATTGGTACTTTCTTCTGGCCATTCTACGTGATCTGAGGCTCGCGCAGAATACTTGTACATGTCTTATAAGGAACGTACGCGTAGTTATTTTGGTTGCACTGACGCGAGGAGCACAATGAGCGGTTCGCTGGCTTCTATATGATAGCTACCAGCCACCGCCGGCACGATGACTGTTTCATGCTCACCCAGCGGCGCATCGCCGGCCTCGTTCACGACCCGCCCACGACCCTGCACAGCCGTCAGCGCATGGAAAGTCTGCCCGCCGGTATCGAGCCGGTAGGCCTGGTCCCTGGCAAGCGCCAGCTTGTCGAGCGCGAAGTAGGGGCAGGCGACGAGCCGGTGTAGCTCGCCCGGCAGCGGCGCGGTCGCGGGCTGCCGCTCGCCTGCGCCAGGAACGACGCAGCGCAGCGCTTGTTCGAGATGGAGCTCCCGGCCCGCGCTCGCCGGCCGATCCCAGTCGTAGACACGGTAGGTGATATCGCTCGCTTGCTGGATCTCGTAGAGGAACAGGCCCGGCCCGAGCGCGTGTACCGTGCCGGCCGGGATGAACCAGGTCTCGCCCGAGACCGCAGCCTGCCGGGCCAGTACATCGAGCGTCGCGCCGGCGCGGACTGCCTCCGCAAAGCGCGCGCGGTCGACGCCATCGTCGAGACCCAGGATGATCTCGGCATCCGTGTCGACATCGAGCAGGTGCCAGGCCTCTGTCTTCCCGACGTGCTCGGGGCCTTCCAGCTCACGCGCCTGCTCGTCGTTGGGGTGCAGCTGGACGGAGAGCCACTCCGACGTGTCGAGTAGTTTGGACAGCACCGGAAAGCGCGCGCCAAAGCGGGCCACAACCGGCGCGCCGAGCAAGCTAGCTTCCAGCTCGCGCGCGGCTTCGGCCAGTGATTTGCCGACGAGTGGGCCGTTGGCAATGCGGTTGCCGGCAAATGCGCCCCAACGTTCGCCAATCGGCGTGTCGCCTGCTGCCAGCCGGCTGCCGCCCCAGACGCGCTCGACCTGAAGCGACTCGATAGCCATGGGTGGCAGCGTGGTCACAGCAGCTCCGCGCGTCCATCGGCGCGCAGCCGGTCGACCACGGCCTTGACATCCTGTGCCCGGCTGCGGTCGCAGACAAGCAGCGCGTCGCCGGTGTCAACGACAATGAGATTGTCGACGCCGACAAGCGCCACCAGCCGCTCGGATGCTTCGACGATGTTGCCGCCGCCGTCGATCTCGATGAGCTCGGCACACTCGGCGACGGTTGCGTCGCTGCCGCCGGCGCGAATCGTCCCGACGCTGTGCCAATCGCCCAAATCCGTCCAGCCCATGCTGCTCGGGATCACGGCAACTCGCTGCGAGCGCTCGAGTATCCCGTGGTCGATGGTGACGTCCTCAAGGCTGGCCCAGGCTTCGGCGAGCACGGCGTCGCGCTCCGGCGTGTCCCAGGCAGCGCTAATCACCGTCAGCGCCGCGTAGTGATCCGGCAGCAACAGGCGCATCTCATCGAGCAGCACTTCGGCGCGCCAGACGAACATGCTGGCATTCCAAAGGTATTCGCCCGACTCGACATAGCTCCGTGCTGTCGCCAGATCCGGCTTCTCGACGAAGCGCTGCACGCGCCGCGCGGACCGGCCCTGGTACTCGCCCAGCTCGTCGCCAACGTGGATGTAGCCGTAGCCGGTCTCCGGGTACTCCGGTTCGATGCCGATCGTCACCAGATAACCCTCGTTGGCCACGCTGATCGCAGCGCGCACGTCGTCCTGAAAGCGCTCGGGAAAGCGCACATAGTGGTCCGCTGCGAAGGAGCCAACAATGGCGTTCGGATCGTTGCGCGCGGCCAGCGCAACGCCCAGCCCAATGGCCGGGCCGGTCCCACGCGGAGCCGGCTCGACGACCAACGCGCCGGCGGATAGCTCCGGCAGCTGTTCGGCAATCGCCGCGGCGTGGTCCGCGCCGGTCACGATCTGGAAATTGTCGGTTTGGGTAAGCGGAACGAGGCGGTCGACCGTCTCCTGGATCATCGTGCGGGGGCCAGGCAGGGGGCGGAGAAACTTGGGATATGCCCGGCGGCTGAGCGGCCAGAGGCGCGTCCCGCTACCACCGGCCGGGATGATCGCGTAGAAGTTTCGATTCGGCGCCGATGTCAAGTGGATCTGCTCTTTCTCGTACCGGGTCGCCGCACTGCGACACCCGCGGTTCCTGCCCACTCTCAGTCTACGTTATCGCGGTGCGGACAACGGCTCTCGGCGCTATGCAGCGGTTGCACGAAGCGCCGCTTGTGCACGCCGCACAAGACGCGTCCGTTCATTGGTCACGCTGACCATACCCGAACGGCGCAAGATCCCCTACGCTTGGGCCGGGAAGCAGCGCTGGCGTATGCCCTTGGCAGCACGCCGGGTGATAAGGAAAGGGACCAACGTTGGTCGCGGAGCTAGAACAAGTCGGACGAACAGAGACGGCCCCAAGCGCCGAAGAGATCCTCGCCATTTGTGAGGAGCAGGGCGTCCGCTTCGTCAACCTGCAATTCAGCGACGTCATGGGCATGGTCAAGACAGTTACCATCCCGGTCGAAGTGTTCCCCCACGTCATCGAAGACGGTCAATGGTTCGATGGCTCGTCGATCGCCGGTTTCGCCCGCATCGCCGAGAGCGACATGTTCCTGATGCCCGACCTGGCGACCTTCAACGTCCTGCCGTGGGAACGGGGCGAAACGACGACGACGGCCCAGGTCATTTGCTGGGTCCACAAGCCGGACGGCGAGCTCTTCTCCGGCGACCCGCGCGCCGTGCTCTACCACCAGCTGGAACGCGCCGCGAAGCTCGGCTACCGCTTCAACACCGGCCCTGAGCCCGAATTCTTCCTCTTCACACGCGACGCGGACGGGCGGCTCTCGGTCCTGCCGCATGACCAGGGCAGCTACTTCGACTTCACCGCCGATCTGGCCGCCACCGTCCGCAAGGACATGATCACGGCGCTCCAGGAGCTCGGCATCAAGGTCGAAGCCGGTCACCATGAGGTTGCCATCGGCCAGCACGAGATCGACTTCGAATACCGCAACGCGTTGCGCGGCGCGGACGAAGTCACCATGTTCAAGTACACCCTCAAGACGATCGCCCAGCAGCACGGCCTGCACGCAACCTTCATGCCGAAGCCGATCGCCGGGATCAACGGCTCGGGCATGCACGTCCACCAGTCTCTCTCGCAGCTCTCGAACGGCGACAACGCCTTCGTCGACACTGACGACAGCTACGGCCTGTCGGAGCTGGCGCGGCATTTCATCGCCGGCCAGCTGGCGCACGCCCGCAGCATGTGCGCCGTTCTCGCGCCGATTGTCAATTCCTACCGCCGCCTGGTGCCCGGCTACGAAGCGCCGGTCTACATCTCCTGGGCGCGCCAGAACCGCTCGGCGCTCATCCGCGTCCCGATGATCCGCGCGGGCGCAACCAAGGCGACGCGCGTCGAGCTGCGCTGCCCGGACCCGGCCTGCAACCCGTACCTGGCCTACGCCGTGATGCTCGCCGCCGGGCTGGACGGCATCGAGAACAAGCTGGAGCTGCCGCCGCCGGTTGAGGAGAACCTCTACCACTTCACTGATGAAGACCTCGAGCGCCGCAACGTCAGCACCCTGCCGACGACGCTGGGCGAGGCCGTCGCCGAGATGGGCTCCGACGAGGTCATCCGCGACGCCCTGGGCGACCACGTCTTCGAGCGCCTGACCGAGGCCCAGACCCAGGAGTGGGACGCCTTCCGCCTCCACGTCACCGAGTGGGAGCGCGACCGCTACCTCGAGCAGTATTAGCTAGCAATCGGGCAGCGCTCCAAGGCTGCCCGCGCACCTCGCAGCAGCCGGTCCCCCGACCGGCTGCTGTCGCATATGTAGCAGCCAACACCGAACACCCCGTAGGGCAGGGGCTCGTCCCCTGCCGCGTTCACACGGAGCCCTGCCGGGCGGCAGGGGATGAGTCCCTATCTTCATGCATCGAGTTGGATGATTGACAAGAAGATTGCGCCCGTTCCCGCCGCCGCCAACCACCGTCGTTTATGAACGTCACACCACAAACCTGGTCATCCCGAGGAAGGCTCAGCGCCCGAGGAATCTCTCACCGCCAGTGCCGCGCTCCGTGGAGGACTGCCCCGCGGTCGCTGCGGCTCGGTTATGCACTGTCTCCTGCACCGGTAGGTGGCACGCGCGCAACAAGATCCCTCGGGCGCAAAGCCTTCCTCGGGATGACCATGATGTTGCGGTGGCGTCTGCCGCATGGCCCTGGGTGCCGCCAGGTCTCGGGCGCACGGGAAGCAAACGACCTAACGTGATGCCTAAAGGCGGGGGACGAGCCCCTGCTATACGAAGCAGGAAGCGCCCGCCCCATATCATTACCAAACGTTAGTCGCCAATCTTGTGGTCAATCATGACCGGTCACATGCGCGGTCGGCGCAAGATACATTTCTTGACGCCACAGCGGCGCTCGCGTCAGCAAACCACCCCTGACCAATCCCCGAGAATCTCCACAAACACGCGCTAACGGACGCAAGCGCACAGTCCAGCGGCGTGTACGTACATTTCCTCATCTCAGAAATTGTCAGAGCTTCGTGTTTGACAGAGAGGCAGCCCAATGGTACAAAATGAACCGTCGCGGCTTAGTACTTTTGTACGATCCGATGCTTTCTTGCGGTTTCGAGCCACAAGATAGAGCCGCATCGTGCAATAGACAACAATAGAGCCCGGCACTTACGCGCGATTGGTTATTCACAGCTTGGCTGTTTCAGCAAGGCATGGCCGATCGTGCAGCGGGAAGGGAAGCGCTCCTCCCGGAGCCTAAACCGCCAGACGCCGCCATCACAGGGGAAGCGCGGCGTCGTCACTATTGGGAATGGATGATGCTCCTCTGCGGATAGCCTGACAGCACACGCCTCCTCTGCACGGTCTGTCAACGCTCATCCCGGAGAGCGGCCACAACCCCAGATCACCCAATATCGCAGCACCGGCTTCGGCAGCTGGTGCGCCAGGCAGGGTATCGCCTGATGGCCTGAACCCTGTACGGGGAGAGTTGATTGAAGATTCAACTCTATGGCAGGGACGATCAACTCGAGTACGAGCTGACGTTCTTGCTTCGTTGCCGTTGGGACGACGCGCGCGTCCAACGCGTTGAGGCGGCCGACCTGGCTGCCGCAACGAGCTCCGCCGAACTCACGGTAGTGGAGTATGGCGCGGATCTCGCTGCGGTCGTCGCGCTGGTCGAACAGCTGCACCGCGACCGGCGGCGGGTCATTCTCGTGGCCAGCCTGGAGCGCATTCCGGTGACCAGCCAGATCGCCCTCCTGCGCGCTGGCGCAGACGACGTCTGGGGGGCCTTCCCGCCCGATATCGCGCTCGGCATCGCGCGCTTCGTTGCGCTCCAGCGCCGGGCTACCCAGGACGAGCTACTACGCTTCGCCAGACTCTCGATCAACGCCGCGACACGCGAGGTTGTCATCGGCCGCGACCGCCGACTCCAACTGACTCCCGCTGAATTCAGGCTTCTCTATACGCTCGTTAGCAACCGTGAGCGCGTGCTGAGCTTTGACGAGCTGATGGACGGCGTCTGGGACGAGCCGGTGGCGTCGCGGTCGGCGCTCCGCAAGCTCGTCCAGCGCCTGCGCGAGAAGATCGGACGGCAGGCCGGCGTCCGCATCGACTCCCAGACGGGCATTGGCTACCGCATGATCCAGGCCACCGACGATCACACGTTCCCGCAGGGCATTCTGCAAGGCTAGCGAAAACCGTAACGGCGGCGTCACAGCCGCTGCACCGGATTGACACAGGGGCCGGCGAGAATAGCCTCATGGGTTGGTTTTCAGACAGCGATGGACAGCATCTGGTGCGGACACTACTGATCGTCGAAACGTCGGACAACACGCTCTCCCGCCGGGTGCGGGCGATCTTGCGGCCCGGCGACTGGGACATCGTGACGACGCTACCGGAGACTGCCACCGAACGCGCGCTGAAGACCGCGGCGCTGCTCGCCATTATCAGCGAACAAGCGCTGGCAGCAACGCCCGGACTGGTCGCCGCAATGGCGCAGCGGGTGCGGACCCCAATCGGCATTGCCGGCGGGGGCGACGCCCGGCAGGAGACGCTCGCGCTGCAGGCAGGAGCCACGGCCTACTTCGATCTACGCCAGCCAAATGCGTTGATCGAAGCGCGGCTGGAGGTGCTGCTCCGGCGGCACCCTTTCGCGCACACCTGGCCGAGACCCCGCCGGGGCTTGGATGGCGCGAACGACAGCTGCTCCATTGCCTGGTTGCCCACCAGGGGCCGCTCACACGAGCGGAGGCGCTTGAGCTCATCTGGCGCGGGCACGCCAGCCCGAGCGTCTACCGCGTGGGACTCTTTCGTCTCAAACGGAAGCTTGCTGCTACACGACTACACATCGACGTCCGGCCAGGGCATGGAGCGCAAATCAGGCTCGCCTGCGGCGCCGGCGAAGGTCCAGGGGATTGAGAACGGACGAGAGGGGCACGCCTATACGGGGCTGGTTGGAAGGCAAGAAGAAACCCCAGGCAAGGACAAGTTGCCGGGGGTTGAGACAGAACCAGGCACGCGGCCTGAGAACTGCGCTACTGCGAGCAGTATAGCAGGCAACACGCGACCCGGTTCAGAGGAGAGACACCAAGCTGCCGCCGGTAATGGTCCGCCCGCAGGAAGCGGCGGGCCGCCTAAGGGAAGGACCGGCTGGCAACCTCATAGAAAAGGGACTTCTGTGAAGCGACTGATTACTGCTCTGATGCTCACCGGCGTCATGGTCGCCGCCGCCGGTTTCGCCGCGACCTTCGCGATCAATGGGAATCCCGGCCAGGAAGGCCAGGAAGACATCGCGGCGGCCGACACGCTCGTCGACTTCTGTAACCACAATGTCGAGTTCAACATCGACGGCGAGTTCGCCAACGGCGAGTACCAGGTCTCCGATGTCTACGTCCAGGCTGACAACGCCTGCGAAGGCTGGACCGCTTCCGTCACGCTGACTGAGGGCGGCGTTGCTCTCGCCGAGATGAGCGCTGTGCTCGATGCCAATGGTGACGCGACGCTCGACTTCAGAGGTGAAGAGATCGCCGTTGCGGTCGTCGACGACGCCCACATCCAGATCGACAACACCGTCGGCCCGGTCTAAATCGCGCCTAACGGTTTGACCGTGACCTCACCACGGTCGCAAGCCTGGGATGAGGGGCGGATTGCCCCTCATCCCGCTTGAATGTCCAGCGACTAGCCGCAGTAAGAGAGAATAGGGCCACGACCACGATGTTCAGCAATCTGATCAAGACACTCGTCGCCGCCATCGCCCTGACCGGCGTCGTCGGCTATGCCAGCTCCTTCTCGATCAATGCCGGCGACGCCAACGGCGCGGCCAGCATCAGCACCGGCGGCATCTCCGTCGAAGGCTGTGACGCCGATGTCGATGTCGACATCAACGGCGCTGACCGCAACGGCCAGGCCGAGTTCGACCCGCAAAAGCAGGATTTCGTCATCCAGTCAATCGACGTCGACGCCACACGCGGTGACAGCGACTGCCGCGACAGCGCCGGCCTCGTCTGGATCCAGCTGCTGAACGACGGCGACGCCTACGGCCCGGTCCTCGGTCCGGTCGGTCTGATCGGCGGCGAGGCCAGCTTCGACGATGTCAGCGGCAAGAAGCTCCTGGCCGGCGATGTCACCGATGTCCACGTCATGATCGAGCTCGGCGCGAAGTAGCTAGCGGCAGCTGAGAGGCGCGGCGGGACATGCCCGGCGGGAGCGGTTCGAAACGCATAACCGGCCTGCTGCTCTCCTGCGTCATTCTCGCCGTCTGGGCGGTGACGCTGCGGCCAGTCTCGCTCGGCGGTCCAGCCGGCTACGTCATCGTCGATGGCGCAAGCATGGAGCCGACCTATGACCACCACGACCTCGTCATCACCCGCAAGACCGGCCGGTACGCCGACGGCGACATCATCGCCTACTACCCGTCGACCGCGGCAACGGAACGCGCCCGGCTCACCATCCACCGGGTGATCGGCGTTGACGCTGACGGCGACTTCCTGACCCAGGGCGACAATCGGCCGGTGCCGGACCAGTGGGTCGCGCGCCCGGAGCACGTCGTCGGCGAAGCCTGGCTCCACATCCCGGCAGTCGGCGGGGCGATCCTCTGGTTGCGCGAGCCGCTCCATTTCCGCTTCGCGCTCGCCGGGCTTCTCGCCGTCTCGTTCGTTGGCGGCAAGCGCCAGGCGAACCGGCGGCGGCGCTTCAGATTGGACAGTGACGGCGTGGTTACACGCGCCCGCAGGCCCGCGGCGAGCGAGCGCTCAGCAATATCAGCAGCCGGCATAGCATTGGGAGGCCTCATGGCGCTGGAATCGACACAAACCCGCGTGCGCGCGTTCTTGAAGCGGGCGTCTGGGCGCGACGACGCAGCAGGTCCGCAGGATGGGCCGCAGCAACCACGGCCGCCGTTTTCCGGCGACCGCATCGCCGTCGCCGCCGCCCTGATCGCGCTGCTCGTCGTCTCCGCCTTCCTGACGGTGCTTGGTTTCCGCCATCCGACGCAGGTCGATGTGGAGAATGTCGAGCCGCGCTACGAGCATGTCGGCGCGTTCTCCTACCAGGTTGCCATGGAGCCATCGACGATCTATCCCGACGGGCTCATCGGCCCGGTCACCGCGCCAGCGCCGCTTGATCCAATCGCGGACGCCCCGGCGCAGGCAGAGGACACCGACGAGGAGAGTGCGTCAACGCCACCGATCTACCTCAAGATTGCCAGGACCTTCACACTCGATCTCGCCTACGACCTCGTCACAGTCCAGACTGAAGATGTATCGGGAAACTACCGGGCGCTGCTGACAATTCGGGCTGGCGCGGACGGCTGGGAAACCACGCGCGAGATCGTCCCACCAACGCCCTTCTCCGGCGCAAGCACGAACATCGAGATGGCTATCGACTTGCAAGCTCTGCAAGCCGACGTGCTGCAGATCGAGGAAGAGACCGGCTTCCGGCCATCCGATTACCTGCTCACCCTGCAACCCGAGATCGAGCTGCGCGGCATGGTTGGCAACCAGGTGCTACTCGACACCTACCAGCCAAGCTTCACGCTCACGATGGACACTATCGAGATCGAGCCCGGCAACGAATTCGAGCAGCGCGAGCTTCGCACGGCGACGACTGTGACCCAGGTCGGCAATGTCTTGACCCTGCCGGGCATGCAGCTCAGCGTCCAGCGCGCCCGCACGTTCGGCCCGCCCGGCCTCGCGCTCGCGCTCCTGGGCCTCAGCGCGCTTGGCTATCTCGAGCTGCGCCGCCTGCTGGGTAACGAGGACGAGATGATCCGCGCTCGCCACGGCGGGCTGCTCGTGGCCGTCGACAGCGACGACATGACGCGGGACGACCGGGGCTGCATCCGGGTAACGTCGATCCAGGACCTTGTCCGCATCGCCGAACGAGAGGGGCAGATCATCTTCCAGCATGAGTTCGAGCCGGGCAGCTACCGCTACTTCGTCCGCGACGGCGCGGCTGTTTATGAGTACTCGCGCGCGTCAACGGACCCAAACGGCGATGATGACAGCTCCGGGCGGGCGACTACATCAATGCGCTGGGCCGTCGACGATCTACCGGGCATGGACGACTAGCGATGCTCCGCACCCTACTGCTCAGTATCAGCCTGTCGATCATCGTCATTGCCGCCATCGGCCTGGCGGCGTCGATCGAGATGAACGACGGCGCAGGCCCACGCTCGGGCCGCGTCCAACCAACGATCATCCTCCCGACGCCCACCCCGACCCCGACCCCGGCCCCGGCACAAGCCGGCGCGGAGGCGACGCCGGAGACAGCGCCGGCTCCGGTTGGCGCAGCCAGGCCCCCGTCCGCGCAGGCCAGCGCCACGCCGCCAGAAGAAGACGCCGCAACGCCACCTCCATCAGCTACAGAGGATGCGGCAGTCGACGTTGACGCGACGCCACAGTCAATGTCGACCCCGGAGATCATCGCGCCAAGCGTCAGCACCGAGCAGCTCCGCAACCTGCCCTGACAGGCGACGCAGCCTCCCGCAATCGTCTATCCTGTATCCCGCTTATCACACTGTGCGGACTGAATTCGGGAGAGGGCAGATGACTGAACGGCGCATCCTCCGCGAGGACGAGGCTTACCGCATCCTCGCGCACTACATCGCCACCGCCGAGCTGCACACCATCGAACCGCCCCACTACGCCGGCCGGCGTATGGTCGAGGGCACGCTCCCGCTCATCGACGCCATGATCCGCGACGGTGACGCCGGCAGCCGCGCCTGGCTCGAAACCTTCAAGGCCGACCTCCAGGCCGCCATGGCCGCCCGCCGCAGCGACGCAGGTGCCTACGAACGCTTCCTCCACGAAGCTCCGGGCCGGATTGCGCGGGAGATCAAGCGCCGCGAGGAGTAGGTTGAAGTTTGCGGGAAGAGGCGGGCGGCGCCCTCCCCTGTCCCCTCCCTCGAAACCGAGGGAGGGGTAACTGCTTGAAACGCATGAGTTACGACGGTTCCACACGCTAGCGAAAGATCCCCCTCCCTCGATGTCGAGGGAGGGGACAGGGGAGGGAGCTTCTGCATGACCACCAACGCCGACATCGTCTTCGAGACCATCCGTACCCGCCGGGCCGTCCGGGCATTTAGCGACGAACCGGTCTCGGTCGCGGAGATCCGCCGGATCATCGCGGCGGCGCGCTGGGCATCGAGCGCCGGCAACCGGCGCTTGCACCGCTTCTATGTCACCCGCGACCCCGCCAAGATCGACCTCATTAGCGCAATCGGGCCGGGCTTCTACGGCACGCCGCCGGCGGTCATCGTCATCTGCACTGATCTCGAAAAAGCGCAAGCGGCGGGAGTGAAAGACGGCCGCGACGAGTCGACCTGGGTCGATGTCGGCACGGCGGCGATGAACATGCAGGTCATGGCGCACGCGCTCGGGCTTGGCACGACGCCGGTGACGTCGGTCAGCCGCTCTGGACTGATCGAGGCGCTAGAGCTGCCGGACCACTTGCGGCCCGAGCTGATTCTCCAACTTGGGCACCCCGCGCCCGATGCCGTCCCCGGCTTCGGCTCCGGCCAGCGCATCCGCCCCGAAGACATTACGGACTGGGAGCAGGTCGGCGGCAAGATGCCAGCCGCCGAGATCGACTAGCTCTATACCGGCGACGCCGTGTGTCGCGCACACGCACATCCACAGTGATCCACGGGAGACAGTTGGCTGCTCGACGGAGCAACGCATCGCGTTGCCCGTACGTCGGCGGTAAGAGTAGCTCGCAATGCGACGAGGAGCCGGGCGTAGTGCCCGACTCCTCTTGCATGCCGTGTGGCGTGGTTAGCTCGACTCGTCGGGAGTTAGATCCTCGACGTGAACGAGCTCAGCGTTCCAGGGGCAGTACTGGCCTATGTCATCGACGAAGTAGTCGAGGTTATCCTCGACGAACGATGGCGCTCCATCACAGACCTCGATTGTGACTTCGGCCATCGAGGTCATCTCCGGATCAAGGTGCCAGCTCCATGGAGCGTTGTGATTAGCCATGCCGGAACCGCGCATGAGCGGGCCGTTCGGGATCGAGGCACTGCTCGTGCCTGCGTCCAGAGCCATGATCTGATCGATCGTGTCTTCATTGGTCGACCACAGATTGAAGAGCTCACCGCTGACGTCGAACGTCGCGAGCACGCCTTCATCCACGCCCTCCGGGCCGAAGTACCCGCGCAGCAGTTCGCCGTCGAGGAAGATGTTGGTCATCTGGACGGCGTCAAACTGCAAGATCGTCTGGCGGATCTGCTCGACAAAGCGAGGTTCGTCGCAGCTACCGCTGACTGTCGGTTCACCGGCCATGTGGACGGTCGCGAGGCCCCTTTCAACCTCGGCCGCCATTGCGGCGACATCCGATGCAGCCAACGCGTTGTATAGGTCACGGCCATCGGGACCGCTCACCATCTCGTCCTCGGTCTCGACCAGGGCGTTGAGCGTCTCAAGGACGCGGGTACCCGAGCTGTCCGTCGCATCGATCTCGACTTCGACAGGGATGAGGCTATCGCCACAGCCGATCAGCTTGCCGTTCTGTCCGTCATCTTCAAGCGCCACGAAGTAGATGTTGACCGTCTCCGTTTCATCTTCAGGCCGGTTAAAGTACTCGTCCAGTGGCTCACCGTTAAGCATCACGTTTGCTTCATCGATGCTCGACAGGGCCAGAATCGTCTGGCGGATCTGCCGCTCGAAGCGTGGCTCGTCACACGTTCCAGCGACCTGCACGGTGCCGGAGAGCGCCACGTATGCGACGTTCCCGGTCAGCTGCACCGAATCGACCATCAGGTCGGACTGATACAGCGCGTTGTACAATTCAGTGTCCCCGTAGGTTTCGTCATCAACCGCGAACAGCGCTTCCAATGCGCGTTCGATCTGCGTCGCGCGGTCGTCAGTCGGCTCGATGCCAACTTCGACCGTCTCCAGCGCGTCGCCGCAACCGAAGATCTGACCGCTCGTCGCGTTCATCTCGACGAAAACGATCTCGGCAGTCTCTTCCATCTGGTCGCCATTACCGGGTCCGGTGAAGTATTCGTCCAGCGGCGTACCGTCAATGGTGATTGTGGCGGAATCGACGCCTTCCAGCTGGAGGACGGTCTCGATGATCTGTTCCTCGAAGCGAGGCTCATCGCAGGTGCCGCCCACCTGGACGGTGCCGGAGATATCGACGACGGCTTCGTTGCCGTTCATCGTTACCGATGCGACGTTCAGATCCGACTGGTAGAGCGCGTTGTAGAGTCCAGATTCGCCATAGAACTCCTCATTGATTCCGAAGAGTTCCATCAGCGCACGCTCGACCCGTGTCGCCGTATCGTCGGTCACCTCGATCTGGACATCGACTGGGATGAGGCTGTCGCCACACCCGACTACCTGGCCGCTCTCACCATCGTCGCCCTGGGCGATCAGATAGATCTGAACGGTCTCCATCTCGTCGCCGTCATCATCACCGTTGCCCGGACCGCCGAAGAGTTCGTCAAGCGGCGTACCGTTGACGGTAATCATGGCCGAGGAGACACCCTCGACGTTGAGAACTGTCTGGAGGATCTGCTGTTCGAAGCGCGGCTCGTCGCAGACGCCACCAATCGCCATTTCGCCGACGATGTCGACATTGGCTTCAGTGCCGTTCATTGTGACGGACTCCACTGACAGATCCGACTGATAGAGCGAGTTATAGAGTCCGGACTGACCGTACTCCTGCTCATCGATCCCGAACAGCGCCGTCAGCGTTCGGTCGACGCGTGTCGCCGTGTCACTCGTGGCCTCAATGTCCATCTCAACCGGGATCAGGCTGTCATCACAGCCGATGAGCTGACCACTCTGGCCCGCGTCACCGATCGCAACAAGGAAGACCTCGACCGTTTCGGTTGCGGGTTCCTGGTCATCGCCATGGCGCCAGCGATAGTAGTGCTGTCCAACGTTGCCGGCCTCGACCTGGAAGCCAAGTTCGTTGCCCGGCGTATAGGTCAGGCAACGCCGCTCGAAACATTGCAACAGCACGTCTTGCTCGACATCCGCAACAAGGGCGGTCGACCAGTACGGCTCAGTGATCGGATAGCCGACAGCATAGAACGGGTTCTGGAAGATAGATCCGTTCGTGAGTTCGCCATCAACCCAGATCGTGCCGCTCGTGTTCATGATTTCCCAGAACGGCGCAGCAACGCTATGATCCGTCTCCGGCACATAGGTTCCGAGACCGATCTCGTAGTCATTCAGCGCGGCGTCGTAGGTGATGTTGCCGTCACGGTCAATCCGGTCAGCGATCAGCACATTCTGATCGAGCGCCGGGTCATCCAGCCGCTCGGCAAGCGTGGCATAGGTTGGACCGTAGGGGTTGTCCGGGTCACCGGCAACCGGCACGTCGGCCGGCTCGGCATCGCGGAACTCCCCATCGCCGATCTGCACCTTGCCTTCGATCATCTCGGAAACCAGCAAGCCATTGGTGACATACCAGAGTTCGTCCGGATCGCCGTTGGGATTGTTGATCTCCATGCGCGACTTGTCGAAGTACTGTACGAGACGCTCATTGTTCGGCGACTGCTCGTACTCCTCCATCATGCCGGGTGTATACGGACCTGGTCCCCACCAGAAGGTGCGGTCGACGCCGTAATCGGCTACGGGTCGATCCAGACGTTCCCAGCGCTCCTCGAATGCACTATCGGCAAAGGCGTGATCCTCGCCGTCGGCTTCATGGTTTGCCTGGGCAGTCAACGAGCCAAGCGTGACAACCACAAGCGCCAGCGCGGCGAAGAGTCGTAGTAATTTACGCAAGTGCAATCTCCTTTCCTATTGGTCGATCTCGTATAGATCTGAGATTTCGTTACGTGTTGTTGCCGCCCGCAGCGCGATGTCTGCGAAGCAATAGGCAACTGGCTTAACCGTAAGGTCCAGTGTTTGATGCCCGTACCTACTTCGGGGGACGGGAGGGGCACATATTGCGATAGAGACGATGAGCACAATAGGAGGAGATGTACTATGTGCGACCGGCACTGCCTTCGAGGCGAGATGCGGGCGGGAACAGATTCGCTGGCTGAAGGCAGCGAAGCACATGTCGCGCATATACAACTACGCTTGGGAGCGTGAACCCGTTCGCAACGCCATAGGGATCGTTGCTGGATTCGCTGGAAGAACTAGTCGTCGTCGAGGAGGGTAATCGCCAGCCCGATCAGGCCACCGGCGATGATGTCGAGCCCGCCGCCAATCATCATCCCGGCTAGCAGCTGGCGCGAGTGAGCGCGCTGTCCCAGAACTCCGAGCCGGTTGTAGTCCAGCGAGAGATCATGTTCGCCCAGCACATGCTGGCCCGGCACGACCACGCGGGCGTTGCAGGTCGGGCAGTGGGTCGGCCCAATATCGAACTCGGTCAGGCACCACTGGCAGGTAACCGTTGTCTCAACGACGTCGGGCTGCGCCGCCTTGATATGAATGGCGTTGCACTGCGGGCAGGCGCTGAGGTCATTGTCGAAAGACTCCGAACACCACTGACATGTAGCCAGCACAATGTCGGCTTCCGGCGGCGCTTCGACGACAGGAGCAGGCGCCGGTTCGTCTTCAACAACGACATCCTCGGCGGGCGCGGCTGCTTCAGGCCGATCGCTCTCGTCGCCAAAGAGATCCAGTGGCAGGCGTTCGATCATTGTCGCTCCATGCGATCCAACATACACGACCCTGCCACAGTGATAGCCGAGCGTGCGGCTCCGGGGCCATCACCCGGAGGTCATCATTCAGCCAGATACTTCCGCATGGTCGAGCAGCGCGGCGGGATCGAGCCGTAGGCCTCTGGCCATCACGAAGCTGACGTTGCCGAGGCAGGTAATGTCTTCGGCCGGGTTGCCGTCGACCGCGATAATGTCCGCCGCCTTGCCGGGCGCGAGCGAGCCCGTCTCGCCGGCCACGCCGAGCGCCTCAGCGCCCTGGATCGTCGCGGCGGCCAGCGCATCGAGCGGGTCTAAACCCCACTTGACGAAGATCTCCAGCTCGTAGGCAAAGAGCCCGTGCATTGCGTCGGTACCGGGCGCATAAGGCACGCCGGCCCGCACCGAGCGCATGAAGTCGTCCGGGGCGCGTTCGAGGATCCAGCGCACCCGCTCAGCCATCAACGCCGCCTCGATGTTGCCGTCGCCTAGCCGCTCAGCGTCGCGCTCGCGGATGTAGGCCAGCCGCTCGGCAATGGACATGCCGCGCAGCGCGTCCCAGTCGACCCAGGTCTGGAGCCCTACTGCGTAGGTGGGGATCGCCGTCGCGCCGGAGGAAAGAAAGAGCTCGATCGACTCCTGGTCGGTGGGGAAGACGTGATCGGTGAAGTCGAGGCCGAGCTCCAGGCAGAGCCGCAGGCCAGTGTCGAGATCAGCCCGGAGGTGCGCCCCGATCTTGTTGCCGACGCGGTGCGTCTCCTCGATCGCAACCTCAAGCTCCTCGGCGGTGAAACCGACGTACTCGGTCGCGTCGGCCCGGTACTGGCGGCCGGTGACGATGAGCTTGGTGAAATCCGCGCCTTTGCGGAGCTGCTCGCGAACGACCCGCCGCATCTCGTCCGGCCCGTCGACAATCCAGGCAGGGACCAGCGAGCCATGCCCATTCGAGGCGGTGATCGCCCGGCCACTGACGAGCAGCCGCGGGCCGACCATCAGGCCATCATTGATTGCGTCGCGGACGATGAAGTCATTGTCCGGCACTTCGCCGACGATGCGCATCGTCGTCACGCCGGACGCCAGGTCCAGGTGCAGGTTGCGCGCGCCACGCAACACCTGGCGTGGCGACGGCTCGTTCAAGCCATCGAGCTGGCCGATGATCCCGAGCAGACCGGGGTTGATCGTGATGTGGCTGTGGGCGTCAACGAACCCCGGCAACAGCGTCTGCTCGCCGAGGTCGATCCACTTGAGATCATCCGGCGTGTCGAGCGAAGCTTGTTTACCGGCCGCCACGATCCGGTCACCGTCCACAACGATAGCGGCGTCCTCAATAACCTCCCGCACTTCGACATCGACCATGCGCGCGGCTCGAATTCCGATCACTGTCGTTCCCTTCATTTCAATATGTCAATCAACGCCGGTGTTGGCGGCGACAGCTCGCGCCAGTTCGACATAGCCCGCGCCACCAGCGAGTCCATCGACAAACCGCTGCGGTATGCCGGATAGTCCCACGGAAGCGCCAACCAGCGCCCCGGTTAGCGTAGCGCGAGCCATGTTGTTGCCGCCGGAGTTGACAGCGCTCAGGACGGCCGCCTCGAAATCGTCCGGGAAGCGCTGGAGGAAGTAGTAGGCAGCCGGCACAAGGAACCCGATCGTGCAGGCCAGCCCATAGATGCGCGGCACATCGACCGGATCGATCTCGATATCGAGCGCCCGCAGCGGATCCTTGGCCTGGTCGGCAATGTCGAATGACGGGAAGTGCGGTCCGGTGACCGGGTCGCGGAAGAGGGCGCTCATACGGCTGTCGAGCTCATCCGGCCGCGCGGCCTCGATCAGCTGCGCCACGACAATCGCGAATGTGTACGAGTGCCCGGCGATGTACTCATCGCGGTGGGTTAGCCGGATGTTGCAATTCAACGCATCCACCAGCTGCCCGGTGTCAGCGGAGTAGCGCGCTGCCAACACCGTCGCGCGGCTGGCGGCTTCGGAGGTGTCGGCCTTACTGCCGGCCTCGGCCCAGGGCTTGCCGGCATTGCGGTTCGCCCAGGTATCGCGGACTGCCCAATCCGTGAAGCGGCCACTCATGGCCGTGCCGTCGAGCGTCTCGAAGAGCTCGTCGAGCCGGTCCGTGTAATCACGCTCGTCATACGCGCCGACGGCAGCAACGCTCTCCAGCAACATGGCGATCATCTGCCCCGTCTGGGAGAGATCACCGGCCCGCAGCCCCTGGTTGTGCCTGAAGCGGGCGATATCTCCGAAGCGGTCAGCCCGCTCCGGTTGCTGGTCGCGGTAGCCGTCGACCCACGCGCCGTAGTCCTGCCGCAGCGCGTCGAGCTCGTAGTACCAGTGGCAACCCAGCCCGAGCGCGTCGCCGATCAATGCGCCCATGATCGCGCCGGCCGCTCGGTCCTCACGCGTCGTTGTCATCGTTGTGCCCGCCTTTCATGCGTGTAAAGCAGAATACCCCGACGCCGCCACCTGGAACACCGCCTGCTCCACGGTCCACCCGTAGTCTGTTGACAGATCAAATGAGTGTCGCAGACACACAGCAAAGGGAGCGCACAATGACACGGCTAATTGGTTCGGAACGGTTTGGCAAGCTGACTCGGAAGCTGACCCTCGCATCGACAACACTCGCGACAGTCGCGATGCTCGCCATCGGTGTCGCGGCACCGGCAAGCGCCTCGAACACCCCCGACTGGTGGCACGACTACCGGTATGAAGAGTGCTTCGGGTACAGCGCCAAGGCCTGGCATAACGCGGGCTACAACGTCATCTTCGGCTCCAACGTCGATGAGGAGACGATCACCGGCACAGGCGAGACGGACATCATCTTCGGTCTCGGCGGCGTCGACCACATCTACGCCGGCGGCGGCATGGACGTCGTCTGCGGCGGCCACGGCGACGACTGGATTCACGGCAACGACGCCAACGACTTCCTCTTTGGCGAACATGGCAACGACTGGGTATTCGGCGGCTTCGGGAGCGATCTCGTCAAGGGCGGCAGCGGCGACGACAATCTCTTCGCCGGCTACTACGTCGCGATCAACCCGGACACTTACGCCGCCCAGCCCGAAGCAAGCGACGTGAATTTTGGACAGGATTACGAGCGCAACGATCTCTACGGCGAGCACGGCAACGACAAGATGTTCGGCGATAGCGGCCCCGATGTCTTCTACGGCGGCCACGGCGAGGACGAGATCTACGGCCTCGACGGCGACGATTTCATGCTCGGCGAGGACGACCGCGACCGCATGTTCGGCGGCAATGGCAACGACACGATGGGCGGCGGCCACGGCGACGATCTGATGCTCGGGCAGTTCGGCGAGGATGAGATGTACGGCCAGCATGGCGAAGACAACATGTTTGGCGGCCTGGATAACGACCGCATGTTCGGCGGCAGCGGCGACGACCTGATGCACGGTGAGTCCGGCGACGACTACATCAAGGGCAACAACGGCCACGACTCGCTCTACGGCGGCGCAGGCCTCGACGAACTCGTCGGCGATCCGAACTACGACACGGTCCACCAGCAGGACTAACCTGCTCCACGACAATCAACCGGCGGCGGGGTTGCAGCCCCGCCGCCGGTTTGGTTAATACCGGCAGCCGCGCAGACACCCGATGAACGACACCCAAAGTCGGCGACGAGCCCGGCCTCGACGCGTTGGGACCTCGCCAAGAGGCCGGAAGCGAGCCGCGCCTCTACTGGCTCGCTTCCTCGCTCAGATCGACGCCTTCACGCAGCGTCTTGGCGTATAGCGCGAAGTTGCTCGCGACGCGCATTCCGGCCCGTTCGTAGAGGCGCGTCGCGCCGGTCAGGCTCTGGGCGTCGACGCTCAAGCGCACATCCGAGACGCCGCGCTGGTAGTAGGCGGTGAAACAGGCGCGCAGCAGCGCCAGCCCCAGCCCCTTGCGCCTCCAGGCACGCCGGACGCCGACGGTCGGAATCCAGCCATGCTCACCCGCCACCGTCCCGAGACAGACGCCCGCCACCTCCTCGCCTGCCCACGCCAGCGCCCACAGCTCAGGCTGCACGCCCTCGCCCTTGGCGAACTGCATGAAGCGCTCAAAGGTGCTCGGCGGACGGCCCCAGGTATCGCGAAACGCATCTTCTACCGCCTCATAGATCGCGCGTTCGTCAACACCTGGCCGGTACACGCCCGCCGTTATCCCATCCGGCCACTCCGGCGCTGGCGGAGCCGCATCGAGCTCAATGGCCATCACAAACGTGTTGCGGACGTGTGCGTAGCCGCAGTTGGCGAAGAGCTCCAACGCCCCGGCATTGTTGGCGTTGACATAGTGGCGGACGACGACCTGGGCATCGGCCCGTGCCCGGTCCATGCGGTCCCGCGCCCACTGCTCGGCCCACGCCACGAGGTAACGCCCCAGCCCCTGACCTTCGGAGTCAGGATGGACATAGCCGTAGGCGCTCACCGCCGAGTAGTGACGATTGACGATGTCGCAGCTGGCGACGATGACACCATCCGCATCCTCGACGACGAGCGACTCGTCATCAAGGTCGATGCCCTGCCAGTCATCGCGCACATCTGTCTCCGATGTGTGCGTGCCGAGGTCGTAGGCAGCTTCACAAGCCGCGACGATCCTCGCGACAGCCGCGGCATCATCCATCGTTGCAGGACGAGAGCGAAAGCCCTCAGGTAGCGCGGAGCTGGACATGGCCCGCCTCTCCTCGCAGATTGCCGCTAGCTCAACGCAGCGATCCAGGTCTGGCCGCCTCCGCCGAAGACCAGCATCCCGCTCGTCGTCCAGACGGCGTCGTGGCTCGACATTGCCGGCGCGTCGCCGCCAGTCGACGGCAGCGTCTTCCAGTCCTCGGTCGCGAAGTCGAACAACCAGAGGTCGTTGCCGGCGACGCCGCCGACGTTGCCGCCGTGGAGCAGCAGATAGCGGCTTTCCTGGCCCGCCGTCGCGGCGTAGAAATTGCGCGGAGCGGGCCGGTCGCCGGCGACCGGGACCCAGTTCCGGGCAGCGATATCGTACTCCCAGAAGTCGCCCAGGTAGCTCGACGTGTTCGATTGCCCGCCGAAGATGTAGAAGCGTCCGTGGTGCGGGTCGGCAACGCCGCGCAGCAGGCAGCGCGGCTCTGGCCGGGTAAAGCCACTACCGGGCGAGATCTCCTGCCAGACGTCGGTCGTCAGATCGAAGCGCCAGGTATCGTCGAAGCGACCGGCAGAGGTGAAGCCGTGGCTGACAAGCATGCTGTTGGTCAAGCCATCGTAGGCTCCGGCCGCGCCGTAACGGGCCAGCGGGCCGCTGCCACTATCGGCGACGAGCGCCCAACTGCTCGACGCCACATCCCAGGCCCAGACATCGCTGAAGAAGGAAGGACCGGCCTGGCCGCCGTAGACGACCACCCGGTCGCGCCGGGCGTCGTAGACGGCGTTGTGGCCGAAGCGCGGGCTTGGTCCAGCCTCGGAGAGCAACGACCATTGCTCGCTCGCGACATCGAAGGCCCAGAGGTCGCCGAGATCCACGCCGCCCGACCGGCCGCCGAAGAGGTAGACGATACCGCCCGCAACATCCGACACTAGCGAATGGTCGCTCCGGCTGCCCGGTCCGTCACCAGGCGCAACCTGCCGCCAGCTCGCCTGGCTCGGAATCGTGATCTCCGGAGCCGCCGGCGGGTTCGCGTCGCCGTAGCGCCATGCGTAGTAATGCTGGCCAACGTTCCCGGCCTCGGTGATGAAGCCCGGCGAGTTGCCCGGCGTGTAGGTCAGGCAGCGACGCTCGAAGCACTGGATCAGCACCTGCTGGGCAATCGTCGAGACTTCGACCGTCGCCCAGTACGGCTCAGTGATCGGGCGGCCGGTGGCGAAGTAGGGATTCTGGAAGAGCTCATCGTCCCGGACCGTGCCATCCTCGACGACCGGGCCGCTTGCGTTCATGAAATCCCAGAATGGCTGCGGGATGCTGTGGTTTGTGACGTCATCGACGAGCGCGACCCGGACATTCTGCGCGGCCAGACTCTCGTCCATCCCAACGCCACCAAGCCGGTCAACGGTCTGGATGATGGGCTGGTCGAGCGCGTGCGGCGTCTCAGCGAGCAGATCCACGAACGAGGCGTAGGTTGGCCCGTTCGGATCCCCGGCGTCACCGGCGACATTCACGGTGGCCGGCGAGCGCTCATCGAAGGCGTTGTCGCCAACCTGCATCCGGCCGGTGATCAGCTCGACGACAAGCAGGCCGTTGGTGACGAAGAAATCCGACTCCGGGTCGGCATCCGGGAAGGTGATCTCCATCCGGCTCTTGTCGTAGTACTGGACGATACGCTCGTTGCCGGGCGCTTCCTCGTAGGACTCGACGAGCTCCGAAGTAAACGCTTCCGGCCCCCAGATCCAGCTGCGTTGAGCAAGCTGTTCCCGCACCGGCCAGTCGGTCCGCTGCCAGGTTCGGAAGAACGCCGAGTTCCCCGGCTCCTCGGCCGCCACTGGAGCGATCAGGGTGGTACCTACGGTCAGAACCGTCAACAGTCCGGCGAGACCGACTCTAAACAGACGCATGGTTCCATCCCATCAACATTTGGCCCTTCCGGGCCATCGCGCACGCAATGCGATTTTCGCAGTATTCACCTGTATCTAAGCGACCGCTGCTAACAGAGAGATTACAGCTTCGTGGGCATCTTGAGATCATTTCGGATGCGGAAGAGCGCGGTGACAATCGACACTGAGCCCTTGCTGCGCGAGTTTAGGCCCGATCCGGGCAGCTACGACCACATCGACGGGCTCTCCACGACGGACGATGGCTGGAGGCTCGTTGCAAAGCAGGGCGGCAGCGTCCGCCTCGGGCTGGTCTCCGAGCTGGAACTCTCCGGTTGCAGGGTCATCTACCGGGCAGACGTGCGTTCCCGCGACCTCGGCAGACCCGCCTACCTGGAAGCCCGCTACCGCACCGCCGACGGCAACAGCTTCTCATCGCAGGGGCGGCACAACCCACTCAAGGGCAACAACAGCTGGAAGACCATCGAGACGCACTTCGATCTTCGCTCCCAGGAGACGGCGACCGACGTCAGTGTGCGGCTGACCACCGAGGATTCCGGCATCGTGGAGATTCGCAATGTCCGGCTACTCAGCTACGCCCGGCCGCCACAATCCACCAGTCGACATGTGCTGGTTTCGACGTTGCTCGGGCTTGGCTTAGCCCTCAGATACATTGCCCTCACGGTGATAAACATCATCCTGGTCTGCATCCAGTTTGGACTTAGCATCTACGGAGAGTCAACCGGCCCGTGGGAATTCATCACCTGGTGGCCAAAGCGGCGTAGTCCCAAGATCAGTCAGATTCGACGCAGAAAACAGAGAGGCGCGCCGATGGCAGTGCTCACATGGCTCAAGTCGAGGATCGGCAGCCCCCGACCAACCGGCCCGGCGGAGCTATTCCGGCGCTTCTCGCCGGACACTGACGTGACGATCACCCGCGACGGTGTGACGGAGATCGATTGCGGCTGGCGTGTTGAGTCGGCCGACTCGCGCGCCTTCAAGCTGTTCGAGATAGCGGAGCCCGGCATCGAGCAGTGCATGGTGACCTACCGGGCGGAGATGCGCTCGACCGGGGTCACGAAGCGGGCCTACCTCGAGATGTGGTGCCGCATTCCGGGACGGGGCGAATTCTTCTCGAGAGGCGTCCGCAATCCGCTCAAAGGCGACACCGGCTGGGCCAGCCACGAGATCCCCTTCTATCTGAGAGCCGGTCAGCAGCCCGACCTCATCAAGCTCAACGTCGTCCTCGACGGCCCCGGGACTGTCGAACTGCGCTCTATCGAAGTGCTCGTCACGCCGCTCTCCTGACCAGACACCCCTCGACGCTATAGCGCGCCCGGCTGCGATGCTCTAAGGTGTTCCAACCATAGACGAACACAGCCACCGGGCGTGACGGAGGGAATTGGGAAGATGGCGACGAACGGGCTAATTGATCTTTCGAGCGATACGGCGACGCACCCGAGCCAGGCGATGCGTGATTTCATGGCGCAAGCGCCGGTCGGCGACGAACAACGCCGCGAGGACCCGTCGGTCAACCGACTGCAGGAGATCGCCGCCGAGCTGACCGGCAAGGAAGCCGCGCTCTTCCTCCCCTCCGGGACGATGTGCAACGCCATCGCCATCAAGCTCCACACCCAGCCGGGCGAAGAGCTGATTCTCGACAAGACAGCTCACCCCTACACCTCCGAGGGCGGCGGACCGATGGCGCTCGCCGGCGTCAGCGTCGCCTTGCTCGATGGCGACCGCGGCGTCTTCACCGCCGAGCAGGTCGCGGCGGCCATCCGGCCCGGCGGCCCGCACTCGCCGCAATCGCGGCTGGTCTCGATGGAGAACACAACCAACGCCGGCTCCGGCAAGGTCTGGCCCTTCGAGACAGCCAAAGGCGTCTCCGAGCTGGCACATGAGCGCGGCCTGAAGTCGCACATCGACGGCGCGCGGCTGATGAACGCGGTCGTCGCCAGCGGCATCTCCGCCAGCGACTGGGGCGGCCTCGTCGACACGATCTGGATTGATCTCTCGAAGGGGCTCGGCTGCCCGGTCGGCGCGGTGCTCTGCGGGAGCTACGAGGATATGGAGAAGGCGCGGCGCTACAAGCACCTCTACGGCGGCGCGATGCGCCAGGCCGGGATCATCGCGGCGGCCGGCATCTACGCCTTCGAGAACAACATCGAGCGGCTGGCCCAGGACCACGCCAACGCCAAGAAGCTAGCCAAGGGTCTGGCGGAGATTCCGGGAATTCAGATCGACCCGGACGATATCGAAACGAACATCGTCTTCTTCGACGTCACGGAAACTGGCCGCAGCGGCACGGAGATCAGCGACGCGACAACGGAGAAGGGCGTTCGCATGGGCGGGCGCGCCGACCGCATTCGCGCCGTGACGCATCTCGACATCACATCCGACGACATCGACCAGGCCCTTGAGACGATCAACGACGTCGTCGTGAACGGCTAGACCCAAGCCCACACGGACCGTGGCCAGGTGAAGCTCATCTCCGCCCGGCCACGGGATCGAAGACAACATCAGGTGGGGACGAACTTCACCCTTAATGCATCAAATTAGCTAAAGGGCAGGGAAACCGCGCCCATGCTCTCCGCCGCACGCCGCCAAGCACCGTCGTCGACGAACGTCTCGCTCTGAACCTGGCATCCCGAGGAAGGCTTTGCGCCCGAGGGATCTACGACCAACAGCGCCGCTTTCCGACGAGGATGGTCGCGGTTGCCGGAGCGCGGTCGATCACGGTCTACGGCACCGGTGGGTGGCACGCTCGCAACAAGATCCCTCGGGCGCAAAGCCTTTCTCGGGATGACGACGTTGTTGCTGTGGCTTCTGTCGCATGGCACTGGGTGCCGCCAGATCTCGGGCGCACGGCAAGCAAACGGTTTGATTTGATGCATGCAGAGTGAGATGAACTCAACTTCCTACGTTGCTCATTGAGCGGGCCCGTCATCACATGCGTGTCGCACATGCTGCCTCATAGCCGGAACCAACTGGTTCATGCAGCGTAGGGCAGAGGCTCGTCCCCTGCCGACCACGGAGCGAGCAACGACGAAACCAGCGGCTGGTGTGCGAAATGCGCCGCTGGCTACGCCGGTCGTTGGTTCCGCTGCGAGCAAGGTCCTGCGGGGGCGGCAGGGTCAGGCCGCGCGTGTGGAATCGCCTGAAGGGGCGCCTTTGCCCTGGCCGACAGCGGCCTGGAAGGCCTGCCAGCGTTCCGCTGCCGAGCCGCTGTCGCTGGCGTCGAGGTTGGACTCCTCAACGGCGTCGCGCAGCTCCTGGCGCAGGATCGGCACTTCGCGCGGCGCCTCGATGCCAATCCGCACTCGGTCGCCGCTGACGCCCAGGACGACGATACGAATGCCGTCGCCCAGCAAAATCGCTTGATCAGTCTTTCGCGCAAGTACCAGCACTATTCGGCTCCATCCGATTGGGCCACCATCACCCGATGGCGCGTGGAAAGGGTCACGTCCGTCAAGACGACCTGCCGGCCCTCGCACGTTTCGAGGTCGATCACCAGCGGGCCGAGCAGATTCGCGGTCAGGCTCCCGGCATCGTCGACATTGAGCGTCACGAGCGTGAGCACCTCGTCCCGCACGCCCGCGCCATGCTGGCGGAGCGCCCGGGTATCTTCATTGTTGAAGCGCAGCATGCCGCCGGGCGCGGTGTATTCGACCGGCGAGACAAAGAAGATGCGGTCGGGGTCGTCGCGGCTGATCAGCAGCCCGACCGGCTCGCGGCTGAAATCACCGCGCAAGTCGAAGTGCTGCCAGTGCTTGCAGCCGACGAGTCCATTGGCGAATGTCACACGCGCGACGACGGGCGGCAAACCATCCTCTACCACCACGTCCGCTTCGACGTTGGCATCCTGCGTCTGCGTCATCGCGTTCATCAGACTTCCGATCCTCCTGCTGCTAGCGTATGAAGTCAAGCAAGCTGGGCTGCATGATCTTGGCCCCGGCCTGCAGTGATGCGTTGTAAACGGTTTCCTCGGAGTTGAAGCGGACAATCGCCTCGACGATGTCGACGGAGTCATCCTCGCTCCGCAGCGACTCCAGACTGATGCGCGTCGCGATCAGCCTGTCCTCCTGCATCTCGATGCGGTTCGTGCGCGCGCCGATCAACGCGCCCTGAGTCAGAATGTCATCCTGGGCGGCGTCGAGATCCGTGATGCGGTTGCGGATCGCGTTGGCGTCGCTCGCGCGCAGATCGTCTGCCAGGTCGACCAGCGACTGCATCGCCGAGCCGAAGGCATCCGGCCCGTGGATGTTGATCGCCACCTGCACGCCATCATTAATCTCGCGCTCGACGTCGTTCGTGTCGCCCTGATACACCGGCGGCGAGCCGGCGGTGTAGGCGGGCGTCTCCGTGAGCTGGCCGGCGAAGATGTAGCTGCCGTTGAACTTCGTGTTGCCGAGGTCGGTCAGCTGCTCCAGCAGCTGGTCGACTTCCTGAGCAATGAGCTCGCGCTCCTTGTCCGGTAAGGCGTCGTTGCCGCCCATGACCGCCAGCTCGCGCGCCCGCTGGATGACATCCGTCGCCGCCTGGATCGCCGCATCGCTGGTGTTGAGCCAACCGACGGCGTTGTCGACGTTGCGCTGGTATTGCTCGACCCGCGACTCGGTCGTGCGCGAGTTCATCGAGCGGGCCACGGCTGTCGGATTGTCGGAGGCGCGGGTGTAGCGCTTGCCGCTCGAGATCTGCTGCTGCGTCTTGTTCATCCGGGCCAGGTTCGTCCGGACATCGTTCATGACGTTGGTGACGATCATGCTATGGGTGACGCGCATCGTGTTACTCCTCTACCGTCCGACGAGACCCATGCGGTTGATAATGATGTCGAGCGCCTCGTCGGCGACGGTCATCGCTCTGGCGGCCGCTTCGTAGGCACGCTGGAACTTGACCAGGTTCGCCACTTCCTCGTCGATTGAGACGCCCGACACCGACTGCCGCTGCGTCTCGAAATAGCTGGTGAGCGACTGGTGGGTCTGGACAGCGTTGATCTGCCGCTGGGCGTCCGCGCCGATGTCGGTCACGATCAGCGTGTAGTGCTCGGAGTAGGTCGTCGTGCCGCCGTTGGTGACCTTGGTGCTGGCCAGGTTCGCGAGCGCCAGCGCGTTCGAGTTGTCGCCCGGCACGCCGGCAGACTGCGCCGCGCCAACGAGCTCGGGGTCGGTCTCCAGCACCGGGTTGACACTGTAGACACCGCCGGTGACGACGAAGAAATCGCGTCCCGGTGGCGGGCCGGCCGGGTCAGTCAGGCCGTAGCCGTTCTGGTGAATCGCATTGACGCCGGTCGTGAGCTCGGTGAAATAGTCGTTGAAATCGGTCAGGATGTCCGGCAGCGTCGTGTTGTTCATCGTTTGCAACGCGCCCAGCTCGCTGGCCGGGAGCGTCACCGCCGCCGAGTCCGACGACCAGACGATGTCGATATTGCCGCCGCCGGCCGCTTGCGTCTGCAAGGGGTCAACGGTCAGGCCATCGACGAGCAAGCGCCCGTCGAGAGCGATGTTGGCCGAGCCATCGGCCTGCAGGCTCACCGTCGCGCCGGTCAGCTTGGCCAGGTCGTCGATCATCAGATCGCGCCGGTCGAGCAGGTCGTTCGGCGTCTGGCCGAGGCCGACGAGCTTGACGATCTCTTTGTTGAGGTCGGCGACGCCCTGGGCCAGCTGGTTGATCTCCGGCACGACATAGCTGATGTCCTCGGCAACATCGGCCCGCAGTTGGGTGAGCTGGGTGTTGGTGCGGTTCATCGTGTCAGTGACCGACGCGCCAGCTTCGAGCACGACGGCGCGCGCCGAGAGATCGGCCGGGTCCAGCGAGAGCTCGTTCCAGGAGTTCCAGAAGTTCGCCAGCTGGCTGCTGAACTCACTTGACGACGGTTCGTTGATCAGGGCTTCGATGCGGTCGTAATACTTGACCGTCGCCTCGGCGTTGCCGAGATCGGCCGATGCCGCGCGCACCTGGCGGTCGATGAAGATGTCGCGGACGCGCTCCAGGCCGTCGATATTGACGCCGGTGCCGATCTGGATTGGCTGGGGAATACGGTACATCGAGGGCTTGGTGTAGGCCTCGGAAGCAGACAGCTCGACGCGCTGGCGGGAATAGCCGGGTGTGGTGGCGTTGGCGATGTTGTGGGTGGTGGTATCGAGGGCGAGCTGCATCGCGTTGATCGCGCGCATCGCGGTTTCGATGCCAGTGAACGTTGACCGCACAGTTGCTCTCCATCGTCTGACAAACGCGCCTGGTCCTTCAGGCGTCTCTAGACACTATCGACCGCCTGCGCCGTTCCCTTTAGGCCCGCGCCACACTACGCTCCGATACCCGCTGCGACCCAACGGCGCAGCACAAATCGGTATCATCCACTCGCGAAGAATCGCCTCCATTCCAAAGGACCAGGCCGATGGTTATCGATCTGCACAGTCACTTCATCCCACTGGACGCCGCCAACAGCGCCGATGTCGGGATTCGCTTCCAGCGGGAGAGCAGCGAGGTTGCCTTCACTGCGCCGAACCAGCAGATGCGTCTCGAAGCTCAGCTCTTCGACCTCGACCGTCAGCTCGCAGACCTCGAACGGCAGCGGCTCGACCGCCGGATGCTCGTCATCCCGCCCTTCTGCTTCCAATACGAACTACCGGCGGAGCTCGGCGTCCGCTGGGCACGCGCACTCAACGACGGCGTCGCTGCGGCAGCCGTGCCCCGCCCGGAACGCTTTGTTGCCTTCGGCACGGTCCCGCTCCAGGACGTGCCAGCGGCGGTCGAAGAGCTTGAGCGACTGTGGGGCGATCTGCGGTTGCGGGGTATCGAGATCGGCAGCAACATCAACGGGGTCGAGCTTGACGCGCCGGCGCTTGAGCCTTTCTGGGAGCGGGTCAACGCGCTCGGGCTCCTTGTGCTCATCCACCCGCACTACATCATCGGCCCGGAGCGGCTGGAGGGCTACTATCTGCGGAATCTGCTCGGCAACCCGTTCGATACCGCCATCGCGGCAACCCGGCTGATCCTCGGCGGCGTGCTGGAGCGCTATGCCGACCTCAGGATCATCCTCTCGCACGGCGGCGGCGCGTTGCCCGGCGTGCTCGGCCGGGTGCTCCACGGCCACGACGTTCGGCCCGAGGCGCGGCTGCACACCGACGATCCGGCAGCGCTCGCCCGGCGGCTTTACTACGACACGATCGTCTTCGAGCCGCGCGCGTTGCGCCATCTGGTCGATAGCTTCGGCGCGGACCAGATCATCCTCGGCACCGACTACCCCTTCGATTTGGGCATGGAGCAGCCGGTTGAGTTCGTCGAGCAGGCAGGCCTCAGCGACGCCGACACGCAGCGCATCCTGACCAACGGCGAGCGCCTGCTGGCGTCATAACGCTTCGCGATGACATTCGAGCAGCCGTCGAGTACGCCTAGTTTCGAGTTCCTCGTGCCATTAGGAGGATGCTCTCCCTCTACCGATTCTCGACGACATCGCGGGTGCCGCGTTCCGAAGAACCCCCGAAATTCGTAGGGATGGGGCTCGTCCCCATCCGTGGATTCGTCGAGTCGCGTTTGCAGGATGGGGACGAGCCCCATCCCTACGGTGTTGGTTGGCGTGATTTGCAGTCGAACCATCAATGCATATCGCAGTGGCTGCAAGAACTGTCGTCTTAACCAGCGGAGGGAGATCTCTGTTGAGCTCCAGAGCTACGTCGAACTTTGAGCTTCCACCCGCTCCGCATGGATGCGCTCGACATGGCAGAGTCGGACCGTCAGCTATCCCTTTTTCTGCTCTAACACCTCACTAAGAAACGCCAGGATGTCCGTTGATTCGGCGATCTGTTTGGTGATCGGTTTGCCGTGGCCGTGGCCGGCGCGGGATTCGACGCGGAGGAGGATCGGGGCGTCGCCGCCCTGGGCCGCCTGGAGCGCCGCCGCGAACTTGCGGGCGTGGCCCGGCACGACCCGGTCGTCAGTGTCGGCGGTCGTCACCAGCGTCGGTGGGTAGGATGCGCCCATCTCCAGATTGTGGAGCGGCGAGTAAGCGTACATGAAGTCGAAGTGCTCCGGGTTCTGCTCGGCGTTGCCGTACTCCCCGGTCCAGAAGTGGCCGGCGCTCCACTTGTGGAAGCGCAGCATGTCCGTTACCGGCACCTCGCAGATGACCGCGCCGTAGAGGTCGGGCCGCTGGGCCAGGCAGGCGGCGACGAGCAGCCCGCCGTTGCTGCGGCCGTTGATAACAAGGCCGTCGCTGCTGGTGTAGCCCCCGGCGATGAGCGCCTCGCCGCAGGCAATGAAGTCGTCGAAGACGTTCTGCTTGTTTGCCAGCATGCCGCCCTCGTGCCACTCCTCGCCGAACTCACCGCCACCGCGCAGGATACCGAGCGCGTAGACGCCGCCCCGTTCGAGCCAGGCCAGCGGCCGGACCTCGAAGTGCGGCCCCATCGAGATATTGAAGCCGCCATAGGCGTGGAGCAGCGCCGGGGCCGATCCATCGAGTTCGAGATCCTTGCGATGGGCGACGAAGAGCGGCACCTCGGTGCCATCCTTCGAGGTCGCCGTGATCCGGTGGGTGACGTAATCGTCGGCCTTGAAGTCGACAGCCGGTGTGACTAGTGGTTCGGCCTCCGTCGCCGGCAGTTCAACACGGTAGGGGGTAGATGGACGCAGGAACGAAGAGAAGGCAAGGAACATCTCGTGCTCACCGCGCTTGCCCCACATCGCGTCGAGTGAGAAGACATCGTCGGCGTCGGGTTGGATCTCTCCAATGAAATCGCCTGTACGTTCGTACACGAGGATCTGCTGCTGGGCGTCGCGGCGGACAACAACTACCAGCTGGTTGCCCGCGGCCCAGGCGAGCTCGATCGTTGCATCCTGGTCCTCAGGAATGATGTCCAGCCACTCCGCTTGCCCCGGCGCATTGAGATCGATCATTACGACCCGGCCCCGCGGCGCATCTAGCGTCGTGATGACGAGAAACTTTTCTTCGTCGTTGTCGATGAACTGATACTCGGCGTCCGCTTCGTCGAGCAGACGGACGAAATCTCCGTCGCTTTCGACCGGACGGAAATAGATGCGCGTCTCGGCGTCGGTTCCGACCGATGCCGTCAAGATAATGAAACGACCATCATCGGTGATGTAGGGGACGAAGCGCAGCTCCTTGAACTCGGGCCGCTCGTAGATGATCGGATCGTCAGCCGGATCAGTGTCGAGCGCGTGCCAGCAGACGCGGCTGTAGAGGTTCTGATCCTCTGGCGTGACGCTGCCCGGCTCCGGCAGGTGGTTGTAGTAGAAGCCGCTGCCGTCCGGATGCCAGGCAATCTCGTGGAATTTCACCCAGCGGATTGTCTCGGGCAGGTCCTCACCGGTTTCGACGTTGCGGATCTTCGTCTCCTGCCAGTCGCTGCCGGCTTCGGAGGTCGCATAAGCGAGGTAGCGCCCGTCGCGACTCGGCGTCGCGTTACTCAGCGCAACCGTCCCGTCGTCGCTCAGCGTGTTCGGGTCGAGCAACACACGCGCCTCGCCGTCCAATCCCTGCTGGACGCAGTAGACCGACTGGTTCTGGAGTCCGTCGTTGCGCGAGAAGAAGTAGTAGTCGCCGGCCTTGATCGGGATGGATTGCCGGGGGAAGTTCCAGAGAGCCGTCAGCCGCTCCCGCAACGCCTCGCGCTCGTCGACCTCGGCCAGATAGCCTTCGGTGTAGCGGTTCTGGGCCTGAGTCCAGGCGGCGGTCTCGTCGTTGTCATCCTCCAACCAGCGGTAGGGGTCGGAGACGGGCGTGCCGTGGTAATCCTCGACGACATCGATGGTGCGGGTGGCGATCATGCGGGGTGCTCCTTGCGCTCAACGGGAAGCGGCCTCCGGGCATCCTACCCGAAGGCCGCTTGCTGGTGGAACGCTGGTTCTAGCGCAGATCGACGTAGAGCGAGTGGTACGCCATCTGCCAGACACAGTTGCCGTTGGCATAGCACGCGCCGACTACCCAGTTGACCTGGGTCCGCTCGCCGTCCGGCGCGAGCCAGTAGGGGATATCGAGCGGGTAGGTCGTCACCGTCGGTCCGAGCGGCGAGGACTTGTAGACATCTACCGGATTGTCCCGGCAGCTATCGCCCGGCGCCGCGACGCAGATCTGGTAGCTTGTCGCGTCCGGCACGAGGTCCCACTCGAAGACAACCCGCCGCTCGGTCGTCTCGTACCCGGCATTGGGGCCGACGAGATGCGGTGCTTCCATGTCCGGGCTGAGGACGATCCAGCGGTAGCTCGGCTGCCAGGCGCAATTGTTCGAGCTGTCGCAGGCCGCCACCTTCCAGTAGATGTCGGTCGTCACATCATCTGGCGCGAGGTGAACCGGGATCGTCAGCGGGTAGGTGCGGACGCCAGGCCCCAGCGTGCTCGACTTGTATTCGAGGCCGCTGTTGTTCTCGCAGTTGCCGCCGCTGACGTAGGCGCAGACGATGTAGGTCTCCGCGCCGGTCACGCCGGCCCACTCGAAGTCGATGCGGCGGTCGGCGGTCTGGTAGCCGTTCTGCGGGCTCACCAGCGCCGGGGCAGCGAGCAGCGGTGCGCCGAGCCGGTCGATCGTCACCGTCCAGGCGTTCTCCTGCCAGACGCAGTTGTTGGCGGCGTCGCAGGCGGCAACGGTCCACTCCAGTTCGGTGTAGGTGTTCTCGGCGTTGTAGACCGTCCAGCTCGTCTCGGACGGATCGAGGTACGAGGACCAGAAGGTCTGGTTGTACGGGCAGCTATCGCCGGCATCGTAGGCCAGGCAGACACGGTAGCTGGCCGCGCCCGGTACCGGGTTCCAGTTCAGGTAGAGCGGCGAGTCGCCGGTTACGTAGCCATTGGCCGGGCTGTCCAGCGTCGGCGCAACCAGCTGCTGCTGGTTGACGCGGTCGACGTGGATCGTCTGGTAGTTCTGCTGCCAGACGCAGTCGTTGTAGGCGTCGCATGCGGCGACGGTCCAACGCAGCTCGGTCACGTAGCCATCCGGCGCGAGCCAGAGCGGGATGTCCATCGGGTAGACATCGACCGCCGGGCCGAGCGGAGCGGACTTGTAGGTCTGCCCGCCCTGCGCCGCGCAGTCAGCGCCCGGCGCGTAGACGCACAGCTGGTAGGTCTCAGCGCCGTCGGAGAGATGCCAGTGGAAGACGTAACGGCCCGGGTCATTCAGATCAACTTCGCTGTAGTCGAGCACTGGAGCTTCGAGCTCAGGAGCTGGGATCGCGTAGGTCGGGTCCCAGTGCAGCTCGTAGTAGATGCCCTGGCCGGTGCAGTCGTAGGCGTCGCTGGCGCAGGCCGCAACCGTCCAGTAGAGCGTCGTGCCCTGATTTTCCGGCGCGAGCTGCGGGTCGAGCTCGACCTCGAAGCTGCCGTTCGCGCCGGGTCCGCCGTGCCAGTAAAGCTGCGTGTTCTGCGGCGTCATGTCGAAGTCGCAGTGATACTCGCGCACATCCCAACCGATGATGCAGAGCACGTAGCCGTTCGCGCCGTTGACCGGCTCGTACTCGAAGGTGAGCATGCGGTCATGCACGACGGCGTCATCCTCGGGGGCGATGAGCCGTGGAGCATCGAGCTGGCCGGAGAGATCGAGCGTCAGATCGCGGTAGTGATCCGCCGGGACGCAGTAGCCGTCGTGGCAGGCGGCAACGGTCCAGATGAAGTCGGTGCGTTCGCCGGAGTCGGCCAACCAGGGGCTGATCTCCCAGGTCAACTCCGTGGCGTCGTAGACGGCGTGCCCGTCGCCGGACCCGATGCGTACCGATCCGCCGCACTCTTCGTCGGCATAATTCGGGTAGTAGAGGCAAACGACGTAGGAGTCCGCGCCGTCAACGGGTGTCCAGCGGAAGGTGAGCTCCCGCTCGTAGGCGACGTAGCCATCGACCGGCTCCAGCAGCCGCGGCCCGCCCGGCCACTCGGCGCAGGCGGTTGACGACGGGGCGGATTCGCCATCCGCGCCGATTGCCGTCACCGCGAAGCAATACTCCTTGCCCGGCGTGCCGTCGTGCCAGTCGTACATGACCGTGTTCGCAGGAACGTTGCCCAGCGGGCTCAACTGCTCTCCATAGAGACCATAGTAGATCTGGAAGCCCTGCTCATCGTTCGACACGTCGTCCCATGTCAAGGCGATGAGCGGCGTCCACGGATCGAAGTCATCCGGACCATGCCGGTGCTCGAACTCAGCCGTCAGGTTCACCGGCGCTGCCGGGGCGTTTTCCGGCGGGTTCGACGGCGGCGGGTTGCCGGGAGGTGGGTCGCCCGGGGGCGGATCACCAGGGCCGGGATCGCTCGGCGGCTCGTTGCCGGGCGGCGGGACATTGCCCGGTTCTTCATCGGAGCCGTAGCGCCATTCGTAGTAATGACTGCCGACATTGCCGGCCTCGACCTGCCAGCCCGCGCCGTTCGACGGGTTGAAGGTCAAGCAGCGGCGCTCGAAGCACTGCATCAGCACGTCGGTCGGCGTGCCGGCGATCAGCACCTCGGCCCAGTAGGCCTCGGTGATCGGCCGGCCTGTCGCGAAGAGCGGGCTCTCGAACATCGAATCGTCGGCATATTGCCCATTCTCATAGACCATGCCGCTCGAGTTCATGAACCCCCAGAAGGGCTGGGCAATCGTATGCCCGGTGACATCGTCGTAGAAACCAGCCTGGACACCCTGGACCGCCAACGACGGATCGCTGGTGATCTGGCCGGACCTGGCGATGCGGTTGGTGAGGGTGGTACCAACCGGCGTCGCCTGGGCGTCCAGCACCGTGGCGAAGGTCGCGTAGGTTGGGCCATTGATGTCGTTGCCGTCGCCCGCAACCGGGACCTCGGCCGGCTGCCGCGGCTCGAAGCGATTGTCGCCGACTTGCATCTCGCCGGTGATCAGCTCAACGACAAGCAAGCCGTTGGTGACGTACCAGACCGAGCCGCTGTCCCCGCTCGGGTTGGTGATCTCCATCCGGCTCTTATCGAAATACTGGACGGAGCGCTCGGCGCCTGGGGCTTCGTCGTAGGACTCGACCATCAGATCGGTCGCGGCCTCCGGCCCCCACATCCAGGTGCGGCTGACGAGCAGATCGGCAACGGGCAGATCTGTCCGTTGCCAGGTGCGCTGAAAATACTGATTGCCGGGTTCGGCGGCCAGCGCCGTCCCGGTAAAGAGCGGCACGAGCGAGACAAGCAGTGTCCCGGCCGCCGCGAGCGTACAGGCCAGACGTTTCAAGGTCCGACTCCCTTCGTCCTTCCAAGTCGGAGGCGTCGCGTGTTGACGCCTGTATCCCGACTCTAAAGAGCGTCGGAGCCTGACCTTGTATCCCGCTTGACAGCTCCCCTGTCGCCTCCTCGACACGGACTTCGGAGCGCCGCCTGCAATCCGTGCGAAAGGGTCCGAAACCCGGAGAGCAATCCCCCACCATCACACGTAGGGGCGGGGTTCATCTCCGCCCGGTTCCGCGCTTCTAGATTGTTCGAGTGCGGAACTGAACTCCACCCGGCAGACATGAGGATGGCGAGTCAGAGTGTGTCTGTATCCAGGACGACACCAGAGCGGAAAGCAGGAAGACCACCAGCGCCCGCAGACCTCCCTAATCTGAGAATCAGCAAGGGACACCTGATAGGCAGGCAGTCTGGCAGGAACGAGGATGAAGGGCACACATCATGTGGAACCGTTTGACACACGACGGCATTCAGCGCGTTGCTCGCAAGGCGCTGTTCGGCACGGCGGCGCTCGCGCTTGCGGTCACTGGTATAAGCGCCCAGGCGATTGATGCCGGCGCGACGAAGGGTAGCGGCATCGCAACCATCCTGTGTGACGGCCTGACGCCGACGATCACCGGCACGCTCGGCAATGACGTCATCATCGGCACAGCCGGCGCCGACATCATCGAGGCCGGCGGCGGCAACGACAGAATCTTCGGGCTCGGCGGTGATGACGTGATCTGTGGCGGCTTCGGCGATGACACGATCTTCGGCCACGACGGCGCTGACAGGATCTTCGGCGGACCGGGCAACGACCTCATCGAGGGCCACGAAGGCAACGACTACATCGAGGGCAATCTCGGCGACGACAGAATCGACGGCGGCGCCTGGGGCGATGAGATCTACGGCAATGCCGGCCGCGACACGCTCGACGGCGGCGACCATGACGACCGGATCTGGGGCGGCAATGGCGTCGACACGTTACGTGGCGGCAGCGGGGAAGATCACCTCACCGGTGGTGGCGGCGGCGACACGCTGCTCGGCGGGCCGAACGATGACTGGCTCTGGGCCGGTGCTGGCGACGACTTGCTCTGGGACGCTGAAGGCACTAACGTCCTGAGCTGCGGCGACGGCAACGACGGCGCAGGCTGGGGCGGCGTCCAACTCGACTGCGAGTACGGCCTCTGGTCCGCGCCATAGACCGGCGCACAAGCTGACATGCATAGCCCCGCCGGCAATTACCGGCGGGGTTCAATCTATTGCCGTTATCGCGAACGTTGAGGCGTTGCCCCCAGCCTGGAGAGATGCGACACATGTATCGGATTGGTCGTTCATCCATCCTCCAGCCTACCGGCCCACGACAGCCCAGCCCGTACACTTCTGAAACTATGAATGATCTTGTGAGACAGCGAATCCCCTGGTCCCGAGGCAGCTCGACGCGCCAGCCAGCTGCGACCACTGGTCGATGGCCGTGACGACCTATGTCCGCTGGCTCGGTCACTCGACCGTGCTGATGAACCAGGACGAGACATGGGTCTTGACCGACCCGGTTCTGCGCCGCCGGGTGGCCCACCTCTGGCGCAAGAACCCGTTGCTGCCCGAAGACTGGCCGGAGCGCGTCGACGTCATCCTGATCTCGCACATGCACCACGACCATCTGGATCTGCCGACGCTCGAACGGCTCGGCAAAGACAAGCTGCTCCTCGTGCCGGAGCGTGCCGGCTCGTGGCTCCGCGGCAAGGGCTTCCGTAACGTGCGCGAACTACCGGTTGGCGCAAGCGAGCGGGTCGAGGTGCTCGATATCAACGCCGTGCCGGCCCACCACAGCGGCTGGCGGCCGCCATTCGGGCCAACGGCTGAGGCGATCGGCTTCATGCTCGACGGCGCGCACCGCATCTACTATCCCGGTGACACTGACTTGTTCGCCGGCATGGCGCATCTCGCTAGCGACATTGATCTCGCCCTGATACCGGTCTGGGGCTGGGGTCCGACGCTCGGCGAAGGTCATCTCGATCCATTCCGTGCCGCCGAAGCCGTCGTGCGTTTGAAGCCAAAGGTGGTCGTTCCGATCCACTGGGGCACCTTCCACCCCATCGGCACAGCCTTACACCGGGCGGGCTTTCTGGTTGACCCGCCGCACGTCTTCGCAACTGCGGCCCGTCGCCTCGCCCCGCAGACCGACATCCGCATACTCGCTCCGGGAGGCGAGACGACGCTCGATTGAGTCGAACACCGGTCGAGGCCTAGAGCAGCGGTGATACTAGATAGAAGGCCGTCGACCATGCCCGTTCCCGCAAGCCTCGTGCCGGTAGGGCGGGTTGCGATCTAGCGATATCCGGCTCGAACAGCCGGGACCGGAACTGTTGTGCGAGGTGTGTCGATTGGATGCGCACATCAATCTCGAAAAAGCGCCGCAGGCTCCATGTCTCGAGATTGCAAGAGCCGACCAACACATCGGCGTCATCACGGACGAACGCCTTCGCGTGGGCGACGGTCGGATAGGTCCAGGTCTCGACACCCGCCGCGGCCAGCCGCTCCTGGTGGTAGAGCCGCACATAGCCGGTGGACCAGGTGGCCCGGGCCGGTGGAACGACAAGCCGCACCCTGACACCGCGCCGCGCGGCGTCAATCAGCAGCTGGAACATCTGCGGGTGCGCAACGTAGGGATTCATCACATCCAGGCGCTCCTCCGCCCGCGACAACAGATCCACGATGTGGCGGGAGATCGGCCGGTAGCGTCCCGGCGCGTTGTGGAGCACCAACGCCGGGCTTGCCTCGGTCTCTAGCGGCGGCGGGGCAGGAAAGAGCGCAGGTATGTCGGCGTCTGCGTACGCGCCCCCATGCCAGCGATAGCTCGCCAGAAAGACCGCCTGCAACTGGCTGACGACCGGTCCCTGAAGCCTGACAAAGAGGTCGTGGTGGCGGCCGTCCTCGAAGCGGTCCTCAATCCCAGCCGTCCCAATCCAGCCGGTGCGGCCATCGACGATGACGGCCTTACGATGGTCGACGGCAAACAGGTTTCGCAGGTTGCAGCGCAGCGGACCGTCCGTACCAATGGGAGCGCGGGCGACTCTAACGGCAAACGGCCTATTCACGAAGATCTCGACGCCGCCGGCGGTTAGGCGCTCGAATAGCGCCCGTGACTCGCCGTCGGGCCGGCTCCCGCGCGCATCGACGATCATCCGCACCGGCACTCCGCTACGCGCCTTGGCGATCAGGAGTTCGGCGAAGCGGTCGGAGACGACACCCGGCCGGACGCCGAACTGATTGATGTGGATCGAGGTCGTCGCTAGCTGGATATCCGCCAGCATCGGCGGGTAGAACTCGCGTCCCTCGACGAAGAGCTCTGCCGCGGTCGCCTGGCTCAGCTCGAAACCGACGGCGAGCGCGCGGCGCGGGACGCGCGCCAACCCGGCAAGATACCGGGCATAGCGCGCTTCATCACCGTGGCGGATCCTGATCGGCATGGCCCTCCCATAACAAGTTCGTCAGGCGCCCGACGGGCAGAATAACGCGCCGGGCCACGCAACGGCGTGGCTGCCCACACGCCAACGCTAGACACCCGCGGGCTGGACAGGCTACCTTCGCCCGATCAACGCAGACGAAAGGACGCCTGCTCATGACTGATCCAGCCGCCAACATCGACCGCGAGAAGCTTAGCCACGCCCTGGCAATGTTCGCCAAGCTCCTCTGTTCCGGGAGCTTCGTCATCGGCCGGGAACCGGATGAGTTCTTCGCCCACGATATCCGTACCCACGTCCGACCGGAAGGCAATCCCGTCGACTGGGACGACATCGAGATCGATGTCGACCGGCAACGGCAGCAGGTCACGCTCTCGGCCCACGGCGTCTCGCGGACAGCCCGCTGCCATGGTGGTCAAGGCTGCACGATCATTCCCGTAGGCAGCGACGAGGTCCACT
>JAUIIK010000257.1 GCA_030431755.1 Chloroflexia bacterium
AGGGACGAAAGTGACAGTCGGTCACAGTCATATGTCAAGCCTGGCGGGCCGTTCGTCTGTGGCGGCATCTCTGGTCGGTCAGCGAGAGCCTGCGACTTGTCGTCGCAACCATCGTCCAGAAAGCCGATCCATCCGCAGATGGTTCTAGGGCTGCTCGTCGGAATCCCCGAGCTTTGACTCGCTGATGGCAACGCCCATCGAGACCCCGATTGCCGTGCCGATGGCGATACCCAGGGCCAGGTTGTCCAGCGCAACGCCAAGCGCGACACCGATCCCTGCCCCAAGCGCGATGCCGACGCCGATCCCGCGCGCCCGCCGGTCCTGCTTTGCGCCCTCTCCCGAATCACCCTGGTTACCGCTCATGAGCACCTCATCTCGCTCGTTTCCTCCAGGCTGCGACTCTACCATCTCGGTGCCCACGCCCTGCAGGGGCCGACGGTTGACGCTGACTCTCGCTACAATGAGTGAGCGTTGAGTGCGTCGGGGTAGAGGAGCAATAGACGTATGGTCGACCAAGAAGAGCGAACCGATCCAGCGGCGCTCGGCAAGGCAATCCGGCAGGCGGAGGCCGCCATGGCGACGAACGAGCCGTGGGACCCGAGCGTCACCAGTGGACTGCGCTCGTACCCGCCGGTCGAGCAGTGGGATGACTGGGCCGAGCTGGACCCGAAAGCCTGGCCGGAGCGCGTCGAACGGCGCTATGCCATCGTCCCGACGATCTGCTTCAACTGCGAGGCCGCCTGCGGGCTGTTGGCCTACGTCGACAAAGAGACGCTCCGCATCCGCAAGCTGGAGGGCAACCCGCTCCACCCCGGCTCGCGCGGCCGCAACTGCGCCAAGGGACCGGCCACCGTCAACCAGGTCTACGACCCCGACCGCATCCTCTATCCCATGAAACGCGCAGGCGAGCGCGGTTCCGGCCAGTGGGTCCGGACGACCTGGGAGGAAGTGCTCGACGACATCGCCGGGCGCATCCGGACGGCGCTGCTCGAAGACCGACATAACGAGATCATGTACCACGTCGGCCGCCCCGGCGAGGACGGCTACATGGAGAAAGTGCTCCAGAGCTGGGGCATCGACGGCCACAACTCGCACACCAACGTCTGCTCGGCCGGGGCGCGCTTCGGCTACGCCAGCTGGATGGGCATCGACCGCCCTTCGCCGGATCACGCCAACGCCAAGTTCATCCTGTTGATCTCATCGCACCTCGAAACCGGGCACTACTTCAACCCACACGCCCAACGGATCATGGAAGGCAAGATGGCCGGCGCGAAGCTGGCCGTCATGGACCCGCGCCTCTCGAACACCGCGTCGATGGCCGACCACTGGCTGCCAACCTGGCCCGGCTCCGAGCCGACCGTCCTGCTGGCGATGGCCAAGGTCATCCTCGATGAGGGCGGCTACGACCGCGAATACATCCGCCGCTGGGTCAACTGGCAGAGCTATCTCCGCGCAGAGCGTCCCGACCTCGACCCGACCATTGACAGCTTTATCGAAGCGTTGCGCGACCTCTACGCTGAATACACGCCCGCGCGAGCGGAGGAGGAGAGCGGCGTCCCGGCGAAGCAGGTCGTCGAGATCGCCCGCCAGATCGCCGACGCTGGCTCGCGTTTCGCGACCCACAACTGGCGCTCAGCCTCGGCCGGTAACCTCGGTGGCTGGCAAGTCGCGCGCTGCCTCTTCCTGCTCAACGTCCTGACCGGCTCGGTCGGCACCGAGGGCGGCGTCTCGCCCAACGCCTGGGACAAGTTCGTCCCGACGCCCTGGAACAAGCCGGGGCCGCAGAGCCGCTGGAACGAGATCATGTGGCCGAAGGAGTACCCGCTGGCCCACCACGAGATGTCATTCCTGATGCCGCATTTGATGCGCGACGCCGGGCCCGAGCGCAAGATGGATGTCTATTTCACACGCGTCTACAACCCGGTCTGGACCAATCCGGACGGCTTCTCCTGGATCGAGATGCTGACCGACGAAAAGCGCATCGGACAGCACATCGCTCTGACGCCGACCTGGAACGAGACGGCCTGGTACGCCGACTACGTCCTGCCGATGGGCCTCGCCCCGGAGCGTCACGACAATCAGAGTCAGGAGACCCACGCCAGCCGCTGGTTCGGCTTCCGCCAGCCGGTCGTCCGGGTCGCGATGGAGAAGATGGGCCAGAAGGTGGACTACACCTGGCAGGCCAACCCCGGCGAGGTCTGGGAAGAGGACGAGTTCTTCATCGAGCTCTCCTGGCGCATCGACCCCAACGGCGAACTCGGCATCCGCAAGTACTACGAATCGCCCTACCGCCCTG
>JAUIIK010000143.1 GCA_030431755.1 Chloroflexia bacterium
TGGCCGACGATGACGTTGCGGAGCGTTCGAATCTGGCGGTCATTCGGACGGCGATCCTGATCAATATCCTCAACCCGAAGCTGTCGATCTTCTTCCTGGCCTTCCTGCCGCAGTTTGTGGACGCTAACCAGTCAAATGCGTCGCTCTACATGCTCGGCTTGAGCGCCATCTTCATGCTCATGACCTTCGTCGTCTTTGTCGGCTACGGCGCCTTTGCCGCGTCCGTCCGAAGCCAGGTCATCGGGCGGCCGCGAGTGATGAGCTGGATGAACCGGACATTCGCCGCTGCGTTCGTAGCGCTCAGCATCCGGCTGGCGCTGGCGGAGCGTTAGATCGTCGTGAACAGAGCTAAACGACAGTTGCCCAAGTTGCATGTCTGACATCATGCTTGTGGTCGGCAGACCCCGATATGACGTAGCGCAGCAAAGAGCAGTGTCCAAGATGGCCAATCATTCAGTTATGCATTCCACGGCGCGGCTTGACCGGGTAGCGCAACAGGTTCCAGCAGCGACCGTTGACGCGACTACCCGGTTGCTCCAGGCTGTTGCCCGGCATGAAGAAGGCGCTGCGTTCGTCAACGAGATTCTGAACGTCCTCGCGCACGTGACCGCGAGCGCGGCGAATCTCCAACAGAATGATGCCGGGTCGGAGTACGACGCAATTGTCCGCTTTCTCGAACAACCCGAGGTGCTGGACGCGCTGCGCCCGCAAGATCCGCTGTTGCCTGCCCGGCTGCGTGGGCTGCGCATGCGCGAGCAACTGCTGGCGGCGGAAGGTGGAAGCTGCACGACGAAGGAGCTCGCTGAGGCCCTTGGTGTTACCCGGCAAGCAATCGACAAGCGGCGCAGGAGCGGCACGCTCATCGGATTGAGCCTCGGCAAGCGCGGCTATGTCTACCCCACCTGGCAAATCGACCTGGATGGCCTGGCCGAGGTCCTCTCCGAGCTTCAGGAGTACGACGCCTGGACACAGTTGGCGTTCATGCTTACGCCGAACAGTTGGTTGGAGCATGAGTCGCCGCTGGACGTGCTGCGGGCCGGTGAGATTGCACGGGCGGTCGCAGCCGCACAGCTCTACGGCGAGCAGGTCGCGGCATAGCGTTGACGGCAAACGCCGCGGCTCCCGGGCCACCTCCGGAACCTCCCGCTGATCTAGCACGTCGCGAGCTACCGCTGTATCAGCTCAGGACTCCGCGGATGTTTCGTGGACATAGGAGCCGCTACGGGGCGGTCTTCTTCAACCGCGAGTACGGGCGCTGGGCGGATCCTGCCGGCGGGTTTGGCGCGATGTACCTGGGCGCGGCGGACTATTGTTCGTTTGCAGAGGCGTTCGTCCAGGGCACGAGCCAGCGCTTCGTCAGCCAAAGCCTGCTGGACGCGAGCTGTCTCTGTCCCGTTGTTGCCTCGCGCTCGCTACAGCTTGTCGATCTGACCGCTGGACCTCAGTTGATGAGCATCGGCGCTGACAACAGGATCTGCGATGGACCGCACGACGTGTCCCAGCGCTGGGCGCGAGCACTGTGGGAACATCCAGCACGGCCAGACGGGCTCTACTATCGCTCCCGAAACGCGCCCGAGTTCTGCTCGATAGCTCTCTTCGATCGGGTGGAGACGTTGCTACAGAGCAACGGTAGCCAGAACGTGCTGGTTTCTCCGGATGATCTGGGGCGTCTGTTGGATTACTTCGGCTGCGCGTTGCTGCCCTGATACTGATTCTTATACTGTTTCACGATCAGGGAGTCCGGTTGAGTGTAGGGGCGTGGACCCAGAGGGTGCCCCTCACGCCCGAGCTCGGAAGCCGCATACGTTCGCTGCCGTGGACACCGGGCGTGATGAATCACGCCCCTACCAATGCCACTGGTTTCCTGCCATCGACTACCTGAATCAGTATTACAATCGAGAGTGCACGCATGAAGGGCCGGTAGATCACCGGCCCTTCGTGTCGCGACGATGCACTGCGTTGCAGTTCTAATCGTCGTCCTCGCCAGCGCCGCCGGACTCCGTGCCGAGGACGTTGAAGTTCTCATCGAGGTGGACATCGATTTCGGTGCCGTCGTCGAGCGTGACTTCAACCTCGTAGTATCCCTCCTCGTCGCCTACCTCGGTGTCGGTGCCCCGGCCACCGCCGGTGTGCGCGAGCGCGGCCTCGCTAGCCTGTTGCAGCTCCGGCCCGGTGATGGGGTGTTCGTCATCTCCGGACGCCAGGCCGAACGCGAGCCCGGCTCCGGCAACGGCGGCGAGCGCCAGCGTGGCAGCCACCGTAGCAGCGCGGCGGAGTGTTGGTTTCATTGCGGTTTTCTCCTGTCGATACAAATGCGATGTGCCCATGAGTTCCTGAGCGCTCATCTTGACAGTAGAAGGCCGGGATTAACTTTGGATGAACCGGGCATGAAGTCCGGCGGTTTGCTTGTGTGTTGACGCTAGACGCGGGTCAGGGTGACTCTGTGGCTGGGGATTTCTACGCTGGGTCTGGCCTGCTCAGGCTGACTCAAATGGCTATCGAGCGATGCCGCTGGTCCTCATCGTCGACAGGGGCATTTGGCCGGGTCAGCGCTCGGGCGTGCGCCAGACGGAGACGTGCTTGCGACTCTCGGCGGTAAAGGGCTCACGCTGCCAGCCGCTCCAGCGCTCGGACAGCTCCATGCCGGCGATCTGCGCCATGAGGTCCAACTCGGCCGGCCAGACGTAGCGGAATGGGATCGAGTTGCGGATGAACTCGCCATCGCGGACGCGGTAGTGATGCGAGTAGAACCCCTGGGTGGCGAAGTCGTACTCGTCGATATCCCATTTCGTGTCGCTGACATGGTACGTGTAGAAGCGCTCACCGGGCGGAATCTGCCGCAGAAGAGGAATGCCGACCTCGATGACGAACGCGCCGCCGGGTTCGAGATGGGCGGCCGCGTTCCGGAAACACGCGACTTGCTCCGCTTGCGTCGTCAGATTGTTGATCGTGTTGAAGACCAGATAGACCAGGCGAAAGCGCTCCGCTAGCTGGGTACTGGCGAAGTCACCGATCTGAACGCCTATAGCGTCGGCGCCTGGTTTGGCTCGCAGCCGGTCGACCATGGCGCGCGAGAGGTCGATGCCATGAACAAAGACGCCGCGTTCTGCGAGCGGGAGTGCGATGCGGCCAGTCCCAATCCCGAATTCGAGCGCCGGTCCGCCACCCGCCAGCTCAGCCAGGAAGTCGACCGTTGGTTCGAGGACGTCCGGCGCAAACATGCCGGCCTCATGCTCATCATAGCGTGCCGCGATTCGTTCGCCGAAATACCCGTCACCCGTCATGCAGAGTCCTTTCAGGCGCGGACGCTGCCGGCTAGGCGGTCCGGCGCATCCACTACACGGAGTTGTGCCGCTGCATCTACATATAGATGCGAATGAGGATGTCCGTCGGGGTGAAGCCGTTCATCGGGCTTTGGTCGTTGGGACTGGGCACGATTGCGACCAGCAACGGCATGTGAGCTTTGAGAACGACGTTGCTGTTGCGTTGTGAGAGCGGCTCGCGCACCTCCAGCTCACCGCGCGGCTTGAGGGCGACGTGCATGAACCAGTTGACGACGTCGATCGGGATCTGGTCGGGTTCGATCTCGTGCTTCTGGAGGGCGTTCGCCAGCTCGTCGAAGGAGTTGCGATGGTCGCCGACGCCGTAGTCATCCTGGTAGGCGCGGCTGTCGTCGAGCGGGAAGAGGATGTCGTGGCGGCCGACGGTGTCGTCGATGACGGTCATCATCTTGTTGCGCTTGTTGGAGTAGAGGCCGTGTTCCTTGAGCAGTAGCAGCGAGTGGTTGATGGCGCGAGTGTGGGCGGTCGAGAGGACTTCGCTGTGGTCCTCGGCGTTGAAGAGGGTCATGATCGCGACCTGCTTGCCGAGCATGTCGGAGATCTGGAGGAACTGATCGGGTTTGAGATCGAAGACCTCGGCTTTGCCGGCGCGTACCTGAGCCGCTCGCCGCGTCATCCGTCCGGCTAGTGGACCTGTCTGTACGCTCACCCGATCTCCCTCGCCGCCGCCTGAATCCAGGACATATTCGTTCGCCCGACTGCCAAGTATACTCCCGATACTCGCGCCGCCTCGCTTGGAGCCCGCCTCTCCGTCGTCGTCCCTGGCTAAAGGAGTGTCGCCCGTGGCCCGGCTCTCGGCTCGCCGCATGCTCATCGCGGCTCTCGGTGGCTTCGCCGTGTTGGTTGCTGCATATGCCGGTCTTGCTGTCTACAAGGCCAGCGACTACACGACAACCCCGCCATCCCCGCTCGGCACAACCACTCCGGACGAGTTCGGCATAGCCTACGAAGATGTCACATTCGCGCCAGTGTCAGACGAAGACATCGTTCTCAGTGGCTGGTGGATCAAGCGAGAGGATGCGCGCCGGACCGCCGTGCTGGTGCATGGCCGCTACCAGAACCGGACGGCGATGCTCGGACTGGCCCGAGAGCTGTGGGAGCGGGAGTACAACGTTTTGCTCTTCGACCTGCGGGGCCATGGCCGCTCGACATCTACACAGGCGAGCTACGGGCTCCGCGAGCAGTGGGATGTGCTCGGGGCGGTCGAGTTTCTCGAAGGCCGGGGTATCTCCCGACAATCGGTTGGCGTCGTCGGCTGGAGCCTCGGTGGCGCGAGCGCGCTCATGGCGCTGGCCCAGCCGCCCGGCTTGCAGGCCGTCGTCAGCGATTCAGCCTATGCCGATGGGTCGCCGCTGCTGGCCGATAATCTCCTGAAGCCGGGCCTCAAGCTCGCGCTCGATCTAGTGCAAGGCGTCGATATCGACGCTGTCCGGCCCGCGGACGCTGTTGGTCGAGCGCAGACCGGCAGCGTCTTTTTGATCCACGGTGCCGTCGACCGCGCAGTGCCGGTCGAACATCTCCAGCGTATTCAGCAGGCTGGCGGAGACCGGGTTGTCCAGACCTGGATCGTCGACGACGCGGGGCACATCGGCAGCTACGCGCTTCATCCGGATGAGTATGTAGATCGGGTCAACGCATTCTTCAGGATGACGCTCGTGCCGGACACTGAATCGCGGTAGCGATCCTAATCTTCCAATCGACCGAGGACAAGGCAGGCGTTCTGACCGCCGAGGCCGAAGGAGTTCTTGAGCGCGATGCGGATGTCGACGTCACGGGCCGTGTTCGCCACGTAGTCGAGGTCACAGTCGGGGTCGGGCGTCTCCTGGTTGACTGTCGGGTGGACGCGCTGGTCGCGGATGCTCAGAACCGTCGCCAACGTCTCGATTGCGCCGGCCGCGCCCATCGTGTGGCCGATCATCGACTTGGTGGAGTTGACCGGGATCGTCCGGGCGTGTTCCGCGCCGAGCCCGAGCTTGATCGATTCGGTTTCGGCGGCGTCGCCGAGCGGGGTCGAGGCAGCATGGGCGTTGACGAAGTCGATCTCCTCCGGCACGATGCCGGCGTCGTCCAGCGCCATCCGGATCGCCCTGGCTGCGCCGTGGCCCTCGGGGTGTGGTGCGATCGGGTGATAGGCGTCGGAGGATGTGCCCGCGCCGAGCAGCTCGGCGTAGATCGTCGCGCCGCGTTGCCGGGCGTGTTCGAGCTCTTCGAGGACGAGGATGCCCGCGCCATCACCGATGACGAAACCGGTGCGCTCCGCATCGAATGGCCGGCTGGCTCGCTCCGGCTCATCGTTGAGCGTGCTGGCGGCCCGCTGCACAATGAAGGATGCGAGAAAGAGCGGGAAGACTGCATGTTCCGCGCCACCGGAGACCATCACATCGGCCTCGCCGCGACGGATAGCCGCCGTCGCGTCGGCGATAGCCTGAGCGCCGGTCGCGCAGGCTGTCGAGACTGTCGAGTTTGGCCCCAGAAGCTGGAACGCCTGAGCGACGTGGTAAGAAGCCATGTTGTGCGGGAAGGTCGTCATAAAGTGTGGCGAGACGCGCCGGTAGCCCCGGCTATCGAAGGTGCGGGTCATCTCGGCGATCTCGCTCATGCCGCCCGCGCCGGTGCCGATGATGACGCCGGCCCGGTCGTGGTCAAACTCGCTGCTGAGCAAGCAGGCGTCGCCCAGCGCCTCGCCGGACGCGGCGATGGCGAAGCGGGCATAGCGGGCGATGTTGCGCGCTTGCTTGGCGTCGATCATCGGCAGTTCCGGCGTGCCCTTGACCTCCGCGCCGATCTGGACCGGCAGGTCGCTCGGGTCCCAGCGGTCGATGCGGCTGATGCCGGATTCGCCCGCAAGCAGACGTTTCCAGGTGCCCTCCGCTGAATCGGCGAGCGAGGTGATGGCCCCAAGCCCCGTGACGACGACACGGCGGTGAGTATTCGTAGTGTTGGTCACGCGAGCGCCCTTTCAGCAGGATGCGGAGATCGTGTCTGATCGACACTATGGGCGATTGTACCGGAGAATCTGACCGGCAGGCCGCCGGCCGCTGGTGGCCTATACTTTCCCGGCAGACCGGATCGCACGCTCCCGACGCGCAACCCTCCGGACTCCGGCCGCCCGATGTTTTTGGCGCGAAACACGAAGGACGCTATGCATATCACGATCTCGCTCGACCCGATTCTCCTCGAAGTAGGCGGGATCGCGATCCTGCGCTGGTACAGCCTCGCCATCACGGCCGCAATCTTCGTCTCCGTTTGGCTGATTGACCGGGAGTTCAAGCGCAAGGGAATGGACACGAGCCACTACGTCGGCATTGCAACCTGGACGATCGTGATGGGCATCCTCGGGGCGCGTCTCTTCCATGTCATCGACGACTGGAGCTACTACCAGGATCACCTGTTGCAGGCGTTCCAGATCCAGCGCGGCGGCCTGGCTATCTGGGGCGCGGTGATCATGGGCGCGCTGGGCGTCTACATCGGCTGCCGGATCTATGGCGTGCCGTTTCTCCAGGCGACCGACGCCGTCGCGCCGGGTCTTGTGCTGGCCCAGGCGATTGGCCGCTGGGGCAACGTCGTCAATGGCGACGCCTGGGGCGCGCCGGCCCCGGACGCCTTCTTTACCTTCACCTACACCAACCCGGATTCGTTTATCCCCAATGACCTGCTCAATGTCCAGACGCACCCCTACCCGATCTACGATATGTTGCTGAACCTGCTCGTCTTCGGGCTGATCTGGAAGCTGCGGACCCGGCCGATGCCGGACGGGGCGCTCTTCACCATCTATTTAGTCGCCTACGGCATCGGTCGATTCTTTATTCATGGCTGGTTTCGCCAGGAGTCGATCTGGTTCCTGGGGGTCCAGCAGGCGCAGTTCTTCTCCCTCGTCGGCGTCGTGGTGGGGCTCATCGGCCTCGCGTACCTCTACTACCGGGAGCGCCCGGTCGATGGCCAGCCGCCGGCCCAGGAAGCTGCCGCGTAACCCGCCAACCGCTGCTCGCTTTCAGCTATCATGTTGCGTGAAACGAGCTTCAGAAGCAGACAGATCGAGATGGCGAATCGGGAACGGCTGCCAGATCACGAAACCTTCTACCGGTTTCTGACGAGACACCAGGATGGGCTCGTCGACGCCGGTGAACAGCGGCGCTTACGCGGCGCGCGGGTGCTCGTCGCCGGCTGCGGGCTCGTGGGCGCGCGAGTGGCGGAGAACCTCGTCTCCGCCGGCCTCGAACGCCTCACGCTCGTCGATGACCGCACCGTAACCGAACGGCATCTGGCCCTCGTCACCGGTGGCTTCGCCGCGCTCGGGCGCAATTACGCCGACCTCGGCGCGGAGCGGCTGCGCCAGATCAATCCCTTTGCCGACATCGCTGCTCGCGAGCAAGCGCCGCAGGCCGACGAGTGGCGCGAGCTGGCGCGCTCAGCCGACCTGCTCGTGGATACCCTCGGGATCGATAGCATCGCCGATTTCCGGGAGCGCTACTTGCTCCACGCGGCGGCGCATGCCGCGCGGGTGCCTGTTGTGACGGGCTTCGATATCGGCAGCTCGGTCTGGGCGTTGGTCTACGACTACCGCGACGAGCAATTGCCGGTCGTTGGCGGCTCCTATGACACCTCAGCGCTCGGTATAGATGAGCACGGCGCGACCGTGCCGATCCTCATGCAGATGATGTCGCTCTCGAAGTCGCAACCCGAAGTGCTCCGGGAGACCGAGCGAATCCTGCTCGGGCAGCGTGATGCGCTGCCGCACAGCGCCCCGGCGAGTGGCATGGCTGCGAGCCTGGTCGCTCAGGCCGCGGTCGATCTCTTGCTCGGCCGGCCGGTGCGGGCGTCGATTGCGATAGACCTTGAAGAAGCGATTCAACCCTCGGGAGGCTTGCGCCGCACCGGTCGCCGCTTGGCGGCGCTCTACTCGCTACGCCGGCATCTCCGCCACCGCCGGCGGGAAGGGCGCATCGGCGTCTTCTCGCCGCTGGAGGACGAAGTCTTCCAGGATCTGCGCCCCTATATGGAGGAGCGCACGTACGAAGCCGGCTCGGTCGTCGTTCGCCAGGGCGACGGCGCAGACGAATTCTTCGTCATCCTCGAAGGCCGGGTCGATATCGAGTATGAGGAGCGCGACGAGCATGACGAGGCGCAGGCGTACACCGTCATCGCCGAGCTCGGCCCGGGCGACTACTTCGGCGAGATGGCCCTTTTGACCGACACGCCGCGCGCGGCCAGCGTCGTGGTTGTCGAGCGCTGCCGGGTGCTCGCGTTGAGTCGCGGCGCGTTCGAGATCTACCTGGAGGAGTCAGAAGCCGCCGATAGCAAGGTGCGCGGCGAGGCGCTCGCCCGTATCCGCGAGAACAGCAGCTTCATCGGCTGCTGAAGATCTCCATCCTGCGTTCGTGTTCAGGTAGAACATCAAGCAGAACTCTCGTCATTTGTAGTCGCATAGCCGCGCACTGGCTACGCCGAAACTCACTCAGCCTTCGGCTCGTGAGCTAGCCCGTTACGGAGTCGTGGTGATGAGTTCCTAATCCGCCGAGAGTGAGAGCGGTGGGTATGGCGACGCATCGCGTCGCGGCTACAGGGCAGGGCCCCGGAACGGAACGGTGCCGGTGTCACTGGTAGCTGCAACGCGATGCGTCGCCGGTGGGGGCTACGCGAACCTGGCACCAAGGACGCTCCAACCGGATTTCATATGGCGCGCCCACTAGCGCGCCCATGTTTCATCCACGTAGCTGCGCGTTGAGCCGTGCGGTCTGGCGGGTGAGGTGGTCACGTTCAGGCAGGCTGGGTGCCATCCGGGCGGCGTCAGCATAGAGCCGGGCGGCGGTCACGAGGTCAGCGTCACGCTCGTGCAGGTAGGCCGCGACGGCGGTATAGCGGGGCAGCGACGGGTCGAGCTCGGCCAGGGCGGCCAGGCCCGCCTGCGGGCCATCGGCTTCGCCGACCGCGACGGCGCGGTTGAGGCGCGCCACCGGGCTGTCAGTGAGTTCCACAAGTTCGTCATACCACTCGACGATCTGCGCCCAGTCGGTCTCCTCGGCCGTCTGCGCGTCGGCGTGGAGCGCGGCTATGGCGGCCTGCGCCTGGAACTCACCAAGATTGTCGCGCCTGAGAGCTGCCTGAAGCACGCCAATGCCCTCGGTGATCAGACGGGTGTCCCACAGGCTGCGGTCCTGCTCGGCGAGCGGGACCAGTCTGCCGTCGGGGCCGGTCCGGGCTGGACGCCGTGCGTGGTGGAGCAGCATGAGCGCGAGCAGCCCGGCGACCTCCTCATGGGCGATCCGGGCTGCCACTTGCCGGGTAAGCCGGATCGCTTCAGCGGCGAGGTCGACATCGCCGGAGTAGCCCTCATTGAAGACCAGATACAAGACGCGGAGGACCGTCGCGACGTCACCGGGCTGGTTCAACTGGACGCCCGAGACGGTGCGCTTGGCGCGGCTGATGCGCTGAGCCATCGTCGCCTCCGGCACGAGGTAGGCCTGCGCGATCTGCCGTGTCGTCAGACCTCCGACCGCACGGAGCGTTAGCGCGACAGCTGAAGCGGGCGTCAGGGACGGGTGCGCGCACAGGAAATAGAGCTGGAGTGTGTCGTCTTCGGTCTGTATCTCATCGGGATCGGGGCCTGGTTCGCTCTCGACGAGCATCTCGCGATTGCGCCGTGAGCTATCAGCGCGGGCGGCGTCGATGAACTTGCGCCAGGCGACGGTGATGAGCCAGCCCTTGGGATCCCGTGGCGGATCGTCCGGCCAGACGCGCAAGGCGGTAACCAGGGCTTCCTGCACGGCATCCTCGGCCGCCGCGAAGTCTGCCCCGCGACGGACGAGGATGCTGATAACGGTAGGCGGGAGGGTGCGGAGCAGGGCCTCATCCACCGTGCGTCACTCCGTAATGTTCGGTGGCTCGGTCATGAACGGGCGCACCTCGAGCCATTCGTGAATCGGCTTCCCGCCTGCGCCCGGAGCCGCGGACAGCTCGCCCGCCAGCTCGAGTGCCCGCTCGTAGGTTTCGACGTCGATCACCATCCAGCCGGCGATCAGGTCCTTGGTCTCCGCGAACGGGCCGTCGGTGACCCGCAGCCGACCCTCGCCGTCGTAGCGGACGAACGTGCCCTCCGGGGAGAGCGCCTGACCATCGACGAACTCGCCGGTGCTTTCGAGCCGGGTAGCGAAGTCCTGCATGTACTGCACGTGGGCTGTGAACTCCTCGGGCGTCCACTGTTCCATCGGCACGTTGTTGACCGGTTCCGGCGCGCCCCGGTAGTGCTTGAGTAGCAAATACTTGGCCATCATCATCTCCTTACTTGATCATGCGTTACGGCTCGCTGTTTGTTGCCGTATTCACTCCTGGGACGGAGCTGGGTGTGGATTCTCGACATCCACCAGGAACGGACGCTGCCGGCCACTGCGAGCACGTGCCCGCTGCTCATCCCTGCTGGCGCTCTTCCCGCTGTCTCATCAGGTCCTCGACGGCGCTTGGCAACGTCGTCTCGAAGTCAATGAGCTTCACCCAGGTTGGGGTCACGACGATCCGGACCATACCGTCATGGTAGAGCGAACGCACCTCCGCCTCCCACTCGACCCGTTGCTCGGGGGTCATCACGGAGGTGCTGGAGCCCTGCAGAAACTCGTCCGGGATGCCGTCGACGAAGTCCAGCTCGGCCCGGCCGCGGATGAGCAAGATCTTGGGTGGGTACTCCTCAGTGTCGATTGTCAGGGCAACTGTTGGGTTGTTGCGCAGCGCCGGGATCTTCGGAGCGTTCTGCGCCGTGCACATCACGATTTCCGAGCCGTTCCAGGCGAAGCCGATTGGGACGTTGCAGGGTGTGCCGTCCTTGGCGACGTATGCCAGGCGGGTCAGGTCACGGGCCAGCAGCTCCTGACTCGTCTGTTGGTTTAGAACTGCGGAGATTTCGCTCGATTGCATGATCATCTCATTCATTGTCGTCTACTTGGTCCGTCGGTGGAACGTCTTGGCTGGGCCGGACGCTTAGCTGAGTTCTTCGGCCAGAGCAACAATGATGCCCGCCGGGCCGCGCATGTAGCAGAGTTTGTAGACGTCCTCATACTGGACCACCTCACCGACAAGCTCAGCGCCGGTGGCAAGCAGGCGCGCAACGCTGTCGTCGACGCTCTCGACTGTAAACATGACGCTCCGGAGACCAAGCGCGTTCGGCGGCGCAACCGCCGGTTCAACCTCGACCAGTTCTGGATGGTGAAACTTCGTCAGCTCAAGCCGCCCGTGCCCGTCCGGAGTCCGCATCATCGCGGTGTTGACGCGGACGCCGTCGAGCGCATTGAGACGGTCCACCGACGGTCCCTCAATCGGCGCTTCGCCCTCCAGCTCCATGTCAAGTTCGACAAAGAACGCGACAGCCTCCTCAAGGTCATCGACGACGACGCTCACATGGTCCATGCGCTGAATCGTCATAGTGCTTCTCTTCCTTCGTTGCGCGGCCCGTCTTGGCCCCTTACTGTCCCTGGGACGGAGCCAGCGTCACATCTTCGACATCTGGAAGCGCGCTGAGCTGCGGAATGACAGAGATAGAGCACCGTTGATTCTGCTCCACCGGCCCCAACCTGGAAAGAGCAAACCAGCGCCGGGCATGCGAACAGCGATGTTCTGGCGTGGCCGAACGTGACGTAGCTCGGGATTGCGCCTGTCGGACGATCTAGTGGACTGTGGTCGGTGATTTGCTGCGTAACCTGTCACTTCCTAGGTGACTCATCAAGCATCAACCTTGTCATTTCGAGCCCTTCACGCCCAATAGGCACCCGGCTCAGGGCAGGCTCTGGGAGCAACCGTGTTGGCGAATGGGCCGGATTCAGGTGCTGGCGGTGGCCG
>JAUIIK010000144.1 GCA_030431755.1 Chloroflexia bacterium
ATAAACGCCCCGTCGCGCGTGAACTGCTGAATGCGGTTGTTGCCGCTGTCGGCGATTGAAGCTGGCCCTCGTCCGCGCCCTCTGTGCCGTTGGTCCAGATGAGGGTGCCGTCGCGCGTCACTTTGTGAATGCGATTGTTGCTGGTGTCGACGACGTAGAAGTTGTTGGCGGGGTCGATCCCGATGCCGGCCGGGTTGTTGATCTTGCCGGCTGGTGTGCCCGTGCCATCCCAGGTCAGCAGCAGATTGCCGTCGTAGTCGAACTGCATGACGCGGTCGTTGCCGGTGTCGGAGACGTAGAGGAAGCCCTCGTCGGCAACGATGAAGGACGGATTGTCGAAGGCAGGACTTGCCGGGTCGTCGCTGTCGCCTTCCTCACCCCAGGCCTTCACGAAGTCGCCCTCGGAGTCGAACTTCTGAATGCGGTTGTTGCCGCGGTCGACGACGTAGACATTGCCCGTTTCGTCCACCGTCAGGTCATAGGGCTGGTTGAACTGGCCCGGCTCGCTGCCGCGTGCCCCCCAGGCCATGACGAAGGTGCCGTCGGCGTGGATGCGGATGATCCGGCCGCCGGAGGTGTCGGCGACGAAGATGTCGCCGCTTGGGCCGGCAGCGATGCCCGACCCTGTGTGGAAGGCGGCGCCGTTGACAGCGTCCGCACCGATGGTAAAGGCCGGTGAACCATCACGGTCGGAGAAGGCGCGCACGACATCAGCGGCAGTGTCGGCAATGAGAACCAGGCCGCTTGGCTCGGGGGTTGGCGTGGGTGTCGGGGTCGGGACGCCGACCGGCAGCGTGGCCGTCGCTGTCGCCGGGGCGGCTGCCTCGGTCGACGTCGCGCCGCCATTATCTGTTGGTGTGGTAGCTGTTGCTGAGGAAACTGTGGCGTCTGGCGTTGCCGGGCCGTCCGTGGGACTGCTCTCAGCGATCGCTGTCGGTGTGCGTTGGGCCGCGGCGACTGGCGTCTCCTCGGGATCGTCGCCCGAGGCCACAATGCGGGTTGCGAGAAAGGCTCCGCCGCCAACAAAGATGCCGGCCATTCCCGCAGCGACGAAGAGGACGGCAACAACAACGAGGCTGAGCTTGCGTTGTTCGCTGGTATCGCGCAACCGGGGTCCTTTCCCTGGCACTACGTCGCCTCGAATGCTCCACTAGTGTATACGCGCAAACAGGGTCAGGTCGCGCGCGCCGCCGGTTGCCGGTAGTCAGCCGTGACGCTGACGGCGCGCTGGCGGTTTTCTACGTGTCAGCTGGAGCGTTGGATCCTGCTGAGCGCCGTGACCAACCGTTCGACGTCGCGCTCATCGTTGTAGAGATGGAACGCCGCGCGGATGCGCCCTGAGCTGCCGGTAACGTAGACACCATGCTCGGCCAGGCTGGCGGCGGTGGCGGGCGCGGCGTCATCCAGCCAGCTCACGATCCCGGCCCGTAACGCTGGGTCTTCCGGCGTGATGACGTCCAGGTCGAACTCGCGCAGCTGGTCGAGCAGATCGCCGCCGAGCTTGACGACATGCGCTTCGATGGCGTCGACGCCGATCTCCTCGATGACGTCCAGCCCCGCATTGAGCGCGTAGATCGCCGGCCAGTCCAGACTGCCGACTTCGAAGCGCCCGGCGTCTGGTTTGAGATCGTAGGGATTGGCGAGATCGTCGACAACACTGTACCAGCCGATGTCTGCCGGTTCGACGTTGGGCAAGCGCTCTCGGTTCCAGTAGAGCGGTCCGACGCCATAGGGACCGAGCATCCACTTGCCGGAGGTTGAGACGACGAAGTCGCAGCTCGTTGCCGGCACGGAAATGACGCCTAGCGATTGAGTCGCGTCGACCGCGAAGATTGCGCCAGTATCACGCAGGGCAGCGCCAATCGTCTCGATATCCAGTCGCAAGCCGGTGCGGTAGCTGACGTGGGATGCGAAGACGAGCCGGGTGCGTTCATCGACAGCGCCCAACACGTCGTCGGGCGTCACAATCCAGTCACTGTGGTTGACGACGCGCACCTCGACATCACCGCCAGCCACGAGCTTGCGCGCCGGGAGGCCGACGGACGGGAACTCGAGGTCGCTCGATACGAGCACGATGTTGTCGCCCGGCTGCCAGTCGATCAAGGCGTAGATGGCGCTGATACCCTGGGAGGCGTTCCCGAGCAGCGCGATGTCCTCTGAGGTTCCGCCGTGGAGGGACGCGAGCTGCTGGCGCAATCGCGCACCAACTTCGGCATGACGCAGCCGCCCGGAGACAGGATCGGTCTTGTGGCGGTAGTAGGTTTCGGAGGCGGCGATAGCTGTCGTTGGGACGAGCCCTTCCGCGCCTGTGAAGAGAAACGCTTGATCGTCGTGTGCGCCGATGAAGCGCGCGCGGTCGGTGAGTGCCATCGGGCCGGTTACATCCTTTTCGAGCTGGGTAGCAAATGGTCCGGGTCGCATAGACTGACGTTTCCAAGAGATCGTACCGCGTTATCCCCCGCCAGTCCTAGATTCTCAGTACGCTGGTACTCAGGGAAGGGCATCAAAGTCAGGGGTGCTGGCCACGCTCGCGCCTGACGCGTGTTGAAAAGGACATCGCAGATGACAACGAGCGGTGATCGTCTCCATGACGTTCGCCAGCGCCCTACCTTTGACGTTGAAAAGGAGGCGCTCCGGTTTGTTCCACAAATCGGTCCGGCAGCCTGGGCTGTCTATTGCTACCTGGTCGCGCTAGCGTCCGAGGGCGAAAACCGCTGGCCGGATCTCCTGGCCGTCGCGAGCGCCTGTGGCATATCGACCTACAACGCCCAGATTTCGATAGACACGCTCCTCAGCGTCGGCCTGGTCGCGCGGCACCGCTGGACCCAGGACGCCAGCGGGCCGCGCAGCTTCGCGATCGTCCCGGCCGGGTCGGAGCCGACGGTCGAGCTTGGCGCGCCGGCCGATACCGACCTGCCACGCGGCACCGACCGGTTAGTGGCCGAGGATACGCCGGAGGAGGAACGCTGGCGCGCCGAGACCGAGGAGCGCAACCAGACGCGCGGGCTCTTCAGCCGGATGCTCGAAGCGCTCAACGTCGACCCCGGCGATCTGTCGGAGGCGGCGCGGGCGACTGCCACCGAGGCCAGCCGGCGGGCGCGCGCCATTGGCGCGACGCCCGAGGATGTCGACAGCATGATCGACCAGATTCGCGAGGCGCGGCCCGACATGGTCGATGACGCCGAGCGTATGCTGGAGTACTGGAGCGACCTCTTCGCGGAAATGTCCGACGAGCCGGGAGGCGACCCGGACCCGGAGCTCTAGCGCTGCTGGTTCGTGATGCGCGCCGCTATCTGGACCGGATCCCAGACCGGCGAGAAGGGCGGCGCGTAGCTGAGGTCCAGGTACTCCAGATCGAGCAGGGTCAGCTCGCTGGCTACGGCCGTCGCGATTGTATCGATGCGCTTGCCCGAACCGGGACCGCCAACGATCTGGCCGCCGAGAATTCGCCCGGATTCTCGCTCAGCCGTGAGCTTCACCGTGATCTTCGCGCTGCCCTCGAAGTAGCCGGAGCGTGTCGAACTCTCGATCCGTCCGGTCACGAACTCACGTCCAAGCCCCTCAAGTTCAGTTGCGCTAAGGCCGGTACGGGCGATCTCGGTATCGTGGAACTTTGTGATCGCCGTCCCAAGCACGCCCGGGAACGTCGCGTCGCCGCCACCGAGGTTGACCCCGCAGACGCGCCCCTGTTTGTTCGCAATCGTCCCGAGCGCGAAGCTGACCGGCTCGCCGCTGACGATGTGGCGCATTTCTGTGCAATCGCCCGCCGCCCAGACACCGTCAACCTGTGTCCTCATGCGCGCGTCGACGATGACCCCGCCGGTCGGTCCCGTTGGGATCCCGGCTGCGACCGCCAGTTGCGAGCGCGGGCGTGTGCCAAGCCCGAGGACAACGATGTCTGCAAGGTAGCTGTCTGCCTCGGTCTTCACCGCGTTGACGAAGCCGTTCCGGCCGTCGATGGCGGTGGCACGGGCGCCGGTGACGAGGTTGATCCCGGCGGCACGTAGCGCGTCGTTGACCAGCTCTCCCATGTCCGGATCAAGACTCGACATAACTGTTTCACGGCTGTGAATCAGCGTCGTCGGAATGTTGAGAAGGTCGAACGCCTCGGCCATCTCGACCCCGATGTAGCCCCCGCCGATGACGGCGGCGTTGGCGATCTCGCGGGCTTGCAGGTCCCGCTCGACGGCGAGCATGTCGTGCATCCAGGCCATGCCGTGGACACCGGCGGTGTCGATGCCCGGCAGGTTCGGGCGCAGCGGCTCAGCGCCGGTCGCGATGACGAGCTGATCGAAGCCTTCGCGGCGGGCTGCGCCGGATTCGAGATCGCGAACGGCAACCTCACGCTGGCCCAGGTCGATAGCTTCGACCTCGTGGCGGGTGTGTACCGCGATGCCTTGCTCGCGGAACTGCGCGGGGCTGCGGGCTATCAGGGAATCGACCTCATCGACGAGACCGCCGATGTAGTAGGGCATCCCTCAGGCAGAGTAGGAAGTAAACTCCCCGCGTTCGAAGACCACGATCTCCCACTCGGGCTTGCGCCGTCGGACCTGTGACGCCGCGCTCATGCCCGCCGCGTCGCCGCCAATAACAACGAGCCGTTGAGATGCTGGCACTGTCTAAAGCCCTCCACTGTACGCGAATAGATCGGAGCCCCGGCATGGTACCGTGTCCCGGCAACGGCATACGAAGGAGGATAGTGCCATGACGGCAACAACCGAGACTGGAATCAAACAGCGCGCGGGCGACGCGATCGTGGCGGCGCTGCGGGCGGAGGGCGTCGAGTATGTCTTCGGCCTGGTCGGGTCGCATGTCGTGGAGATCTACGACGCGCTGCTCGATGTTCCTGAGATCCAGCACATCACGGTGAAGCACGAGACGACGGCCAGCGGTATGGCCGACGCCTACGGCCGGATCACCGGTAAGCCCGGCGTCTGTCTCGTGACTGCGGGTCCGGGCGCGACGAATTCGCTCACCGGCGTCGCTCAGGCCTATATGGCGGCGTCACCGCTGATTCACATCAGCGGCGCGGTGCCGCGCGGCGCGAGCTACGAATCGTTCCACGGCGTCGACAGCGACCGCTTCCTGCTACCGATCTTTGATGAGGTGACCAAGTGGAGCGTGGCGATCGAACGTGCTGAGGACATTCCGGCAGTGTTCGCGCAGGCATTTCGGATAGCGACCTCCGACCGGCCGGGCCCGGTACATATCGAGATCCCGCAGAACCTGCTCACCGGCGACGCGGTCGATATCCCGGCATACGTCGCGTCGGAGGTGGATGCGGCGGGCCTTGAGCAGCACGAGCTTGACGCGATACTTGCTCAGGTCCGAGCCAGCAAGCGGCCGGTGATCTGGGCCGGCAAGGGCGTCAAGGCAACGTTCGCGCATGAGGAGCTGACCGAGCTGGCCGAGCTGCTGGAAGCGCCGGTTATTCTCGGTGGCGACGCCGCGGGGAGCCTGCCGGATGTGCACCCGCTCTCGACTGGACAGCACTCGCTCTACCAGCTGACGCCACTCCAGCGCGAGATCGCCGCCGAAGCTGATCTCGTCCTGGCCATCGGTGAGCGCGGCGGGACGGGCCACGCCGACCGGCTGTTCAATTCGACGAGTGCCCCGGTTGGCGGCATCTGGTTCGGAAACGAGCATGAGCGTCCGGATGAGCGAGCCGCGTTCGGCGCAGTCGCGCACATCAAGACAGCGTTGAACCAGCTGCTGGAGGGCGCCGGGGATCAGCAGCGGGAGGCGTCGGCTGAGCTGCGGGCACGCTTATCAGCAGGTAAGCAGGAACAGCGCGACGCTGTGATGAGCTGGGTGCGGTCCGAGTTCGGCGACCGGCGGCCGGCCCACTACGGTCTGGCGCTGGAGCCATTGCTCGATTTCGTCGACGACGATCTCATCGTCATGGGCGACATCGGCGAGCATAACCAGTGGACACGCCTGTTGATCGAGACACGCAACCGCACCACCTATCTGCCAGAGGGGTACTGGGGCGCGATGGGCTTCGGGTTGCCCGGCGCGCTGGCCGCCAAGCTGGCCGAGCCGGCGAAGAAGGTCGCCTGCGTCACCGGCGACGGTTGCTTCTTGATGGCGAGCGCCGATTTCTCGACAGCTGTCGAATATGGCATCAATCCGGTCATCATTGTGTTGAACGACCGGCAGTACGGGATGATCGTCGGGATGCAGCGCAACGCCTACGGGCGGGTCAGCAATACGCGCCTGGACGGACCCGACTTCGTCGCTTTCGCGCGCTCCTTCGGCGGCGACGGCATGCGCGTCGACGAACCTGAGCAGATGCGCGAGGCACTGGAACGCGGCTTCGCTAGCGAGGTCATCTACGTGATCGACGCGCGTTGCGACTTCGACTTCCCGAGCTACAACTTCGACCGGGCGCTAGAACTCTATCGAAAGGACCAGAGTTAACGTGAGCAAGCAGATTACAGATTGGGAGATCGACGCGACGCATTCGACATTCGAGTTCGCCATACGCCACATGCGCGTGTCGACTGTCAAGGGCGCGTTCTCGGGGGTTAGCGGTGAGATTCACTTCGACCCAGCCGACGTTGCAACGGCGTCAATCGAGGTAGAAGTCGATATGGCGACGGTTGACAGCCACAACGCCGGGCGTGACGAGACGCTCAAGGGCGAGCGTTACTTCAATGTCGACACATATCCGACGGCGACCTTCAAGAGCCGGGTGGCGCGGCCGAATCCTGACGGCACGATTCAGGTCGTCGGCGATCTTACCTTCCTGGGCGTCACCCGCGAGGTGGAGTTTCATACTGTGTTTGATGGCATGCAGATGACGCCCGCCGAAATCTGGCGCGGCGCATTCACCGCACGGGCGACGATCGACCGCACTGACTTCGGGCTCAGCCAGGCCGCGGAACTGCCCGGTGGCGGGTTCACGCAGTCGAATGAGATCGACCTTGCGATGTTCACCAGCTTCAAGCCGAAAGAGGAGTAGCCGACGTGTCCGCTCCCGTGCCTCAGCCGCCACCGCCTCCGGAGCATTTCACGCTCGATTCCAACGACCGGATGCTGGCCGCGCTTGGCTATGTCTTCGCGATCGTCGCGGTGGTCGTTGCCTTGATGAATGAGACGAAGCAGAAACCACTCCTGAAGGATCACGCGGTCCAGGCGTTGGGTTTCGCGGTCGTCTCGATTGCCTATGGCGTCGTGGCCGGCTTCATCTACCTCTGCGCGGCGATCGTGACCTTAGGGATTCTGGCCTTCTTCCTCTGGGTAATCTTCTTGTTGCCGCCGGTTGTCGGCCTCTACCTCGGCTATGTTGCGTATACCGAGGATGGCCTGGTTGAGATTCCGGTGCTGACACAGTTCATGGCGGAACAGGGCTGGCTGGAAACGCGAAAGCCTGTTTGAGTGAATACACCCCACGCTGGGCCGCGCCGGCGGCACTGCTCGGCGCGGTCTGCATGTGGGGGCTGACGCCGACGTCGACCCGCTATCTCGTTGATGCCGGCTTCCCGCCGGAGCACATCCTGCTCTGGCGTTTTCTCGGTGGCGGTCTCCTGTCAATCGTGCTGATCGCCATCTTCAGCCCGCGGATGCCGGCACGGCGCGACATGGCGCTGGCGATCAGCCTGGGGCTCTTCGGTGTGCTGGGATTCAACGTACCGCTGGCTTTCGGGATCAACATCATCGAGGGTGGTATCGCGGCGCTGCTGCTCGGCCTCCAGCCCGGCCTGACGGCGTTGCTCGCAGCGCTGCTCCTCGGCGAAGCAATCGGACGCCGTGCTGTGGCGGGTGTCGGGGTTGCGCTCGTCGGAACAGCCCTCGTGGCGCTCGCCGGAGCTACCGGCTTCGACCTGTCAGGGCGCTATCTCTTCGGCTGTGGGCTGGTGCTGTCGGCAGCTGTGGCTTACGCCGCGTACGCGGTCATCGCGAAACCATATCTCGGCGCGCGCGTGCCGGGCCCGGCGGTCGCCATGCTCGGTACGACGGCGGCCTTGCCGTTCGTAGCGCCGTTTGGTCTAGCAGGATTTAGCGAGGCGTTGACAGGGCTCGATTTCGAAGGCTGGCTGGCGGCAGTGCTGCTGGCGGCCGGCGCAAGCGTCTTCGCGCCGATGCTCTTCAACCTTGGCTTGTCGCTTGGTCGCGCATCAACCGCCGGCATCTACCTCTACCTGGTGCCGATTTTCGGCGCGACCAGCAGCGTGATCCTGCTCGGTGAATCGCTGTCGGCGCTGGCCGTGTTCGGCGGCGCGTTGGTTGTCGCCGGCGTCATGCTCGCATCGCTCCCCGGCAGCATCTTGCGGCGTGTTGTTCCGGGCATGTCGCGGTAGACACCACCGCATAGCGGTGGGCACGCGATGATGAAGAACGCGAGTACGAATGCAGCCCCGTGGCCGGGTGGGGACGCCCCCTCAGCTCTACGCTTCCCCGGCGCTTTGATGTCCAATGCCCCAGGATAACTGCAACTGTGTCTAGTAGCTACAGCGTCTCAAGCTGGGCAACCCCGAGCTCGTCGCAGGTGGCGTTGAACCACTCGATCACCTCGGGGTGTAGCGGGATGCCGCCCGCCGAACGCTCGGCACGCTCTTCCTCCTCGGCGACGCCGGGGTAGATCACGCGCTCGAGACCGGGCGCGGGCGGCGTATCGAGGAGCTTCTGGAGCATGTCTTCGAGTGACTCTTTGAACTTGTCGACGTCGCAAAAGGCGCTAATATCGTAGGCGGCGAGGAACTGCTTCGAACCGGAGTCCGCGTCGAGCATCGACGGCAGCGCCGAACCGAGGATGCTGCAGAGGATCTCGTTCATCACGGCGAGGCCATAGCCCTTGTGCGAGCCCATCTCGCGGGTGCTACCGAGCGGGAGCTGGAGGAACTGCCCGCGCTCCGGCAGGTGGGCTTCCTCCATGATCGGCGTGCCATTCCAGCTGGCAATCCAGCCGGGATGCAAGGTGACGCCAAGCCGCGAGGCGAGAATGAGCTTGTTGCCGGCGACGGAGGAGGTCGCGGCGTCGAAGAGGAAGGGCGGCAGGGTCTTGGTCGGCGCGGCGAGAGCAATCGGGTTCGTGCCGAGCCGCGCTTCGGCGCCGAAGGTCGGGGCGACGAGCGCGCCGCCCGCTGTCAACGAGACGCCGATCATGTCCTCGTGGGCCGCGAGCATCGCGTGGTAGCCGACCGCGCCGGTGTGGCCGACGTTGCGAACCGTGACGATGCCCGCGCCGGTGTTGCGCGCCTTCTCAATCGCGATGCGCATCGCTTTCGGCCCCTGGATGATGCCGAGAGTGTTGCCGCCGTCGATTGCGGCGGTCGACGGGCGCTCGTTGAGGATCGTCAGCTCGCCGGTCGGATCGAGCCGCCCATCCTGGTATTGGCGGACATAGACGCGCAGCATGTTCGAGACGCCATGCGTTTCGACGCCGTGGAGGTCGGCGTAGAGCAGCACGTCCGCGCCCTGGCGGGCGTCCTCGGCGGCGATGCCCAGCGCCATGAAGATCGACTCGACGGTCGTCCGCAGCGCGGCTTCGCTCACGCGCACTTCATCTGCTGTCGGGACATGAAAGCGTTCGAGCATTAAACGGTCTCCAAATTCGGGATTTCCAGCTCGCCGGTGATCTCCTCGAACCAGCCGATGACCTCCGGGTGGTACGGGATGCCGTTGGCTTCGCGGTCGGCAAGCTCTTCGCTCTCGGCGACGCCGGGGTAGATGACGCGCTCCGCGCCCGGCGCAGGTTGCGCGTCGCGGAGTTTGCCCAGCATCTGGTCCATTGTCGCCTTGAAGCCTTCGACGTCGGTGAACGACGCGATGTCGAAAGCTGCCAGGAAGTGCCGCGAGCCAACATCCTCGTCAAGCATGCGCGGCACAGAGCCGCTCAGCAGCGTCGCCAGCACCTCGACCATAAGCGCCATGCCGAAGCCCTTGTGGGCGCCAAGCTCGCGGGTCGATCCGAGCGGCAGCTGGTGGAATTCGCCGTTCTCCGGCACGGGCGTGTCTTCCATGATCGGCGCGCCGTTCCAGCTTGCGAGCCAACCGGCCGGAACCGGGATGCCGAGCCGCTGGGCGATGCGGAGTTTATTGCTGGCGCTGGTGGACATCGCGGCGTCGAAGAGCAACCAGGGCTGCTCGCCGGCCGGCGCGGCAATGGCGATGGGATTTGTGCCCATCATCGGCTCGGCCGAGAGCGCGGGCAGAACCTGGGAGCCGCTGGCGGTCATCGAGAGTCCAACCATGTCCTGTTCGGCGGCCATCAACGCGTGGTAGCCGATGGCCCCGGTGTGGCCGAGATTGCGGATCGAGGCCGATGCGACGCCATGCTCGCGGGCCCGGTCGATGACGAGCTGCATCGCCCGCGGTACCTGGATGAGCCCGAGCCCGCCATCACCGTCGATGACGAGGCCGGCTGACGCGGAGCTGACGATCTTGAGCTCGGGCGTCGGGTTGAGCTGTCCGCTGCGATACTGGCTGACGTAGACCCGCAACATATTCGAGACGCCGTGGGTTTCGACGCCACGCAGGTCGGCGTAGACGAGGACGTCGGCCGCCTGACGGGCATCGCTATCGGGCACGCCCATGGCCTCGAAGATGCGCTCGACGGTGAGCCGTAGCGACAGCGGCGAGACGCGGACCTGTTCTGACGCGGGAACATGAAAACGCTCGAGCATCGGCAAACTCCGAACCCTGACAATCTGATTAGCGCATATTCACGTTGTCTTATAGCAGCGCCGGACCCGGCGGGTAAACCTACGGCGCGCCATTCGCACGCGATTGCGTCCCAACCGGGGCGGATTCACGGGCTTTGCGTTGGGCAGGGGCTCGTCCCCTACCGCGCCTGGCTCGAGTCGGGGCAACCGGCAGGGGACGAGCCCCTGCCCTACGGATGCGGTGGGATTGTCACTGTGGGTTAGGAGGTTGCCGGCGCTTGTACCCGGCCTGGTTGTGGCGCGGTATCGTCCTCGAAGAGCGGCAATAGCTCCTCGGCGTTGCGCTGGCGCGGGAAGCTGTGTAGGGCGAGATAGCAGAGCGCGCCGAAGTAGAGCGAGACGAACATGCCGTGGGAGAGGGTCGCGAAGACATCGAGCCGGGTCCAGACGACGATCGCGCCACTCAGCCCCTGGGCGAGGATCAGGACACTACAGGCAACCGTGCCCCAGAAGAGGTCAGGCCTGCTGTCGCGGACCTTGAGTGCGAGCGCCAGCAGGCCGAAGACGCCGATGACCAGCAGCGCCGCCGAGACGCGGTGGCCGAAGACGATCCCGACCGGCCCTTCCAGCACCGGCACGAATTCGCCGTTGCAGAGCGGCCAGTCGGTGCAGGCGAGGCTCGCCTCGCGGTGGCGGACGTAAGCGCCCCAGTAGACGACCAGATAGGTGTAGCCGAGCAACGCGAAGAGCGCCGTACGGAAGTAGGCAGGCAATGGCCGGTCCCGCAGCCGGTCCCATTTACCCTGTTCGTAGATGAAGGCTGCGCAGAGGACGACGCTCGCGAAGGCGATCAACGAGACCCCGAAGTGGAGCGCCAGGATCTCAGGCGTCTGCGGCCACATCACGGCCGCTGCGCCGAGCAACGCCTGGATCACGAGAAAGCCGACCATGATCGGCGCGAAGATCTTGATCTCGGTGCGTTTGCGCCAGAACACCCACGCGCCGACGCCTGCGCCGACGATGAGGAATGTCTCGATGCCGACGACGAAGCGGTGGGAGTACTCGATCATCGTTTCGAGCGCATAGCCGGGCACGAAGCGGCCATTACACAGCGGCCACGATTGCCCGCAGCCCTCGCCCGAGTCGGTGGTTGTGACCAGCGATCCCTGGATGAGGACGATGAACATGCCGACAGCGGCAACGACCGTGAGGCGTTTGATGAAGCGCTTCATCTGCCTGTCCTGATCCCGTCTCTAGCGCGTGTCGATTGCGGTCTACGGTCCGAGTTCTGCCAGCTGCCGCGCATGGTCGCCTTCGTGGAGCGCGGTTAGCAGGAGCCAGCCTTTCACGCCGACAGTGCCGAAGGTCTCATGTTCGATCGTTGCTGAGCCGTCATCGTCATCCGCGATGTCGTTCAGAATGCGCTCGAGCTCGTCGCCGGCGACGGCAAGCGCCTCGAGCGAGTCTGCCTTGCTGCGCACTTTGACATCCGCGAAGTGGGTGATCTTGGCCGCCGGGGGAAG
>JAUIIK010000258.1 GCA_030431755.1 Chloroflexia bacterium
CCACGGGCGACATGCACGGTGATCCTTGATCTCAATGGATTCGGCTTCAGGGAACGTCACGCACCCAAGTACGTTGCCCCAGCGGTGTCGCATCTGTGGGCGACATTGGCCGCCGGCAGCTATGCGCATGCGGAGTTTCTGAGTGCGTTGTTCGACGTTGCGGAGATGTGCAGGGTTGTCGAACTCGATGTAGAAATGGCCCCGGTTCTCCAGCCCTTCTACGCTGGACTCATCGTAGACGAGTCCTTGGCCCGATCTAAGGTGGATGAGTAGACGGGCCAAACGAATCCCCATGATAGCGTCATGCCGCGCTAGTGGTAACTCTGACGGGATGTAAGGTTCCGATCATTCGGCTGCTGAGTTGGGGTGAGAGTGATCGAGGGTCGGTTTATGCGGCCACATCAAATTCGAGGTCGGCGACGAATGCGAGCAGCATCCGCAGTTCCTGATTATTCGTTCGGCCGAAGTTGCCGCCCCAGAACGGGGCGATGGCGAGCGTGGCCAGATTCGTCCCAAGGTGCTGAAATCTGGCGGTGGGGTTCACGAGCGTTCCTGACCGTGCAATCCGGCGGCTTCCAAAGCCTGTGGATTGTACCTGTCGTGGGTCAGTCGTCGGACCGCTGCTGCTGCTCGGCGAGGAGGGCTTCGATGCGCTCGAGCCGGTCGAGGATCTCGCGGTTGGCGGCGGCGTCTTCGTCGACGAAGTAGGCGGCGATGGTCGCGGCCAGGGTCGACACGACGCCGATGCCGACGACCATCAGGACGACGGCGACAAGACGGCCGGTGAGCGTCTCCGGGGAGATGTCGCCGTAGCCGACGGTCGTCGTCGTGACGATAGCCCACCAGACGCCGGCCCAGAGACCCTGGTCCTCGACGCTCGGTTCGACCTCGGCGAAGATGCCGCCGCCGACGAAGATCAAGAAGACACTGACTGCCAGCACATACATCAGTCCGCGCCGGGCCAGGATAAGCTGCGCGCCACGAAAGCCGCGCCCAACAACGGCCGCGAGGCGGACCAGTCGCGCAATGCGGGTCAGCAACGGTAGACGCAGCAGCTGGAAGAGGTCTGGAAAGTAGGGGAAGGTCAGCACAACGACCAGTAGGAGGAACCAGCGTTCGCGGACGAACGACCGGCGATCGTCGCTGATCGCCAGCAGGAAAACGTACTCGCTGAGGAAGACGCCCCAAACGAGCCAGTCGGTCAGGCTGAGGCCAAGGCTTTCGCGGCCGCGCAGCTCGGCGATGGTCAGCGGCACCGTCGCGATGACGGCGATGATGACCGCGATCTCGACGATGAGGAGCGCGCGTTCGTGCGGCATGCCCGGCGTCTGGTCGGTGGCCAGTTTGCTCCCCCTGCCTGTCCTTCTCGCTGCGCTGCGTCGGTCCGGGTGGCCAGCGGATGCCGCCTGCTATCAAGGATAGTGCTGCCGCGCGGAGCGCAAATTGCCCCATTCGTCTGGAATCTGTCGCGGGACTCCACGTATCATCCAGATGGCGCGGCGTGCTCCGATGCTCATCCTCGCTTCACGCGCCAGTTGATCGCTCGAGTAATCACAGGAATCCTATGACGCGTGCCACCGCTGTTGTGTTGAGTCTGCTGGCCGTTCTGTCAATGGTCCTCGTCGCCTGTGGCGGCGGTGAGAAGCTTGATGGACGGGTGCTGGAGCTCTCGGTCACCTACTCCGCCGAGGGGCCGGTGCTGGCTATGATGCACGGAGATCGCGGCGCGGCCACTGGCGGGGCGACCGTCGAGTGCCGCTTGACGACCGGCGATAAGCCGCTCGTCGGGCAGGCAACGGCCAACGAGTTCGGCGCGTTCGAGATGACGCTGGACCACACCGAGTTTCCCGACCGGCTACCGACTGCCGACGAATTCTCGACCTACAACGAGACGATCGAGTGCCGGCCCAGCGGCGGTTCCTGGGAGACGCCCCTGAAACAGCCGGTGCTGCGCGTGAGCTAGCACGCGGCGCTCTCGTTTCACAGTCGGTGGGCCAGCTGTGTTTGATTAGGGCTAGTGAAGGGTCGGCGTGATGAAGCTGCTGCTCACCTCGGCGGGGATCAAGAACCCGAGCATCCACAGGGCGCTTCTCGAGCTGCTCGGCAAGCCGATTGCCGAGTCCAGCGCGCTCTGCATTCCGACGGCCTCCTACGGTCATCCTATGGCAGGGCCCGCCAGCGCCTGGAGGTTCATCAGCGGGCGGGAGCCTGAGACACCGA
>JAUIIK010000145.1 GCA_030431755.1 Chloroflexia bacterium
GGGGGAGGGCTCCGGGGTGGCGGTCGGCGCGGCGATGTTGTTGTCGACGGTGACGGAGAATGTCCGCACCTGAGTGCCGTTGATGAAGACGAGGAAGTTGTAGCGCTTTGCGCCCTCGCCGCGATTCGGGGCCCAGAGGTTGACCGGCATGCTCAGCCAGCCTTGCTCGAAGGACGCCGCCGGGTAGCGGTGGCGGTTGATGTGGCGATCCCAGAGCAGCGCGTCGACCTCGACGATGTCGTCGACCCGGACGTCGGCCAGCTGGAGGCTGAGCCAGAACTGCGCCTGTTGGTTGGGGCTGCCGAACCAGCTCGTCAGCGCGTCGTCGGTCGGATCGCCGGAGTCGCCATCGAGCTCGCTGGTGAGCCGTACTTCGAGCAGGCTGATGCCGGATGAGACCGGCGTCGCCGTCGGCTGGACCTCGTCAGGGACCGGAGTCGCGGTCGGCCGCTGGAAGGGGATGACGGTGAAGGGCAGGGTCAGCACCTCCGCGCCATTGAGCAGGATCGTGATGTGGTAGTCGCCTTCCGGGAAGCTGGTGTCGGGCAGGAAGGTGAAGGTCATCTGTCGGTCGAGCCGGTCCGGTTCCGGCGGTAGCTCGAGCTGGCCGCCATCCGGCGCGCGCTGCTCGATCAGCGTGTCGCCCCGATAGAGCACGGCATTGAAGATCATGCCCTCGGGATCGACGCGTTCCGAGACACGGATAACGGCGACGAGCTGTGGCGCGAAGATATCGAAGAGCTGGCCCGCTTCGACCGCCTCGCCGTCCCGCGTGCCGAGCGAGACGACAGCGTCGGCGATGACGTCGGCCAGCTCGCCGGTGCCGACCCGGAAGGTGTAGGAGTCGACCAAGCGGTTGTTGATCCGTAGCTCGACGGCATGGGACTCGGAGGGATCGAGGTCTGTCGTCGTCAGGAATCCGAGCGAGATCCAGCGCGCCGGGCCGGAGGATTCCTCGACCTGCACCTCGCTCTGACCGATGATCTCGTCGCCTTCGTACCAGAAGGCCCGGAAGACGACCGGTGGCCGCAGCCCGGTGACGAGGACGGAAAGGAACATGCGCCGCGAGTCGGAGGGAATGACCGTCACCTCGTCGAGGGGCACGCCGTCGGCGTCGACGTTCGTCGCCAGGGTCACGCGCTCGATGACATAGGGTGTCTCGCGGGCCTCGGCGGTCAGGGCGGCGGCGAAGGGCAGGTGGGTCGGCCCCGGCCCGGCCGGGACAGCCGCCGGCGTCGATGTTGGCAGCACGGACGCGTTGCCGGTGCTGCTGGCGCAGGCGGCCAGCAGGCTGACGGCGAGCAGCAGGAGGATCCCTGCCCTAGCTTGAGCCAGGCGGGCGTTGGTATGCGCCAAAGGCTTCCTCGTACTCGTCTGCGACCTCCCGTGCCGTTTTATGGACATAAATGCGCGTCGTCGCAGGTGAAGCATGCCCCAGAATGGTCTGGACTGTCGACTCGCGCACCCGGCGGCGCACCAGCTCAGTCGCCAATCCATGCCGGAACGAGTGCGGCGTGACTGCCGATTCGACCCCGGCGGCATCGCACAGTTCGGCGACGATATGCTCGACGGTCCGTGGCGCGATGTGTTTTCCGGGCTTGCCCGGCGTGTCCCGGCCGGAGAAGGCCGGGAAGGCGCCGACGCCGCGCCCCTGGTCGCCCCTCATAGTCCAATAAGCCACCAGCGCCTCGGCGGTTTCGGTGTCGAAGAGCACGGTCCGGCTCTTGCCGCCTTTGGCGCGGTAGATCGAGGCGTCGCCATTGCGCATGTCGATATCGCGCCGCGCGAGCCCGCATAGCTCGGAGACGCGCACGCCGGTCCTATAAAGGAAGAGGATCATCGCCTTGATCTTGACCCGGCGTAGCTCTTTGGCCGGCGTTTCCGCGCGTTTGCCGCGCCGGACGTAGTCGACGATGCGTTCGAGGTCGTCTTGGATGACGTCGGGCGGCGGTGGGGTGAAGCGCGGCATCAAGGCCTGGACCCGCGTCGTCAGCTTGTCGGTCGAGAGGTCGGGATGGAAATCGAAGGCGGCGAGGTAGCCGTACCACTTGCGGACAGCCGCCAGCTGCGTCTGGAGCGTCCGCATGCGCGAGATGTCCTCCGGCGTTCGCAGATCGGCCGGCATCTCGTGGGCTACCCAGTTGGTGACGTGCTCGATCTCCAGCCCGGTGACCGGCTCCTCGGCAGGATCGAGCCCGTAGTCCTCCTCGACATGCTCCAAAAACTTCCGGATGGCGTAGTCATAGGTCTTGCGCGAGCGCGGCGAGAGATGCAGGTCTTCGTCGATGAATTTCCGGTGCGCGTCGCTGATCGTCGTCTCCACGGAACCCCGGTTCATTGTGTACGTACACTCTGGTTGTGAGTATATGACGCGATGGTTTGGAGGGCAAGCGGGATGCGGCCCGCCGGTGTGAATGCCGTCGAGGCAGCGTTCGTTACAGGCCCGCTTGTGTCTCGGTCTCTACCAGTGATGTATCACCTCACACATAGTGAGCCGTCGGCCGGTGTCCTAGTCTTAAAGGGTGCGAGGCAGTGATCGCGTCTTCGATCCCGCCTCGCAGCAACGACGATTTCATCCTAGAGATGAGTGATAACAATGAAGACAACAACGAAGTCTGTCGATGTCAGTGTCCCGGTACGTGTCGCCTACAACCAGTGGACGCAGTTCGAGGAGTTCCCGCACTTTATGGAGCATGTCGAGCGCGTCGATCAGGTCGATGACACGACGCTCCGCTGGGTTGCCAAGATTGACGGCAACGAGCAGGAGTGGATGTCGAAGATCACCGAGCAGACGCCGGACCAGCGCATCGCCTGGACTGCCGTCGAGGGCGCGACGAACGCTGGCGTTGTCACCTTCCACAAGCTCAATGACGAAGCGACGCGGGTCACATTGCAGATGGAGTACGACCCGGATGGCCTGGTCGAGAGCATCGGCACGGCGCTCGGCTTCGTCGATAGGAACGTCGACAATGACCTCGACAGCTTCCGCAAGATGATTGAGGAGCGTGGCCACGAGACCGGCGCATGGCGCGGCAAGGTCAAGCAGACCGTCTCCTAACTCAACCATCTGAACGCCACACACCCCGACGCACAACCCCGCCATTCCCGGCGGGGTTGTCGTTGTGGCCGCCGCTTTTCGTTTATTAAGGTAGGGGCTAGACGTGCAGCATTGAGTCTGTCGCCCCGTTTTACGGCACCGACCAACACTCGCCCGCAACTATCCAGCTCCGCAGTAGGCATCCCGAGGAAGGCTTTCCGCCCGAGGAATCTCGGACCGCCAGCGTCGCGCTCCGTGGAAGACCGTCCCGGTCACTACAGCGTGGACGGCCACCGTCTGCCGCTCCGCCAAGTGGCAGGCGCGCAGCAAGATCCCTCCTGCGTCGGGATGACCATGTTGTTGCGGTGGCATCTGCAGCGTGGCGCTGCGTGTTTGCAGGCTTTGGGCTCCCCGAAAGCGAACGGCCTTCTTGACGCATGAAAGAGTGAGTTCATCTCCACCCCTGCGATGTCGTACGCGATCATTTCACTGTCGGTGGCGTATCGTTGTGTAACTGGCTCTCAATGGATGGAGAGAGGAGAACGAGATGGCGCACGCGAGCCACAGTCTCGTGAGACGTATCTCCGTGGGAGTGTTCCTGCTGCTTGCCTTCATCTGGTCGTTCCACCCGCTCTACTACGTCGGCGTCAGCGTGTTGATTGTTGGATACGCCTATCTCTACCGGCGGGAGATCGGCGGGCATTGGCTCGCGCTGACCGTCGCGATGCTCGGGTTCTCCTTGCTGGTGTTGGGCGCGTATCTGACTCGCGAGCTATTCTGATCCGGCACTGTTGAAGCGGCTCAGTCGGTCTCGCCGCCAACGACTTCCTCAACCGTGGCGAGCTCGACGAAGAAGCCTGCCAGGATGCTGTTGTGGTGGGCGATGATCTGCTCGGCGGCGATGACCTCGCCATCCCAGGTCGAGTGGGCGTCGCTGACGAGCGTCACGTCGTAAGCGAGCTGCCAGGCGCTGCGGCAGGTCGTGTCGATGCAGTACTCGGTCTGCAGCCCGGCGATGATCAGGTCGGTCACATCGAGTTCTTCCAACGCGCGTTGCAAGCCGGTGTCGAGGAAGCTGTCGGGCGTTGTCTTGACGATAACCTCCTCGCCGCCGCGCGGTTCCAGTGAAGGATGGAGCTCGAAGCCGGGCGTGCCAGCCTCGTCGACCGTGCCTTCGCCGCCGTCGTTCATCACGAAGATGACCGGCAGCTCCTTATCCCGTGCCCAGGCCAGCAGCTGACCAGCGCGCGCGAGCAGCCCGCCGCCATCGTGGATTCGCGGCTCCTCGTCGCCGAAGTTGCCAACCTGGAGATCGACCAGCACCAGCGCCGCCAGCGTATCCTCGTTATCCCAGCGTCCCACGTCCATATTCTCGATCTCTCTGTTGCGCTACTCGGTGTATCTACCGCTGACCGGGCGCGGCCGAGGGTAGGTCGTCCTGACGTCTGCGCCAGAGCAGGTAGGAGTAACCGGCCAAGCCCAGCGCGCTCCCGACGACGCTGACAATCATAACGATGAAGACGACCATGAAGGGCGCAAAGAGCCCGAGCAGGGCCGAAAGCAACCCGGAAGCGGCGAAGAGCCGTCCGCCGACGCGGTGGGTGCGCCGCCAGACCTCGTCATCGGAGAGCGTCCAGGGCGTCCGAATGCCGGCGAACCAGTTGGGCCGGATGCGGCCGAGCTCGTTTCCGATGACGGCAAGCTCCAGGCTGACGGCGACGATGACGACCCGGGCGACCGGCACGCTCCAGCCGAGCCCGTTGGCGATGATGGCGACGTGAATGCCGGCCAGGGCCGCGATAACGGCGTTGACGATGAGCTGGTAGGTCGGGCCAAAGATCTCGAAGTTCTCGCGGCGTGGATCGAGGCGCGGCGCGTAGGTCATGACAGCCCAGAGGCTCAGCGTCAGCAGTGGCAGCATGAGGACGGCGGCGGTGCGGCCCAGTGAGCCGTCGGCTTCGCCCGAGATGCCCCAGTGGCTCTCGATCTGGGCGGGCAGCGCGGGCCAGGCGATGATTCCGAAGAGCGTCATGGCGGCGATCAGAAGCGGCGCGATCCAGCGGCTACGCATCATCGTTCTCTCCTATGTCGAAGAAGTCGAGCAGTTCCTGGAGGAACTCCTGGACGACGGTGCTGTTGAGCGAGTAGATGATCGACTGGCCAGCCCGGCGCGACGCCACCAGCTCGGCCTGTTTCAGGACATTCAGGTGATGCGAAACGCTCGGGGCGGTCATATCGCAGGCGGCGGCGATCTCGCCGGCCGCCAGGTCGCCGGCATTGAGGCGTTTCAGGATGTCGCGCCGGGTAGGGTCCGCCAGCGCTTTCAACGTCTCGCTCAGCACGCTTCAGCCCGTCGATTAGATAATTAGACAAGCATCTAATTACGACTCAAGTCTACTCGACATCCGGATCATCTGTCGATTCAGGGCGGAGAACTCGCGCTGCCGGACGGCTTCGGCAGCACCACTTCCTGTTCTAATGCGGCTCTGCGGTGAGAAAGTCCGATTGCATGACGGGACGCGATTCATCACGCTCCTCCATGCATCAAGTCAAGCCGCCCGCTAGCGATGCGCCCGAGATCCGGTCGCCCGCAACGCCATGCCGCAGACGTCACAGCAACACCATGGTCATCCCGAGAAAGGCTTTGCGCCCGAGGGATCTTGTTGCGCGCGTGCCATCCGCTGGTGTAGTCGACGTTGAACAATCGCGCTGTAGTGCCTGTGACAGTCCTCCGTGGAGCGTGGCGCTGGCGGTCGGAGATCCCTCGGGCGCAAAGCCTTCCTCGGAATGCCAGGTTCGGAGCGGGACGTCCGCGAACGACGGTGCTTGGCGTCGTGCGGAGGAGCAACGGGGCGCAATTTCCGGTCATACCCCCAGCGTGATGCATGAAGGGCGTGACGAATCACGCCCTTCCGCTGGCACGGTTCTACTGCCGTGAGTAGATTGAGGCGGCAAGGCGGCAAGGCGGCAATCGAGCCACCGCGCCATCGCAGGCTCCCAGCCGGTCTACTGCACCTCCTGGACGACGAGGTTGGTGAAGACGAACTCGGCCGGGGCGTCGTCGTTGGTGCCGTAGTTGTTGACCAGGACGCCGACCGCGCCGCCGGGCGGGCCGGTGTGGGTGACGCTGTCGATCAGCTCGCCGTTGATCAGGAACCAGAACTCCTGGCCGCGCGCGGCGATCGTGAGGGTCGTCCAGTCGAAGGGCGGCGCAACGGTGACGAGGCCACCCGGCACCAGTGGGACGGGATTGTAGCTGCCGTCTGCGCCGAATTCTTCGTACAGCGCCTCGACGTTGCCGTTGCCGTCGACGCAGAGGGTGTAGTCGTACTGCTGGCTGATTGAGTCGACCCGTGCCTGGACACAGCCCTGGGCCGCCGGCGCGCCGCTGACCATCAGCATGTCGACGCTCACGGCGAAGTCGGTGAAGGGCTCGTGGTCAGTTGAATAGGCGCTGATGAATGCGCCGTCGCCCTGCTCGACGACGACGTGGTAGAGGTCGTCATCGCCATAGAAGATCACGCCGGAATCGAACTCATCCTCGATCCAGTTGCTGAAGTCCGTCTCCAGGAGCACGTCGCCGATGATCGGGCCGCCGGCTTGATAGCCCAGCCGCGCCAGCGTCGCCTGGGCGGCGGTGATGGCGTCCGGCAGCGGGTCGTATTGCGCTCCGCCGCCGGCGATGAACTGGAAGGAGAGCGGGCCGGCCGTCATGCTGAGGAAGACGACATTGATAGCTTCCTCGCCCTCGCCGCCGGTCGCAACGATCGCCCGGTGGGCGTCTCCGAGCGGATCGATCTGGATCTCTTCGGTCGTGACATCGGGAGCGTTGAGCACGATTTCGTCGGTGAAGCTGTTCATCTCCGCCTGGGCGGCGTCGGCCGAGCCGAGCAGGATGACGCGGTTGATCAGCCCGAGTGGCTGGCTGGCCTGATCGACGATCTGCTCCTCGGGCAGCTCGAACTCGCGCAGCGCCGCGCCCTGAAAGCCCCAGTCGACGAGCTGTTGCTGGCGCGCCGCCTCGTCCTCGAAATCGGCGGCGACGATCTCGATGTCGGCCGGTCCCTCATCGACGACGACCATGCCGGGCGGCGCGTCGTCCACAGTCGGCAGGATGGATAGGAGATCGTCGGGCACGTCGACGCCGCCGGTGGAGCCGTTGCCGGCTGTCGGCTGCGGCGCGGGCGTGGCGTTGCCGCCGCCGGTCGGCAGGGTCGCTGTCGGCGTTACCTGCTGGGTCGCTTGCGCGGTGGGCGCGGTTGTCGGCGCGGGTGTTTCAGTCGGGGCGGTGGTTGGCGCAGGTGTCGCTGTCGGGAGCGTTTCGATGGTCGGGGTCGATGGCAGCGTCGAGGTCGGCTCGGTTTCACCCGAGTCGTCGCCGGCGGGTGTCGGTGTCACGACGACCGGCGTCTGGGTGGGGTCTTCGTCATCGTCCCCCATGCAGCCCGCGAGAATTCCGGCAGCGAGCAGCCCGAGGACGAACAAGCGCGCAAAGCGGTGACCGATGACCATGCTTCTTCCTTCATAAGCAAAACGGCAACACAGAGCGCCCAAACTATATCAGCGCGTCCATTGTGCGGCTGGCGCAGCGGACTCTGGCGAAGATCGCTGGTGAACTTCGTCTCTCACGAGGTGTAGGCGTTATGCTGGCAGTGTGCTGGGATCGCCTCAGATCAGAGATGAAGGAGTCGCCCGATGGCCTGGTATCCCGAACCGAAGCCCGTGCCGGCAACGCTCGATACCGCCGACCTGCACCTGGAGATGCTTGCGCCGGAGCATGTCGACCTGGATCTCGACGCGCTGCTATCGAGCCGCGAGCGGTTGCTGGCCTGGAGTGGTGGTCGTTGGCCGCACGAGGGCTTCACCCGCGACGAGAACATGGAAGACATGGTCATGCACCGCGACGAGTTCCTGGCCCGCGAGGCGTTTGCCTACACCGTCCAGAACAGCGCCCGCGACCGCTGCGAAGGCTGCATCTACATCAATCCACTCTTGCGTTCCGATGCCACCGACCCTACCGGCACGACGGACAGTTTTCCCGAAGCGAGCGCTCGCGCCTCCTGGTGGGTTCGGGATGACGCGCTGCCGCGCGAGCTCGACCGACAATTGATCGAGGGGTTGGTCGACTGGTTCCGTTCCGCATGGGAGTTCGATGCCGTCACATTCCTGGCGCGCACGAACAACGCCCACGACATCGGACTCTTAGAGGACGCCGGCCTTGACCGCATCGTCATGCTGAACCGTAAGAACGGGCCGGGCGGAGAGTTCTATCTGTATCAGTTGGCGTTGGATTGAAGATTTCCCTCATCCCCCAGCCCCCTCTCCCCCGCGTCAGCGAGTGGGAGAGGGGGAGCCGGAGCAGGGGATAGGTCATAGGGCATAGGTTGTAGCAGGCCGAGAGCCGCTGACATCTACCAACTTCTGCCACTCGCAGCCATAAACCTGACGCACTCCGCTTTCCCGCTGCTGCACGGGGAGTGGGAGGTGGAGCAGCGTATGGGATGTAGGTGGGGAGGAGCAGACATCGGCGTCTCTTAGTCTGCTGTAACCTATCCCCTATCACCTGACACCTAGCTCCTACCGCGCCTCCTCATTGACCTCGAACCTGAACACGTCCGGCCGGTTGTAGTGGCCGACGGCGTCGAGGGTGGTGAGCTCTTCGGCGATCTTGCGGGTGTCGAGGTCGGCGTAGATGATCGTCTCCTCGTTCCAGACCGGGCCGGCCAGCGGCATCCCATCGGGGCCGTAGATGGCCGAGCCGCCAGCCAGCAGCAGGCCGCTCTCCTCGATGCCCTCCAGGTCGAGGTTCTGGAGCCCGGCGAGGTGGTCTGGCATGTCGTCGACGTGGATGATCGAGCCGGCGGCGAGGACGAAGCAGCGGCCCTCGAAGGCGTAGTGACGGCTCATGACCTGGTGCATCTCGGAGACGCTCGGCCAGACGGCGACGTGGATTTGCTCGCCTTTCAGGTGCATTGCCTGGCGGGTGAGGGGCATGCCATGTTCCCAGCAGACCAGCCCGCCGAAGCGGCCATGGGGCGTGTCGAAGACCGACAGCGTCGAGCCGTCGCCACGGCCCCAGACCATGCGTTCCTGGAAGGTCGGGACGAGCTTGCGGTGGAGACCGAGCAGGCTGCCATCGGGGCCGAAGTAGAAGATCGAGTTGTAGAGCGTGCCGCGGTTGTAGCTGTCGATGCGCTCGTTGACGCCCATCGCCAGGTAGACGCCGTGCTCGCGGCAGGCCGCGCCGAGCGCGTCGGTCGTCGGGCTGCCGGCGACGACGCTGTTCTGGACAAGCTCGGCGTGCAGCTCCTTCGTTGACGGCGCGCCCCAGGCCGCAGCGCCCGGACCTCGGTCGAACCAGATCGGGTAGCCCGGCAGCCAGGTCTCGCCAAAGGCGACGATCTCCGCGCCACCAGCAGCGGCTTCGCCGACCAGCCGCACCGCCTTCGCGGTGCTGGCGTCGCGGTCGAGGAAAACCGGCGCGGCCTGAACGACCGCGGCACGGACTACGGGGTAGGGGTCGCCGGGCATACGCTTCCTCAACATTCCTGATGGCATCTCATGACGGCGTGTCGAGCAGTGATTCTAGCCCGGCCGTGGCGTGCTACTGTGGCGGCTATGGCTGGGCTGCGAAAGATCGACAACGTGATGTACCGGGTCAGCGATCTCGACACCGCGGCGCGTTTCTATGAGGATGCGCTGGGGCTGCAGCGGCTCTGGCGCGACGACGAGGCCGGCCAGATCGGCTTGGGCTTTCCCGAGGGCGGTGCCGAGATCGTCATTCACGGCGATCCTGAGATCCCCAACCCGGATTTCAGCTTCCTGGTCGATGATGTCGCGGCATTCTGCGCGGAGTACGCAGGCCAGGGCTACGCCGTCATCAAGGAGCCCTTTCCGGTGCGTTGCGGCTGGTTCGCCGTGCTTGCCGATCCGGATGACAACCCGATCGCAATCGTCGATCTGACCCGTCTCGAAGAGCGCGACTGACGCGGCCCGGTTGAACACATCTAGGCTTCATGCAGAGGGAGGCGACCCATGGCACAGACAATGACCCAGGCGGCCGGGAGCATGTTCGGCAGCTGGCTGGGCAATAGCGCGCCGTTGATCGAGCGGGCCGAGGGCGTTCGCCTCTGGGATGTCGACGGCAAGGAGTACATCGACGCGACCTCCGGCGCGATTGCCGTCATCAGCGTCGGCCACGGCCGGCAGGAGGTCGTCGATGCGATGGCTGAGCAGGGGCGCAAATTCAGCTACGTCCAGGGCGGCCGCTTCCGGCATGAGGTCGCCGATGAACTGGCCACCGAGCTAGCGCGCTTCACTCCCGGCGATCTCAACCGGGCGATCTTCGTCTCCGGCGGCTCGGAGGCCAACGAGACGGCGATCAAGCTGGCGCGCGCCTACCAGCTCATCAAGGGCAACTTGGACCGCCATCTCGTCCTGTCACGCGAGCGCAGCTACCACGGCAACACGCTGGGGGCGCTGGCCGTCAGCGGCTATGACCAGCGGCGAGCGCCCTACGAACCGCTGCTGCTGAACATCCCCAAGGTTTGCGAGGTCAACTATTACCGCGACGACTCCGGTCTGAGCTACGAGGAGTACGGCCGGGTTTGCGCCGACGACCTCGAACGGGCGATCCAGGAGGCCGGTCCGCGGCGGGTGTCGGCTTTCATCGCCGAGCCGATCGTCGGCGCGGCCGGAGCGGCAACGACGCCACCGGCTGGCTATTTCGAGCGCATCCGCGAGATATGCGACGCCTACGACATTCTCTTCATCGCCGACGAGGTCATCACCGGGCTGGGGAAAACGGGGCGCAACTTCGGCATCGACCACTGGGGCGTCGCCCCGGACATCATCGTCACGGCCAAGGGACTGGCCGGCGGCTACGCGCCGCTTGGCGCGGTGCTCGTTTCCGAGCGCGTCGAGCAGGTCTTCAAAGATGCCGAGCAGCCCTTCATGCACGGCTATACCTATATGTCGCATCCTGTCTCCTGCGCCGCCGGGCTGGCCGTCTTGCGGATCATCGAGCGCGAGGGGTTGATTCAGAACGCCGCCGAACGTGGCGGGCTGCTCTTCGAGCAACTTGAACACCTCAAGGCCGAACACCCGCTCATCGGCGACATCCGTGGTAAAGGCCTCCTGGCTGGCATCGAGCTCGTCCGCGACCGCGATACGAAGGAGCCGCTCGACCCGGAGCTGGGCGTCTCGCTGCGTCTGGTTCAGGCCGCGCTCGACCACGGCATTACCGTCTACCCCTGCCAGACTGGTCCCGGTCACAGCGATCAGTTCCTCGTCAGCCCGCCGCTCGTCTCAACCCCCGACGACATCGAGGAGATCGTCAACCGCCTCAGTCTGGCGTTGGACGATGTTGAGGAGGGCCTGCGGGCGAGCTGACGATGGGGTAGAACGCATGACCTGAAAATAACACCGCACGTTCCGGGATACTCAAGCGCTCCCGCAATGTGTTGACGTTGTGCCGGTAGTCGATACCTCGCCCGAAACCGCAAAGCAACACAATTGGCATCCCGAGGCACGAGGGATCTTGTTGCAAGTGTGTCTAGCGTCGGGGCCGACGAGCCGCTGGCAATAGCGACGTATCCGCAGGCTATCTCTGCCCCCGAGTGCGGCACGGGCGAGTGAAGATCCCTCGTGCCTCGGGATGCTCTGTAGGGAGGCTGGTTACTGGCGCATGATGGACCAGGATAGGGCGCTCCCGCGATCTGACGGTGAGCCTGGATCAAACTGGTCCCACTGGTTGAAGGGCTCCTTCCGCGAGTGTGGGCACACGGGTCGTGCAGCCAGCGAGGCGTA
>JAUIIK010000146.1 GCA_030431755.1 Chloroflexia bacterium
CAACTCATCAGCCATCGTCGTGGTCCTTTCTTCATCGGTCGATTGCTCTCTTCCGATGAGAACCACCCGGTGGCTGACTCCGTCAACCCCCATCTCTCCTATTTACACACTTCCGGGGACATTACCCATGCTGGTCCAGCAGTCGGTGACATTGACCAGGTCAATTGCTCGACAACAGTTCACTCCATCGACCAGAGTCGGATCCTTCCACTTCGCGGAGCCTCCGGTCAGGATGACAGCCGAGGGATAGGCGGGCACTGAAAGGTGACGGTTGCGCTGCTGGGGAAGAGGGGGTGGCCGCCCGAGGGGGATTCGGGCGGCCGGGGGAGTGTGGGGCGGGAGTTAGGCGGCGGGTTGGGTGTGGCCGTTGCTGTTGCCATTGCCGTTGTCGCGGCCGAGCTTCTGGTAGATGAAGGAGGCGGCCAGCAGCAGGATGCCGAGGATGATGAAGGAGAGGAATTTGCGCGAGGTGTCGACCGAGGCGAGGTCGACGATGAAGACCTTGAGGATCGCAATTGCCAGGATGCCGAGGCCGAAGAGGCGCAGACCGAGGATACGGCGCCAGACGCCGGCGACGAGTCCCGCGACTCCGAGGGCAGCCCAGAGGATCGAGAGGCCGACCGAGGCTTGCTCTTGCAGCACGCGGGCCGAGTCGACGTCGGTGACCCGGCGCTGGAACTCGTCGACGAGGCCGATCGAGAGCAGGTAGATCCCAAGGGCGCCGGCCGCGACGATCAGGACCGTGGCGAGCTGACGGCGTTCGCGGAAGGTGTAGATGGCGACGGCGAGGTTGATGACGATTGCCCCGAGAGCCGCGCTGGCCGGGCTGAAGAGCAGCAGGTGGTCGATGGTGGAGGCCGGGTCGATGATGAGCCGGGCCGGCGGAGCGACGGTGATGATCGTCAGCAGGGCGGCCAGGGAGACGAGGGCCGCGGCGACGCCATAGTAGACGTTGCGCCAGCGGTCGCTGAGCTGGGCGAAGCCATAGGGCAGGAGCCCGATGGCCGACCAGATGACGGCCGTCCCGGCCGGGCTGAACTGGAAGGGCGTCAGGTAGGCGGCGGCGCCGAGGCCGAGCAGGATCGCGCTGTGGCGGACGAGGTCGCGCTTCGCCGCCAGGGCGGCGATGGCCGCGCCAAGGATGATGAAGGCAGCCGCGAGGCTTGCTTCGTTCCAGAGCGGGATCTGCGGCAGGTCGAACCCATCGCGCAAGTAGGGCAGGCGCAGGTCGATGAAGATCAGGTGTAGCAGTGCCAGGCTCGCCGCGACGGCGGCTGGGATGAGCGACCAGAGGCCGTCGGGCAGCGGGAGCCGGAAAGGTAGCCGGTCGATGCCGGCCAGCAAGACCAGGGCTGCGATGACCCAGCCGGCGACCAGCGGCGCGCCGGAGAGCTCGAAGGGCAGCGCGTAGAGGACGAGGCCGTAGCCTGTCAGCGTGAGCGTCAAGCGGAAGATGCGGTCGGCGTTCAGATAGCCTGCCAGGCAGATCGCGATCAGGGCGACGGCGAGTCCGAGGGTTGCGCCGTTGAAGAGCGGGGTTGCGCGGGCGAAGTCATCCGCGATCTGGCCGAGAGGGAAGTCGAAGATCAACAGGTGCAGGAATCCGAGGAGGCCGGCAGCGAGGGCCGGGAGGAGCAGCCAGGGCTCGATTGATTGTGGCAGGTAGCGCCGTAGCGGGACGATCGGGAAACGGCTGCGGGTGGCTGCGCCGCTGACGAAGAGGAGCGCCCAGGCCGCGATCAGGGCCGGTCCAGAGAACTCGTAGGGCAGCGCCCAGATCAGCGCGCCGGAGATACCGAAGAGCGCGGCGATGCGTAGCTCGGGTTCGCGGGCGAGCCAGGCGGCCAGCCCCAGGGTGGCCAGCAGGATCGCCAGCGCGAGCCCCGGCTCGTGCCAGAAGGGGATTGTCGGGTTGAGGCCGGCATCGATGAGGTTGAAGGGGTAGAGGCCGTAGGCGAGGTTGCCGAGCGCCAGCAGGGCCGGGACGACGGCGGTCCAGGGGAGCCAGTCGCGCTTGAAGCCGAGCATCGGTATGCGGATGTGATGTTGGTCGATGAGCGTCAGCAGCAGCACGGCCGACCAGCCGGCGATGAGGGCCGCGCCGGAGAGTTCGAAAGGCAGGACGTAGGTCACGAGCGCCAGCCCGGCGATGACGAAGAACTCGCGGGCGAAGCGGAAGCTCGTCAGCCAGCCGGCGACGGCGATGGCCAGGAGCAGGAAGCCGAGGGCGAGTCCCGCTTCGCGCCAGAAGGGCGTGCCCGCGAAGCCATCGACGATGGCAGTCAGCGGGTAGTCGAAGATGATGAAGTGACCGAGCGCGAGCGCCGCCGCGATGCCGGCTAGCGGGAGCATTGCGAAGCGGTTGCGGATCTCGAGGCGGAGCGGGATGCGTTGCGGGTCGATCATCGCGAGGGCGAAGATAAGGCTCCAGCTGCCGACAAGCGCTGCCCCGGAAAGCTCGAACGGCAGGACGTAGACCAGGAGGGCCAGGCCGCCTCGAAGAATATAGGGGCGCGCAACCGGGAAGGCCGTCAGCCATCCGACGGCGGTGGCGGCGAGGAGGATGAAGCCGAGCGCCAGGCCGGGCTGGCCCCAGAAGGGATAGCCGGAGAAGCCTTCGATGATCCGGGTAGCAGGGTACTCATAAAGGAGGAAGTGGCCGAGCGAGAGCGCGGCGGCGAGTCCGGCAATCGGGAGCAGCGTGTAGCGGCTGCGGATCGGGTGCGAGAAGGGGATGCGGCGCGGGTCGAGCATAGCAGCGGCGAGGATCAGGCTCCAGCCTCCGATCAGGCCGGCCGTCGAAAGCTCGAAGGGCAGGACGTAGAGCGGCAGTCCCAGCGTCGTCACGACGCCAGCGAGCTTCACACGCGGATCGTCGCTGAGGTAGGCGGTCGCGGCGCGGCTGGCAAGCAGGAAGAGCGCGGCCAGTCCGGCCATACTAATGAAGGGCCAGTCACTCGGCTGTCCCTCGGCGATCTTGAAGAACGAGTAGTCGAAGATGAACAGGTGGACGCTTGCCAGCAGGCTGGCGAGTCCGCCGAGCGCGAGGGCCGGATAGCCGCTGAGCGGCAGCAACCGCCGGTAGGGCAGGCGCTGCGGGCCGGCCAGCGCGATGACCGAGACGAGACCCCATGCGCCGACGAGCCATGCGCCATCGAGGTTGAAGGGCAGGGCGTAGATCAGCAGCGCTGTCCCGCCGATGGCGAGAACCTGCCGAGTTAGCTGGTGCTTGATGAAGAACCCGGCGACGGCTGCTGCGGCAAGGATTGAAGCGAGGGCGAGCGCCGATGTCTGATCGTCGTTGCCGACGAGGATGCGTGTTGGCGGGTACACGAACACAAACAAATGAATCAACGCGGCTGCTCCCAACAGGGCGGCAGCGCCGCTGCTGTAGCGATTGCGGAGCTTGCTGAAGACCCAGGCCAGGGCGGCGGCTTCAGTGGCCCAGATGATCGGCACGACCGACCCGCCGAGCTGGACAGGGATGGCGGCCGAGAAGATTGCGAGACCGGTGCCGAAGCTGAGCAGGCCGAAGGGGTTGTTGAACCCCTCGCGGCGGATGAAGTAGCCGCCGATGGCGAGGTGACCGAGGGCCAGCCCGGCCATCATCGTGCCCTGCCAGACTTCCAGATCACCCTGTAATAGGAAGAAGCCTGCGGCGAGTGAGACGGCGGCGTTGAGGAGCAACAGCGTGGCCGAAGTGAACCAGAGGCGGCGACGGCGGACGCGGAACTCCTCGCCACCGGCGGCCAGGGCGTTGATCAGCCAGAGACCGGCCGTTGCCGCGAGTCCGATGGCCGGAGCGGGCTCGCTGACGATCCAGCTCATGAACTGCGGCGCGGCGACGAGGTAAGCGATGCCCGGCAGCCAGTGCCAGGCGCGATAGAGGGCGATGGCGGTCGTGCCGACGAGCATGATCGCGACGTAGGCGACGGTGATGCCGTTCGCTTCTGCCCCAAGTAAGGGCGGCGCGATCAGGGAGGCGAGCAGGCCGTAGGCTGCGACGACCTGCGAGTTGGCCCGGATGGCGATGACAGCCGACGCCAGCGCGCCGACCAGCAGGAAGGCCATCGCGAACTCAACCGGGGCGATGGCGGGTGTGCCGGCAAGCAGGGTCATGCTGTAGATCGCGATGCCTGAAGCGACCATGACGTGGCCGAGGATCGACTCCTTGCGCTCGAAAGCCCAGGCGCCGAGGGCGACCATGACGATGGCTGCAACGATGCCGATGGCGAAGTAGGCGGCGTCGCTGAAGAAGGGACCGGTCTGGGAGCCTTCGACGCTCTCACTGAAGGCGAGGCTGAGGAAGAAGGCCGCGCCGATCAGGATCGCGATGCCGCCGATCAGCGCCAGCAGGCGGCGGCCGACGAGCTGCTCGAGCTCCTCGCGAGTGGTCGGGAGCTGGAAGTTGATTGTCGGGAGTTGAATCTCCAGCAGCTCGATGCCGTTGACCTCGTCGGCGACGCGGTCGATGAGCTTGTCGATGACGTTGGGCTGGCGCGGTACTCGTGGCCGTGGGTCAGGCTGCGCCGGGGCTGTTCTAGATGATACGGGGCGGGACGCTGGTCTCGGCGTAGCCGCTTGCGCTGCCGGAGCCGGGGCTGGCGCAGGTTTTGGTGGCGTAACTGGCGCAGGCTTCGTGACCGGCGCAGGAGTCTCCTGCTGGGTGACGGAAGGTTCCGGCGGCGTTGCCGGGAGTTGGGCAATCGGCTGCGGCGTTGGAGCCGGTGGGGGAACGAGGTCAAGCGCGGGTGGTTCTGGCCCCGCCGGGGCTGCTTGCTGCGCCGCATCGGCATCGGCGGCTTGGGCGGCTTCGATGGCTGCCGCTTCGAGGGCGCTGATCCGGGCTTCGAGCCGGTTTAGGCGGCCATCGACGTAGCGGTTCTGCTCGCGCTGATAGCCGATCCAGTCGCTGGCGTAGCCGGTGGATGCCGACAGCCGCTGGAGTATGGATTCGGCGCGTTGTAGCCGCCGTTCCGTGCGATCGTCTGACTGACTCATTGAGCTACCTCGCTCACTTGCCGGCCGGCAGCCATTGCCGTCGCCGGTCTGAACCTCTCTGTCCGTCGCATAGATGACGCGCTAGCTTGCGCTCAAGTTCCATGACGGGCGATATTTGTGCTGATGAACTTCCGAACTAGAAGCCGGGGACGAATAGTTTGCGGAAAGCGGCGTATAGTTCGTCAGCGTGGTGCGAGTAGCGAGGAATGGGCGGAAACATGGCAAATGTGCTGGTTCTGGGTGGCACGTCCTTCATCGGGCCGTCGGTTGTGCGGTCGCTAGTCGAGGGCGGACACCGGGTGGCGGTCTTCAACCGCGGCAGGAGTGAGGCTGATCTCGCTGGGGGTGTCGAGCGAATCATCGGTGAGCGGGCGCGGATCGAGGAGGCGCGGGACGCCTTCGAGGCGTTCGGGCCGGATGTCGCGATCGATATGTACGCGATGACGGAAGAGGATGCGCGGCTGGCGCAGGCCGGGCTCCAGGGCATCGCCGGGCGGGCGGTCGCGATCAGCAGCATGGATGTCTACCGGGCCTACGACCGCTTGCGGAAGGCCTACCCCGGCCCGCCGGACCCTGTGCCGCTGACCGAGGATTCGCCGTTGCGTGATCATCTCTATCCATATCGCGGCGAACACCGCCCGGCCGGGCTTGACCGGCCCTACTTCCACGACTACGACAAGATCATGGTCGAGCGGGTTGTGATGGGGAATCCGGAGATGCCGGGGGCGGTTGTGCGCTTGCCGATGGTCTATGGCGAGCGGGACGGCCAGCATCGCTACTGGCAGTATCTGAAGCGCATGGATGACGGGCGTCCTGCCATCGTCCTCAACGAACGGGTGGCGAAGTGGCGCTGCACCTGGGGCTTCGTCGACAACATCGGCGATGCCATCGCGCTGGTGGCGACCGACGAGCGGGCGGCCGGACGCATCTACAACCTTGGCGAGCCGAATCATCCGACGACGACGGAGCTGGTGCAGGAGATCGCGGCGGTCGTCGGCTGGGATGGCGAGATCGTGACGGTTCCTGATGAGCAGCTCGATCCGGGAATTGATCCCGATCAGCAGTTCGTCGGCGGGACGGACCGGATTCGGCAGGAGCTTGGCTACTCGGAGCGGGTATCGCGCGTCGAGGGGCTGCGGCGGACGGTGGCGTGGGAGCGGGCGCATCCGCCGGAGGACGGCGCGGCGGGGATTGATTATGCGGAGGAGGATGCGTGGTTGGAGTAGGCGAAACAGCCGCCCTCACCCCCGGCCCCTCTCCCAATGCTGGGAGAGGGGAGTGGAGCCAGGGGATAGGGTTTAGGTTATAGGTGATAGCAGCATCTAATGCTCGGATGTCTGCTACTCCCTAACCTCTATCATCTATAAGCTCTCTTAGCTCCCCTCTCCCCGCGCAGCGCAGCGGAGCAGTGGGCGGGGTACCCGCATGGCGGGTCGCGGCTGGGGGTGAGGGAAATCCGAAGGAGATACTGTGGACGATCCGGTTATCAACATTGTTGGAGAGCGGGTGAGCCTGGGGCCGTTGCGGCGGGAGCTGGTGGGAGAGTATCAGCGCTGGTTCAACGATGAGTCGACGAGCCGGACGCTGGGGTTGTCATGGCCGACGACCTATGAGGAAGAGCTGGCGACGTTCGAGCGGCGGGTGGCTAGCGCAAGCGAGATCTACTTCACCGTCTATGAGCGGGTGACGGTGCGGCCGGTTGGGATTGCGTATCTCTATGAGGTCGATGCGCGGCATCGGCGTGCGAGCTTCGGTGTCACGATTGGCGCGGCGGAGTGCCGTGGCAAGGGGTATGGCACCGAGGCAACGCGGTTGACGCTGGACTATGCCTTTAATCACTACGGGCTGAACAACGTGATGCTGACAGTCTACGAGTTCAACACCGGCGGCATCCGGGCCTATGAGAAGGCTGGCTTCCGGGAGTTCGGTCGCCGCCACCAATGCAGCCGTATGGGCCAGCAACTCTGGGACATCGTCTACATGGAGTGCCTGGCGGAGTGGTTCGATAGCGTGTCGACGTCCAATTCAATGGGTTAGACCACGCTGCATCGAGGTTGGTCAGGCGCCATGTATCGTAGGGCGGAGTTCATCTCACCCTTCATACATCACGTTAGGTGTAGGGCAGGAAGTTTGCGCCCGTTCTCTCCACCGCCCACCGCCAGTCACCGCCGTTTACGAACGTCCTGCACCGCACTTGGCATCCCGAGGAAGGCTTCGCGCCTGAGGGATCTACGATCGCCAGCGCCATGCTCCGTGGAGGACTGCTCCGGTCGCTACCGCGCGGTCGATTGCCGTCTACTGCACCGGCGGGTGGCACGCGCGCAACAAGATCCCTCGGGCGCAGAGCCTTCCTCGGGATGCCACTGTTGTTGCTGTGGCGTCTGCGGCATGGCGCTGCGTGCCACCGGATCTCGGACACACCGCAAGCGAACGCCTTAACTTGATGCATGAAAGGTGAGGTGAACCCCACCTTTGCGATTTGAGCGGTGGCACGTCGGTGTGCCATCGGGTTTGAGACGGTCCTTCGGCTTCTGCGGTCATTCACCGGGGCCTGGCCAGCCTGAGCGGCGTGCCGAAGAGCGCTTCGCTACCCAGGCTGGCCAACTGATCGAGTGTCTGCGCCATGTGCGCGTGCCGTGGGTGCTTACCCGTTCAGGTAGCGCTCGACGTCGCTTCCAGCGGCGCGACAGGCCCAGACGAGCCGGTTCCGGCCGCGCGTCAGGTGGATGCCGAGCACACGCGCCATATCGCTATCCGCATCCAGGTCACTCAGTTGCGTGGCCGGGGCCAGGTCGGGCAGAGGCGGCAGGGTTCGTGCCGGGTCCTGTCGGAAGCGCCCATCGCGCGAGAAGCTGACGGAGATGAGGCTGCGTCCGAGCGAGCGCTGCACCTGATTCGCCAGACTGGCCGAAGCGGCATCGGCGGGTGGATCCTGCTCGATGCGCGCGTAGAAATCGTCCAGTGTTGCGCTGAGCTTGTCGAGCTCGGTCAGCGCCGGGCCAAGATCGAACGTGCTACCGGCCGCTTCGGCGTAGTTCCGGACATGGTGGCGGATGTCCTCGACCGTCGCGCGGTAGTCGAAGGGATGGAAGGGCGCATTCAGCGTTCGAAGCAACGCCACGGCGTAGACCTTGATGTCGCGCAGGAGATTGTCACGGTCGGCGATCTCCATAGTGTCGTCTTCTGTGTGCCAGGCGATGTTGGCGCCGCAGCCGCCGACTGGATAATAGCCCTTCTCCTGCCGCAGCTCATCGGGCATCGTCGACGACAGCATGAAGTAGATCGGGATACCGATGTTGTTGAAGGAGCAGTCGCCGGCGCGTAGCGGCCGCAGGCCCGTAGCGTCCTGGCCAGTGACGTCCTTGATGGCCGCCTTGGCAAGCTCCTCCGCCTCGGCAACCCACATGACGTTGTCGTAAACGGTAGCCCAACGACATCCGGGCGAATCGCAATTGACGTGGCTTACGCAATTCTCCATCAGCTCCAGCGCGAACTCGTCAGTGAACCATGTCGAGCCGGCGTAACGACCGTGCGAGTGCCCGCTCCACCAGGCGATCTTGAGCGAGCGTGCCAGCTTGTCGCGGTTGGCCTGGAAGACGCGGGCGATCTCGAGCAAGGTCGCGTCGCCGGTGGCATTGTCGCCGATGCCAACGTGCCAGGAATCAAGATGCCCATGAAAGAGGACGAACTCATCCGGCACCTCTGCGCCCTCGATCTCGGCGACGACGACCGGGATCTCGCGCCAACCAACCTCCACCTGGTTGGAGATAGCGACTTCGACCGGTCCCGCTTGCGCCAACTCGATCAGCTCCCGGCCGTCGGGGCTATTGATCGTGATGATCGGCACGGGCGGAGTGCGGCCGAGCGAATCGAGGTCGGGCGAGCCCCACGATGCCGTGGTGATGCCTTCATGGATGTTCTGGCCCGGGTTGACGAAGATGGCAGCCACGACGCCGGAGGTCTCGAGGTTGATGCCGCGGGCGGACATACCAAGCCCCTCGGTGATGAGGATTTTGCCCCGCAGGTCGGCGTCTTCGACCGGCGACCTGCCGCTGCCGAAGAGGGCGGTGATGTCGCTTGCTTGACTGCCGGGGACGTAGGCGAGCTCCGCGGTGAGCTCCGCGCCATCCGTCGAGGGTGAGAAGGCCGGGGTCTTGACCCGGTAGTTCTTGCCGTTTTCGCCCGTCGTGCGGAGGGTCGCGGGGCCGGGCAAGCTGATCAGGCAGGTCGGCTTGTGCACGGTGTAGGCGACGCCGAAGTCGTCGAGCTTGCCGGTGATGTAGTCGACGGCGACGGCCTCTTCCTCAGAGCCGGATAGCCGGGTGAGGGTGCTGAAGCGCTCGACGAGCGCCCAGGGTTCATCGATCGAGATCTGATCGAGGATCTGTTCTTCGAGGGCGGTATCTTTCCAAAGTCCGGGCTGTGTCATGGGTTTCCCTTCCCTGTTGGTGACTTTGCCGCGCGTGGCGTCAGGCATTCATCTCACTATGGCGACTGGTTAACTGTATAGGCGGGCAACGCAGCGCGTTGCCGTACAGGTGGCTTCGATGCGCAGCCGGCATCTCTCCCTCGTGTGTAGAGATGTGCCAGTGGCGCACCATTACAGCCCGTTGCGCTGGAGGAAGCTGTGGACGGCCGCGTTCCACTCGACGGGTTGCTCGCGCGCCGCGCCGTGGTAGGAGTCCGGCATGATGACGAAGTCACTGTGCTTGAACTCCTGATGCCATTCGTAGGAGTACTCGACGGTCTTTTGCGGTTCGTGACCGCCGACGATCACGAGGGCCGGGACATCGAGCGCGTTGAGTTCGTCGTAGCGCGAGCGGATATCCCAGTTGCCGAGCGCCTGGATCATGTAGACGCCGGCTTCCGCGCCACCACCGCCGGCCTGGTTGAGGGTCGCCGCATAGCGCCCGGCCGGGCTGTCGGCGAAGGCGGGATTGGCCGTCGGTGGACCTTCGGCTTCCCACTCATAGGAGCGTGGCTGCATGACGATCGGGCGTTCGCCGCGCTCGATGGTCGCGACCTGCTCGTCGATCCAGTCCGAGGCCAGCGGCCAGAGGTAGGGCACGGTGTGGCCGACGATCAGGGCCAACGCGCGGTCCGGGTAGTCGAGCCCGAACTGACAACTGATGACGCCGCCGAGGGAGGCTCCGCCGACGATGGCTTGCTCGATCTCCAGCGCGTCCATCAGCTTGCGGACGTCGGCCGCGAAGTCCGCGATGGACCAGGGACCGGTGGGGCTGTCGGAGCGGCCGGTGCCGCGGCGGTCGAAGGTGATGACGTTGTAGTACTGCGAGAAATAGGGGATCTGGTAGGGCATCCAGGATATGTGGTGATGAGCCTGGAGGATAAAGGGTACGCCCTCACCAGTTGACTCGTAAAAGAGTTCGATGTCGCCGGCTTGGATTCGCGGCACGGTTAGTTCTTCCTTTCAACCTGACCTGCACGGCCATTGGCGGCGTGCAGTGCTTCAGCTTCCTCTTCCAATACCCCAAGTTCCCTCCGGCAGCGCCGGAGTAGCTGGCGATCATTGCTCGACATCTCGTCATCGTCGATGTCGGCGGCGAGGCCGATGCGGTAGCTGCGTTTCGCGATCTCGAGGACATACGATGTTTCCGTCTCGCGTAGCCCTTCGAGCTGGCCGAGGGTGACGGTCAGGAACGCGCGAAAGTCCTCGTTGTCGCGAAAGAGCGCCTCGATGACGATGTCATAGGTGCCGGCGGTGATCCCGACGTAGCGCACCTGGCGCATGGCGGTCAGGCGCATGACGACGTCGTCGACAAGGCCGGGTTGGATCTTCGCGCCGATGACGGCATGGATCTCGTAGCCGATGCGGTGCGGATTTGGGACGGCTACGATCTGCATGACGTCATCGTCTAGCAGGCGTTTCAGCCGCCGCCGAACCGTCGGCTCGGGGATATCCAGACGCCGGCCGATCTCCGCGTGGGAGAGGCGCCCGTCGACTTGCAGGAGCGCAATGATGCAGCGGTCAATGACATCTATACCCGTCACGGTGCCCCTCTCAGCGCCCAAGAATCGCCATCAGTATTATCAATATGGACGAAATCCGTTGTCAACAGTCCATTCGACGACGAAAACCGTTGACAGCCGGCTAGTGTGCTTCTACACTGCGCCACAACGCATGTCTCGCGGTCGCCGAGGGCACGGGTAACACGCATTGAGGCTCCTGTATCCAGGCAGGCGCGGCGTAGGCTCACGCTGATGAGGGCCGGCAAAGATGCATGCGAGACGGCGTCAGCGCAGGATGCCGGCCCGGCGCAAGGGAGCAGTGCCAACGGGAGCGCGTAGATTCAGCCCCGGCCGGGTGCTGGCGGAGTCAGAGGAGGACGGAACCATGGCTACTATGACGGAACGAGAACGGTTTGGAGTCGCGCAGGATCTCGCGGCGCGCCTGCTCTATCGCGCCATCTCGCGGCGTGAATTCTTGCGGCGCGCGGGTATGGCGGGTTTGTCTGCCGCGACCATCTCATCGATCCTCGCGGCCTGTGGCGGGGACGATGACGACGATGATGATGACGATGGCGGGGACGATCCGACCGAGGCCGGTGAGGATCCAACCGCGACGACACAAGCAACCGCGCTGCCGGTCGTCCCATCGACGGCAACGCCGACCGAGGCGAGTAGCAGTGGTGGCGGGGATGATCCCACGGCAACCGAAGCCGATGAGGAAGAGCCGACCGCAACGGAAGAACCGGAAACGAGCGGGGGGAATGAAGGCGGCACGCTGATGATCGGGATGGCGGGCGAGCCGCCCGGTCTCGATCCGGGCGCGCTCTGCAATGTCAACTGCCACACCGTCGCGATGC
>JAUIIK010000147.1 GCA_030431755.1 Chloroflexia bacterium
GTCAGCGCAATCATGCCCCTCGGCGTCTGGCGCTACCGTTCGATGAGCCGCTAGTCACGCGGTGTATCTCTTGGCTCGCCAGCGCCGGCTGTAACTAGCAGAGTTCGGTTCCAAGAAACAGCCAGGCGCTCATAGCCTGGCTGTTTTCATTACCAGTCGCCGAGATCCGACGCTTGCTGTGGTGGCTGGCCTCGGTGGTCACGCCGGTGACCGCGTTCGTGCTTGCCTAGTCATGTTGGCGACGCGCACATCAGGCCGTCGCCAAAACATGCCGCTACAAATGACGATCTCGTGATCTACAATTGTCGTACTAGGATTCGGCCTCATTGCGGCGGGGGAGTTCGGCTAGCATCTCGGGCTCGTCGATGAACTCGCTGACCTCCGTGCCGGCTTCCTGGAGGCCTTCGTAGACGGCGTCGGTGGGCTCGTCCTCGATCCGGGTCGAGAAGAAGGCCATCAGCCCGATAGTGGTCTCATCGAGCACCAGCGGCACCAGCAACACCGAGCGGATCTCCACCGCCTCCGACAGGTCGGCCAGCATTGATTCCGGCTCTTGCTGGATATCGGTGATGTAAATCGGATGGCCCTGGCGAATCGACAGCCCGCCGAACTTGTCGTCGAGAGGGATGCTGAGCTGGGCGATCGATACCTGCAGGTTCGGGAAACTCGTTGGCGTCGGTAATTTCCAGATGCCGCTCGACGCGAGCCGGCTCGTGCTCTCGTCAAGCAGGAAGACATGCCCAATCGGCCAGCCCAGACGGTCGCAGAGCACGTGCAACGCTCGCTCGATGCCGTCGCGCACAGGCACAGTCGCCGTCGCGGCAAAGATCATGCCGCGCGGGTGGGCCAGCGAGCTGATCTGCTGCATGTACTCAGCCGGGGCGAGCTGCTTGCCGGCCACATCACCCGGCTCCATCTCCGCGTCGGTCGTACTCTGCATGCGCTGCCACTGGGCATACCAGAGCGCGGCCTGGCCACGGTCACGTAGATCGAGCTTGCGTAGGATGTTGTGGATGTGGTTCTTGACGGTGCCTTCCTGGATGAAGAGCGCATCGCCGATTTCGGCATTGCTCTTGCCTTCGGCGGCTTCGGCCAGCACCTCCATCTCCCGGTCGGTCAGCTCATGCTCGGCGTCGGCCGGAGCCAGCGGCGAGCCGAGCTCGTCGGAGAGCTGGAGCATCTGCCGGATGACGAGGTTGGCCAGGGCAGGGTCGATGACCGCCCCGCCGCTGTGGATCGTCTGGATGATCCCGACGAGCTCCTGAAAGCTGGTTGTGCCCTCGACATGGCCAACCGCGCCGGCCTCTATGAACGGGAGGACGTGCTGAGGAAACTCCGGCGCCTGGACTACGACGATGCGCACGCCTGGGAACTGCTCGCGCAGTGTCCCGATGAAATCAAGCGGTGGGTTCGGGAATTTGGCGTCGAGCACGATGATGTCGGCTTCGCCGGCGGCCGTGAGGGTGGTTTGGCTGAGATCGTTGTAGACCGCGTGAATGCGAATGTCGTCAACTGATCCAAGCGCGCGTGCCAGCGAATCGCCAAGCAACTGACTCGGCGTTACGATGGCTACCCCGATCGTCATACCGGCTCCTCCACCAATGGCTACCAGCGCCTCAAACTCTGAAACTGTTTTTGGGCGGAAACTGGCGAGATTCCATCCATACCGAGCGCCCGTGTATGAGGGCCAGCAACCCGTTATACCCCAGAGTGCATCTCGTGTCTATACAGCGATGCGTTGAGATCGCGAGCCCCCACTTCAACACTTAATCACATTGACCGCAGAAGCACACACAACGCTATTGAATCTCTGCGGCACACGAGAGAGGCGAACAATGGGACTCATTCTGCTGATTATTCTGGTGCTCCTGCTGCTGGCAGTCATCCCGGCCTGGCCGTACAGCCGTGCCTGGGGACCCGCGCCCGGCGGCCTGGTTGGTGCCATCTTGCTGATTGTCCTGGTTCTCTTGCTTCTCGGCGCTCTGTAGGCGAGTTTTGCGGATCCGATCATGACGGAGCTTGAGGGGCTTATTCGTATTGCACTGGCTGCAGTACTGGGCGGCATGGTGGGCTTCGATCGCGAGGCCCATAGCAGTAGTGCCGGTTTACGCACCCATGTGCTGGTGGCTCTCGGAGCCGCGACCTTTACCGTGCTCGGCCTCCAGATCGCAGAAGCTCCCATATTCGATAGCAGCAACATCCGGCTCGATCCCTCGCGCATTCTCGAAGGCACGATTACTGGGATCGGCTTTCTCGGCGGCGCGATTGTCTTTCGGGATGATGACCGTGCTCGCAACGTCACGACCGCCGCCGGTATCTGGGCGGTGACCGGCATCGGCATTGCCGTCGGGCTTGGGTACTACATCCTCGCCACCGGCGTTACTGTGCTGGTGCTTGCTGTCCTTTATCTACTCAAGTGGTTCCAGCAACTGGCCAAGGCAAGGTAGCCCGTGGCACGAAACACAGCCATCACAATCTCCATCTACGCGCCCGACGCTGCGGCGAGCGCCGACATCGGCAATGCCGTTGCGCGTGATCCCGCGATCCACGTCGCCGCAATCGCCAGCGGGTCCGTTGATATCGCGGTCATCCATGCCGGACTATTCGAGGGACAGGAACTCTGGCAACGCCCTGACGAGGCTGTGCCGGTTGTCGTTGCTTTCGCCTCAAATGACCCGACGTATCTGGCGTCGCTGCTTGCAGCAGGGGTGCTCGGCTACCATTGCGCGGGCGAGCCGCCCGAGAAGCTCGTTGACGCGATCCACAGCGTCTATCGCGGGGAGACGCGTTCCGATCCACGGACGATGGATCAACTTCTCCAGCTGTATCGCGGTCTCCTGCACCAGTCGGGCTCCAGACGCCGCAGAAACTACAGCGCCTAGAGCCCGCAAGCGACGTCAGTTGTTGAGGCAGTAACGTCCTAGCTGGTTTGGCTAAGGATCAGCTGCATCTCCAGCGTGCCGTGGTCATCAACGGCCAGCGCGATGCGCGTCGTTGGCGGCGTGATGTTGTAGTCGGCTAGCTGGATCGCCAGCGATCCCACGACGACCAGGACGCCGTTGGTGTATTGCGCTTCCATCTGCATCTCAACCGGCTGAGTCACGCCATGCAGCGTCAGCTCGCCGACCGCTACGACGGAGTAGATTGCGCCGTCGGTCAGTTCACTGCCAAGCTCGACCGGCTCGGTGAGCGCGAAGGTCGCTGTTGGATAGGTCGCCGTCTCCAGGCCGCGGTCTTCGAGCGTCTGATCCCGGCGGCTGTCGTCACTGGTCAGGTCCTGCATGTTGGCTTCGAAGGTCGCGCTTTCGACGACGGAGCCGTTGATAGTCACCACGCCGGCGACTGACGATGTCCGGCCAACGGCTTCGGTCGTGCCGATCGTCGCCAGCTCCTCGCCGATGCGGTAGCCGACGAACGTCTCGGAGTCGGCGGCGATGCCCCAGGTCGTCGCGGCGGCGTCGCTACCGCTTGACTCCGCGCTCTCAGCTTCTGTCGCTGTTGGCTCAGCGGCAGAAGCGTCACCATCGGATGTTGTGGCCGTTGCCGCAGCCGTGTCACTCTCCGTGGCGGCTGTCGTCGTGTCAGTCGCCGTTGGCTCCGTCGCCGCCTCATTCTCCGTCGGCTCGCCAGCATCATCGTTGGCCACTTCCGTTGGCGTGCTCAGCGAGGCCACCGCATCCTCCAGCGACACCGGCGCCGGGGCATCGTCGTTCAGGAACATCGCCCAGATACCGACGCTTGCCGCGATAATCAGGACACCGGCGATGATCGTCGCGCCGATGACTTTGCGCTGGGATAGCTTCATCCTTCATTCTCTCGTTCCGTTCGACCATACTGGCCGCTTGTTGGCTCTCCGACGAGGCGGCCGGAGAAGGGGGATGCTCCCCGGCAACCTCGCCTGCTGCTCAATACAAACAGCGCAAGCTTGGAGATTTCTGTGAGTGTTCTGGGGCCTGGGTTGGAGTTGTGGGGGGCTGAAATCGCAGGAGGGGGTAGGTGATTGGCTACAGGTGATAGCAGACATCCCAAGTCCTATTCTGCTATCACCTAACACCTATCCCCTAGCACCTTCCCCTACAATCGGGGAAACGGAAGGATGGCTTCATGGCCGGTCTGCGCGGTGTCTACAACATCATGGCTACGCCCTTTGCCGAGGATGGCGCGCTCGATGAAGTGAGCTTGCGCCGACTCGCCGCCGCGACGATCGACATGGGCGTCGACGGCATCACTGTCCTCGGCGTCGCCGGAGAGGCCCAGAAGATGCTCGATAGCGAGCGCCGCCGGGTGCTTGAAATCGTCATGGAGGTCAATGCCGGGCGCGTCCCGATCATCGTCGGCGCATCGCAAAACGCGACCGACACGACCATCGCCGCTTGCAAGGAGGCCAAAGAAGCCGGGGCCGCCGGCGTCATGGTCGCCCCGCCGCTCAATCTCTCGCCCGGCGCGGCGCTGACCGAGCACTTCCGGCGGCTCGGCGAGGCCATCGCGATCCCGATTGTCCTCCAGGACTTCCCGCCCTCGAACGGCGTCACGATGTCGCCGGCCGACATGGCAGCGCTGGTCAACACCATCCCGGCCATCACGACGATCAAGCTCGAAGACCCGCCGACGCCGCAGCGCATCGCCCAGACGCTGGCGCTGATCAAGCGCCCCGGCGCCACCATCCTTGGCGCGCTTGGTGGCATCTACTATCTCGACGAACTGCGCCGCGGCGCATCTGGGACGATGACCGGCTTCGCCTACCCCGAGGCCCTGGTCGCAATCTGGCGGGCCTGGGACGCCGGCGACCGCCGCAAGGCCGCCGAGCTCTACTACCGCTACCTGCCACTGATCCACCTCGAAGGCCAGCCGAAGATCAACCTCGCCGTCCGCAAGGAGATTCTGAAACGTCGCGGCCTCATCGCCAGCGCCGCCGTCCGCCACCCCGGCCCCAGCCTCGACGACGGACTCCGCGAGGACCTCGCCGAGACGATAGAGATCATCGGCATCGACGAGGATTTTCCGCTGTAGCCTCGCGACATAAGCCCCGATTGATGACAACTCGAAACCACCACCCCGTCATTCTGAGCGGAGGCCCCCGGAGTCGAAGAATCCAACTCATCAGTAACGCAGGAACTCTCGCCGACTGTTGAAATCATCAATGCATCACGCCAAGACTGCGAACGATAGACCAGGGCTTTGATTCTCTGTAGTTCCATCGCACGTTAGATAGTTGGATTCTTCGACTCCGGGGGGCCTCCGCTCAGAATGACGGAGTGTTCGTCCCTTAGTTCCCGCTAACGGAACTCAGTCCGTGCAGCGTCTGACAGCGCTCCCTATCTCGCTACAATGCACCTCGCTGATACAAAGACGAATGGGAATCAACACTCATGAGCACAACCACACAGATCGCATGGTCGTCGGACGAGCTCTATGACGCGCTTGGGCCGCTGCCGGAGTCGTCGGAGGTCGTTGTCATCGGGGGCGGTGTCGCCGGGACGTCGGCGGCGTATCAACTGGCGAAGCGCGGCAAGCAGGTCACCCTGGTCGAGATGCGCGGCATCTGCTCGGGCGCTTCCGGCCGCAACGCCGGCGTCACCGGCGGTGGCGGGTCGTCGCTGGAGTCACGCGAGGGTCGGGCGATTCACGCGCTGACGAGCGAGAACTTCCGCATGATCCAGGAAGACCTGCAAGAGGAACTCCATGACGACTTCGACCTGCGTCTCACCGGCTCGGTCGACATCGCCCAGAACGAGGAGCAGTGGGAATATCTCCAGGACTCCGTCAGGCGGGTCCAGGATCTCGGCGTCGATGTCGAACTCCTCGACGGCCCGCAGCTTCGCGACCTGATCCCGGTCGCCAGCGAGCACCTGCTCGGCGCGAAGCACACGAAACACTCCGGCCACCTCTGGCCCTTCAAACTCGTCAACGGCCAGGCTGAGGGCGCCCGCGAGTTCGGCGCTGAGGTCCACCCCTGGACGACGGTAAAGGGCCTCCACACATCCAACGGGACCGTCACCGGCGTCGAGACCGAGCGCGGGACCATCGAGACTGACACCGTCATCCTCGCCAGCAACGCCTGGACGCCGCACATCCTGCCCGACCTCCCCGACGGCGCGCTCGTCTCGGCCCGCGGCCAGATCATCGTCACCCAGCCGGTCGCGCCGATCCTGCCGGTCACCTTCGGCACCAACTACGACAAGGAGTACGGCCGCCAGACCTCGACCGGCCAGCTCATCTGCGGCGGCTTCCGGCGCTACGACAGAGACGAAGGGCTCCGACTCTATACCGAGGAAGTCCAGCCCGACTGCATGCTCGGCTGCGCCCATCTCCTGGCGACGCTCTTCCCGAAGCTTGGCAGGGTCAACGTCGTCCGCGCCTGGGCCGGACTGATGGGCTTCACCGCCGATGGCCTGCCCCTCGTTGGCCCGTACGAACCCGCCAAAGGTCTCTATCTCAGCGCCGGTTACAACGGCGGCGGCTTCTCCTGGGGCCCCGTCACCGGCAAGGCTCTTGCCCAACTCATAGTCGACGGCGAAACACCGTTCGACCTCTCGCCCTTCGACCCTAACCGCTTCGCCCGCGACGGCGTTCAGTGGCTAAACCCGTCGACGGCGGGGGAGAAGAACAACCCGAAGAGTATGGCGGAGTTGCGGGAGTGATAGAGCAGGATTAGGGAATAGGGATTAGGGATTAGACTGGCACAGATCACATAGCTTTGCTCCCTCCCTCGAATTCGAGGGAGGGTTGGGGAGGGAGCCTCCCGGAAAGGAACTAATAGAAATGTCCACACCACCACGACACGTCCTCAATGAGATGACCTGGCCCGAGGTTAAGGACGCGCTCGAAGATGTTCAGATTGCGCTCGTGCCGACCGGCTCGGCCGAGCAGCACGGGCCAAATACGACGTTCTTCACCGATACCGGGCGAGCCGAGGGCTTCTGCCGGTTGCTGGCCGAGAAGCTCTACCCGCGCGCATTGGCCGCGCCGCCGGTCGGCTATGGTGTCTCCTACCACCACATGCGCTTTCCGGGCACGGTGACGCTGAAGCCGGAGACCTTCATGGCCGTCGTCTATGAGGTCGTCGAGAGTTTGAAGCAGCACGGCATCAACAACTTCCTCGTCATCAACGGCCACGGCGGCAACATGCCGGCCTTGCAGCTGGTGACGATGAAGCTGCGTTATGAACTCGGGGTCAACATCGCCTACCTGACGCCGACCGAGGTAGCCCGCGACGTCGTCAACGAGGGCAAGACCGCCGAACGCATTGGCCACGCCTGCGAGAACGAAGCCAGCCAGCTGCTCTACCTCGGCTATCCCTGGGCCGTCCGCGATTCCGCGCTCGCGCCGGGCGAGATCCAGCCGGAGCCGTACCCGCAGGCGGGCTTCCAGGGACGCATCAAGGTGCCCTACTTCTTCGATGAAGTGACCGCCAATGGCGCACTCGGCGACGCGCGCGGAACGTCCATCGAATATGGCGAGGCAACCGTCGAGGCAGCCTGTGATCGAATCGTTGAGTTCATTGAAGCATTCGTCGCGTCCTAGTACCCTTCACGGGCATTCGCATTCAGATATGCGTAAAATACCTGGCATCGCTGCTACGACAATGACGATACCCAGCGGCTGGGACCATGCTGGGCGTGCCGCGTAGCCAACTGCTCAAGAGGGGGGAGCGGGAGTGGAGAGAGAGAACAGGCGAACGCTGGTCGATCCGGACCAGCTCGACCGACAGATCATCAGCATGTTGCAGGCCGATGGACGCTGCTCGAATCGGGAGATTGCCCGCAACCTTGGCGTCCCGGAAGCAACCGTCCGCTACCGTGTACGGCGGCTGACCGAGAGTGGCCTGTTGCGTATTACGGCGCTCGTTGAACCGGAGCGGCTCGGCTACACCATGACTGCCGTCGTGTCGCTCCAGGCCGAGGCAGAGCATGTGCCTGACATTGCGAAAACGCTGTCGGCCTTTCCCGAGGTCATGTACCTGGTAATCACGACCGGGGAGTTTGACATCATCCTGACCGCGACCTTCCTCGATCAAGACGACCTCTACGGCTTCCTGACCGACCGGCTGGCGAATATCGAAGGCGTCACCCGCTCCAACACCGCGATCGGGCTCAACATCGTCAAACGCGACTTCGAGTGGGTCTCGGCGCTGACCGCCAGCCTCGCCGAAGGCAAGCAACCGCTACGCAGTGCCGAGTAGCGTCACAACCGATGTTCTCAGCTTCGGCGAAACGATGATACGGCTGGCAACGCCGGACTACGAGCGCCTTGAAACGGCGGCTACGCTCGATGTTTCCATCGGTGGAACCGAATCCAATGTCGCCGTCGCCCTGGCCCGGTTGGGGCGGCGCGCGACCTGGCTCTCGGCGCTGCCGGACAATCCGCACGGCCGCCGCATCGCCGGCATCTTGCGCGCCCACGGCGTCGATACCAGCCATGTCATCTGGTCCGAGCATAGCCGGGCCGGCGTCTACTTCCTCGAACCCGGCGCTGCGCCACGCCCTACGCGCGTCATCTATGACCGCAAGCAATCGGCGCTGGCAACGGTCGATCCCGAGCGCGTGCCCTACGACGCGGTCGACTCCGCGCGACTGCTCCACCTGACCGGCATCACACCGGCGCTATCGGAGCGTTGCGCCGAGGTCTGCCGCAGGCTCATCGCACGGGCTCGAGAACACGATGTGCCGCTCATGTTCGATGTCAACTACCGTGGCCTGCTCTGGACGCCCGAAGAAGCGGCGGCAGGGCTCCAGTTCTTTCTCGACCACGTCGACCTGCTCTTCTGCGGCCAGGGTGATGCGCGCACGATCTGGGGATTGACCGGTGATCCTGGGGAAGTTGCCCGCGATCTGCTGGACCGCTCAGCGGCCCGGCTCGTCATCGTCACTGCCGGCGGTGCCGGAGCAACCGCAGTCACCCGCGACGGCGCTAGTCACTTCCAACCCGCGCCGAGCGTCGATGTCGTCGATCCAGTCGGCGCGGGCGACGCCTTCGCCGCCGGTTTTCTCGATAGCTGGCTCGACGCGCCGCAGGACATCCCCGCTGCGCTACGTTCCGCCGTCGCCTCCGCCAGCATCGCCATGACCATGCCCGGAGACCTCGCGATCATCACCGCCTCCGAACTGGCCGAAGCCATCGCCGCGCTCGACCATGCCGGCGACGACATCGTCAGATAGTGGAGTAGGGGATAGGGTGTAGGCTACAGGGGTTAGCAGAAGACGTCTCCCTTTTCCTACGAACTACAAACTCGTCCCAATCAGCTGCGCCAGAGGCGTTCGGCGAGGGTTTCGCCCTCGGGGCGCTGGCCCGTCGCCTCGGCCTTGCGCTCGTTGTGGCGGCGGATCTGATTGCGACTATCGCGGTTGCCAGACCGGGCGGTAGTCCCAGGCGGGATCGTCCGTTAGATTGACAAGCCCAGATCCATCGGCGCTGACAAGATAGATTTCCTGATTCCCGCCATTGAGGAATGATGTGAAGGCGATGCGTGTGCTATCCGCCGACCAGCTCGGATAAAGGCTCGTTTCGCCGGGCGCATCCAACGAAACTAGATGTAGTCCAGCGCCGTCACGACGGATGATAAAGACCTGGTGATTGCCCTCGACCAGCGACGTGAATGCGAGCCGCAGGCCGTCCGGCGACCATGTGAGCGCAGCCGCGGTCGGCTCCAAATCGGTGAGACGCGTTCTTCCACTTCCATCCAGGTTCATGAGGTAGACACCTTGCTCGTTCAAGGTTGGATCAGCCACGACCATGTAGGCGATCCGCTCGCCGTCCGGAGACCATGCAGGCAGCAGCGCCCAGGCAGCCTCATTCGTAATCCGCGTCATGCTAGTGCCATCGGTATTGATGACATAGAGTTCGGGATCGGCTCCATCGAACCACCCCGAAAAGACGATCCGTGTTCCATCCGGTGACCAGCTGAATTGCTCGCCGACGGTCATGTTCTCCGGCGTCAGGCGTCGTTCTTCCGTCTCATCCAGCCTGAGGGCATAGAGGCCGGGACCTCCATCTCCGGCATAGCCGGCGTAGGCGAGCGTCCATCCATCCGGCGACCAGGTCAATCCATCGAAGTGGGGAGACACGGCTGGTTCCGCGTTCAGTTTCCTGAGGCCATTACCGGCTGCGTACATCACGTAGAGATCCCGAAGATAGTTGGGGCCATCCCAATAGCCGCGCACAAAAGCGATCGCACCTCCATCGGGAGACCAAACCAGCAGCTCATCATTTTCCGGGCTGTCGGTGAGCTGGCGCGGGTCGCTGCCGTCTGGATCTACCGTGTAGATGTCGTCGCTGCCGGCACGATTGGAGATGAAGGCAATAGCGGTGAACGCGCCGCTCTGGGGCACGATGGTCACCAGCGGCGCCACATACAAGTGGTCATGCCCAGCATCACCGTCCTGCATCCAGCTCAACAGGCCCGCGCTGAGGTCGAGCGACGGTCCAAAAACGGCTGGCCCTGCGACCTCGAACGTCCCTCCAGTCTCAGCGTCGTAGCCCCGGATGACGCTCTCGATGCGCCCCTCGCCAGACCTCGGCAGATCTTCGAGCCAGAAGATGTAGCGCCCATCGGTGACCGGGTTGCGTGGCCGAACTTCGGCGCTTGCTGGTGGGGCATGTACTTCGATGATTTCATCAGTCACCACATCATCCGTGTAGAGTGCGCCAGTGGCGGCATCGACATAGACGAAACGGCCGTTGCCAACCGCGTACGAGCCTGGCTCGACACCCTCTGCCACAATGCGCGATGTCTGTTCGTAGATGCGCTGTGTTTTGAGGCGGTTGGGCTGATCCGCATCGAGTGCACCCGGCATTTCGAGCCACACGATACGGTCACGTGAGATTGCCGGCGGTCCCAGCATTCCAGCCTCCGCACTGATGACAACGAGGGGCTCGTCCATTGTTGCAATGTCTCGCACCAGGATCGTCGCCGTGTCTCCTTCGATGCGCAACCAGGCGACCCAGGGAAATGCGATCACTGCATTCGTGTTGACAATCTCAGCACGTTCACCGCGTCCTCCCGTAGCAATGATGAACGGCTCGTCTTCGTCGATGCGCTGCGCGTAGAGCGCCGAGCAACCTGTCGCGCAGTCAGGATCGGCCTCGTCCCAGACAACGACACCATGATCGACATCGGCAGTGTGCCGGAGCGCCGGATGGACGACGAGGGAGAAGGGTTCAACGACCGCTAGCCCTGCGGCCTGAATCGCCTGCTCACTCGTCGCGTGCCAGACAGCGTAGTTACCGTCACTGCCGACCAGCGCTGTCTCGGTCGCGCCGGTGTCGATTACTCTCAGCTGATCGCGATTCGGGTTGTAGCGCCAGCTGAAGTAATGCTGACCAATGTTGCCCGCTTCGACCTGCCACTCCTCGGGATTGTCAGGAGTAAAGGTCAGGCAGCGGCGCTCGAAGCACTGGATCAAGACATTTCGCGGGATGCCATTGACTGTCACATACGTCCAGTACGGCTCAGTGATCGGCCTGCCGGTCGCGTAGTAAGGATGTTCGAAGAGCTGCTCAGTGTCGAAGTGATGATCCCGATATACAACTCCAGAGCTATGCATGAACTCCCAGAATGGTTCAGCGATGCCGTGGCTGGTCACATCGTCGATGACCGCGATGCGGACCTCAGGAGCTAGCGATCCAGGGATCACCTCCGGTTCAGTGTCATCGCGCGTCAGGCTCTCGGTCACACGGCTACCGACGGGGTGCGGCGGCACATTGAGGAGGTTGGTCAGCGTTGCATAGGTCGGCCCAGACA
>JAUIIK010000259.1 GCA_030431755.1 Chloroflexia bacterium
CGAGCTAGTGACCGGGCCGCCGGTGCCGACGCTGGTCGACCTGTCCAAGGGCGCGCAAATGATCGTGGCTGGCAGTCGGGGCCTTGGCCCACTGAACCGGTTACTTCTCGGCTCGGTCAGCTCCGGCCTCCTCCACCATGCGCACTGCCCGGTCGCAATCATCCGGGGCGGCGACGACCACCCGCCGATGCCGCGGTCGTCGCAGGCGCCGGTAGTGGTCGGCATCGATGGCTCACCCGCATCAGAGTCAGCCATCGCGATCGCCTTCGATGAAGCATCCTTTCGCGGGGTGGGACTGATCGCCCTGCATGCGTGCAGCGACGTGACGGCGCTGCAGTCCGAAGTTCCCGATTGGCCGGCAGTTCGGTCGGAACTGGCAGAACTCCTGTCTGAGCGGCTGTCGGGATGGCAGGAACGCTACCCAGACGTCTCGGTGAGCCGCACTGTGGTCTTCAATCGACCGGCTCCGGAGCTCATAGAGCAGTCTGAGTCCGCGCAGTTGGTCGTCGTCGGCAGCCGTGGCCGAGGTGGCTTCACCGGGATGCTGCTCGGTTCGGTCAGCGCGGCGGTGACCCAGGCCGCGCTGGCGCCGGTGATCGTTGCCCGACCCTCCTGATGCCGAATTGCCCGAGCAATCTCGACCGCCGACGGCCAACATCCCGGCCAACCATTCTCGCCGTGGCCGGCCTGTTGTGTGCCGTGATGCACCTGTGTCGAAGTAGTGATCTATCTATTAGGTCTCTCTCAGTTTCGCGTCGTAACTTGAATGTCAGCAAGATCAAGACCCCCCGATAAGCTCGGCCCGCCACCAACCCCCCCACCGGTGGCGGGCCGATATCGTGTTTGCTGGGTTTTTGGGCACGCGCTACTGCGCCGATCCGAAGTTCTCTGATGCGTGTCGGCGGATGCGCACGGCGAGCGATGAGTGACAGGGCTTACGCTCGGGAGATGATCGAACGCCTGTACCTCGTCTGGAACGCGGACATGAGCTTGATGGGCGGACTCGCCTACGTCGCCAGCCGTGTACGTGGAATAGAGGCGTGCGCGCTCTGCGAGCTCACCTACGACGGCCTCTCCGAGAAAGCCGACTTCAAGCAGTGCAAGCAAGATATCGGTTTGCCCGTCGAGGGCGTGTACCGCAACCGGATGGACCCCGCGCAGGCCGCCGTTGCAGGAGATGATTTTCCTTGCGTTCTGGCCAAGACATCCACGGGCTTGGTGAAACTGCTCAGCCGCGCCGAAATCGAGAGCTGCGGAGGGGATCTGGACCGCTTCGCTGATCTGCTGCGCGAGGCGATCGATCGCAACGGCAGCGCATCCACACCGGGGCGATGAACGCTACCCCCGTCGATCTCGGCCGCACCCGCTAGACAGAACAGCGACTGCCGTGTTCAGTTGTCCAATGCCACGCCGCACGCTCGCCAGCATCCTGTGGCTGGCCCTGCTTGCCTGGGCAGGCGGGATCCTTTGGTTGTCATCGCTCACTCCGGAACGGTTGCCCGACGCTGCATTCCTCGTCTCCGACAAGATCAACCATTTCATCGCTTTTATGATCGGCGGGTGGCTCGCGGCCAACGCCTTCCAGGTAACGCGTCCACGGGCGACAATCGCCAGCCGAATCATCCTGGCCGTCATCGTGGTGGCGGCGTTCGGCGCGCTCGACGAGACGGTACAGGCATTCACCCCGGGCAGAACAGGGCGCGACCTCCACGACTGGATAGCCGATTTTCTGGGGGCCGTTGCCGGAGCGCTGTTGATCCTGGCACCCCAAGCCCGCCTCTCCCGACGAGCCCAGAGGCGCCATCAGAGGTGATCGAACTGGCGACAGCCACCCCAGACCGGCTTGCCGAGCTCGCCGAGCTCGCCGCATGCACCTTCCCGATGGCCTGTCCTCCATCGGTCACTCCGCACGATGTCGCGGCGTTCATCGCCGAGAACCTGTCCCCCGCTCGCTTCGGCGAATACCTGGACGATCCCGATCGCGTTGTCCTCACAGCGATGGAGGACCGCCAGCTCATCGGCTACGCCATGATGATCCGCGGCGTGCCCGACGACGCCGACGTCGAGCGCTCGGTCGTTGTGCGTCCGGCTGTGGAGCTGTCGAAGATGTACGTGCTGCCCGAGGTGCACGGCTGCGGGGTCTCCGCGGCGCTGATGT
>JAUIIK010000148.1 GCA_030431755.1 Chloroflexia bacterium
CGAGGAACGGCAGCTTACGGAGATGAACGCGGACTACCTCGCTGCCGTCGAGCTGGCGGGCATCGAGGAGGTGCGCTACGAAAGCGACCCCGGCGTAGAGGTCCAGGGTTGGTTGTTGAAGCCGCCAGCGTTCAATGCGTCCGCCAGATACCCGGCGGTTGTCCAGGTCCACGGTGGACCACATGGCATGTACGGCGTCGGTTTCTTTCACGAAATGCAGCTGCTGGCGGCGCGCGGCTACGTTGTGTTGATGACGAACCCGCGCGGGTCGACTGGCTACGGCCAGGAGTGGGTGGCCGGGACGAAGGTGGACTGGGGCGGGGCGGACTGGCGCGATGTGAACGCCGGCGCGGACTACCTGGCCGGTCTGGAGTTCGTCGATGCCGGCCGGATGGGCATCGCCGGTGGCTCCTATGGCGGCTACATCGTCAACTGGGCTGTCGGGCAGACCGATAGATTCAAGGCGGCGGTCAGCCAGCGGTCGACGGCAAACCGCGCCTCGCTCTACGGCACCAGCGATATCAACTGGAGCTACAACGACTGGGAGTATGGCGGCACGCCCTACGAGAACCATGAGTTCTACCGCGAGCGGTCGCCGCTCACCTACGTCGCGAACATGACGACGCCGATTCTGCTGCTGCACTCCGAGAATGACCTGCGCTGCCCGATCTCCCAGAGCGAGGAGTTCTTCACGGCGCTGAAGCTGCACGGCTGCGAGGCTGAGTTTGTGCGCTTCCCGGATGAGAGCCACGGTCTCTCCCGCGGCGGGCAGCCGGTCCACCGCGTCGAGCGATTGGAACGGATTTGTGACTGGTTCGACCGCTATCTCTAGTGCTTGCGGGTATCATGGAAGAGGAGCCGGGCGCAGCTTGCCCGGCGCAACCCGTCTCGTTTGAAGGGGAGAGAATCATCATGGCAGCAGCACAGGACGAGCGCGAACACCAGAGCGTCGCGGCACTGTTGAGCGACTTTCGCAAGTACGGCAGCATCGATGGCGACGGCGTCGAGATCAAGGACGCTGAGGGTCTGCGCGCGAATCTGATTGACACGCTGATCTTCGACGCCGTCTTCGGCGAGAAGGAAGTGATGTCCGTCGCGCGCTGGTTGATCTGGGAGACCTCCCAGGCGCTCGGAGCGCGGCCGGCGTCGATCCACGAGTACTACATGGCCGGCGGGCAGGGCGCCTGGAGCAATCGGACAACGCCGGCGATCAATGTCCGCGGCATGACCTACGAGATCGCCCGTTCGATCTTCCGGGCTGGCCAGAAGCTCGACGTTGGTCAGCAGATCTTCGAGATCGCACGGTCCGAGATTGGCTACACCGACCAGCGGCCGCATGAGTATGCATCAGCCGTGCTGGCGGCGGCGATCAAGGAGGGCCACACTGGGCCGGTCTTCATTCAGGGCGACCACTTCCAGATCGGCCTGAGCGACTACCGCCAGGGCCGCGACAAGGAAGTGCGCGCCGTTGAGGGACTGGCGCTCGAAGCGATCAACGCCGGCTTCTACAACATCGACGTCGATGCCTCGACAATCGTCGACTACGAGCTCGAAGGCGAAGTCGCCCAGCAGCGCGACAACGCCCGTCGCACGGCCGAGATCACGCGCTACATCCGGCGCAAGCAGCCCGAAGGTGTGATGGTCTCCATCGGCGGGGAGATCGGCGAGGTTGGCACTGAGAACTCGACGGTTGCCGAGCTCAAGGCCTTCATGGACCACTTCAACGAGTTCATGGGTGGCGACAAATCCCAGGGCTTGTCGAAGATCTCGGTCCAGACCGGCACCAGCCACGGCGGCGTGCCGCTGGCGGACGGAACGGTTGCTGAGGTGGCCGTTGACTTTGACACGCTCGGTGAGCTGTCGCGCGAGGCGCGGGAGAGCTACGGAATCGCCGGCGCGGTCCAGCACGGCGCGTCGACGCTGCCGGACTCGGCCTTCAACCTCTTCGCAGACGCGAACGCCTGCGAGGTGCACCTGGCGACCGGTTTCCAGAACATCATCTTCGAGAGTGAAGCGTTGCCGGATGACCTCAAAGAGGCTACCTACAACTGGTTGAGCGCAAACCGGGCTCAGGAGCGTAAGGAAGGCGAGACGGACGCGCAGTTCTTCTACAAGACGCGCAAGCGTGCCTTCGGTCCCTTCAAGCGCTACTTCTGGACACTCGAAGCCGAGCGTTCGCAGGCCATCTGTGCCGAGCTTCAGGAGCGCTTCGAGCTGATGTTCGAGCTCCTTGGCGTCGCGAATACGACGGCTGACGTCAATGCGCGGACATCGCTCGTGGAACTGCACCGGCCACAGCCGTCGGCGCTGGAGAAGATGCTCGTTTCCGGCGATTAGCCGGTGCGGGATGAGGGATGCGGCGGGGCGAGGCGCACATAGACGAGCGCCTCGTCCAGCCCGACCTTCAGGATGCGCGAGACGATGTACTCTGCGCCTTCGTGCTTGAAGCGGCGGCCCGGTTCCAGCCGGTCAACGCGCAGCTCGCGTTCGGTGCGCGAGATGATCTCATAGGTCGTTTCACCGCAATCGGCACACGAAATGAACTGGTCGGGCGTGTCTGCCTGACCAGTGTACCCGCGGCGCGTTCTCCGGATGCGGGTGCTACCGCAGGCCGGACAGCGCCCCTCTCGCTGTACCGCGTCGTTTGCAATCATTCTCGGTTCGGAACTCCGCTGGTGCATTACAGCGCCTGCCGGCGATTCTAGCGGAGCGAGCGGTCTTGCATCAAATATGCAAAACGAATGGACGCCCTGCGGCGTCCATTCATTGAAATCTAAATCGGTTGGGATTCGGCGTCGCTAGAACGCGCCGCAGCCGCAGCCCTGGGCGGTCGCTTCATTCGCGCCGGAGTCAAAGGAGTGGCCGCAGGCACAGCTGGCAACGGCGTTCGGGTTGCGGACAGTGAAGCCGCCACCCATCAAGCTGTTGACGAAGTCGATCTCCGCGCCGCCAAGGTACATGGCCGAGAACTCATCGATGAGCAGCCGGACGCCCTTGGTGTCGATGACGGTATCGCCGTCTTCGATCTCTTCCTCGACCGACATGCCATATTGCAGGCCTGAGCAACCGCCGGGAGCGACGAAGACGCGCAGCGCGAAGTCCGGCGTGCCTTGATCCTCCAGGAAAGCGTGAAGCTGATCGACGGCATCGTCTGTGATCGAGATACCGGGAGTTGCCATTGTTGCTGTCATCATCAAACCTCTCTGGCCAGTAGATCAATCATCGTGTGCCGGGTTCCCGACACATGCTTTGCGCTTATCTTCCATAGCAATGATAGCGCATTGCTGCACTCTACGAGTACACCCGAAAGTCTCTAACGCAGCAGCGTGCGGATTTCTTCCCGCTGCTAGCCACTCATTGCCCGAACCTGGTCGATCTGTGCTCGTAGCTGGTCGATGTCGCGGCGGTACTCAAGGGTGAGCGCGCGCGGGTTAGAGCGCTGGAGGACCGCTTCGAGCAGGCGGTAGTCGCGCTCGGTCAGGGTCTCGTGGCAGTCGTCGAGCCGGCCTGAGCCGTCTGCGAGCGGCCGGGGCGACGAGATATGGACTTCGACGACGCGCTCCAGCGGCAGGAGGTCGAGCGCGCTGATTGGATCGTAGTCCAGCCAGGAACCACTCACCTGCCAGTGGGCGATGTCGAACAGGAGTCCTGCGCCGGTCATCGCCAAGACTTCGGCGATGAATGACGGATCGCAGATGTGCTCGTATGCGCCTTCGGGACAGTAGTCGAGATTTTCCAGGAGTATTTGCAACGGCGAGCTGAGCCGCGCCTCGTTCGTCACCTCGACCAGCCGCGCCAGCAGCTCCTGCCGGTCGAGCGGCGCGCTGACCGGCAGCATGTGATCATCGAAGCGCACCTGCTCGGACGCGAAGCCGAGATGAAAGCTGACCCAGGGCGTCCGGGTGAGCTCGATCGCCCACTTCAGCCGCTCGGGCCAGCCGGGGTAGATCGCGTCGATCGCCGCCATGCTCCAGTCCTGGTCGAGATTGTGGAGCACGACGCGTTCATGCGGCCGCTCGATATCGTCGCTCAGTAGCCAGCCGGGAAGCTCGATGAAGTCGAGCTGGTCGATGATATCCGGATGCTCGTCCAGCTCATCGAACCAGCTCACTCCGAGGGCAATTGGCACTCAGGCGGTTCCCAGTGTGTCACCGAGCGCCTGCCGGACGAGGTCGCCGAACTCCGAGGTCGACAGGCTTGTGCCGCCATCGGCAATGTCGCGCGTGCGCGCGCCATCAACCAGCACGGTATCGACGGCAGCTTCGACGGCGGCTGCCTCCGCCTCACGGCCAAGTGATGTTCTCAGCAGCATCGCCAGCGAGAGGATCGCGCCACAGGGATTCGCCAGTCCCTGGCCGGCAATGTCGGGCGCGGAGCCGTGGATCGGCTCGTACAGCCCGAAGATCCCGTCGGCGTCGCCGCCGGCACTGAGGCTGGCCGAGGGCAGCATGCCGAGTGACCCGGCAAGGACAGCCGCCTCGTCGCTCAGGATGTCGCCGAACATGTTCTCCATCACCAGCACGTCGAAGTCGAGCGGGCGGCTGATGATCCGCATGGCGCAGGAGTCGACCAGCGCGTGATCGAGAGCAATCTCCGGGTGGCGCGCGCCGACCTCAGTCGCTATCTCGCGCCAGAGCCGCGAGCTTGCCATGACATTGGCCTTGTCGACGCTGGTGACTTTCTTGTTGCGTCCAGCGGCGAGGGTGAAGGCGAGTTCGACGATGCGCTCGATCTCTTCCTCGCCATACGGCAGGGTGTCGACGGCGCGACGGCCCGCCTCCGTTGTCCACTGCTTGGATGGTTCGCCGAAGTAGATGCCGCCGGTGAGCTCGCGGACGATCAGCATATCGACGCCGCGCACGACCTCGCTCTTGAGCGGCGAGGCGTCGGCGAGGGCGTCGTAGACCTTGATCGGGCGCAGATTGGCGAAAAGCCCCAGCGCTTGTCGGAGCTTGAGCAGGCCGGCTTCGGGCCGGATCGCCGGGTCAATCGCTTCCCACTTCGGACCACCGACAGCGCCAAGCATGACGGCTGAGGAAGCGCGAGCGGTCTCGATGTCCTCGTCGCGCACCGGCACACCGTGGGCGTCGACAGCCGCGCCGCCGATGTTGGCCTCCTGATAGTGGACGGAGAAGCCTGACCTGGCCGCGACGACGTCGAGCGTCTGCCGCGCTTCGTCCAGCACCTCGGGCCCGACGCCGTCGCCGGGCAGCATCAGAATGTTGTAGCTTGTTGTCATCGAGCTCAACCAGCCGATTCGCCGGCTTGGGCCTTGACCCGCTCGCCGACGGCTGCCATCAGGCCGCCCGCCTGGATGATCTGCTGGACATAGGGCGAGTGCTGCGTCGCGTCATATGACTTGCCGGTGCGCGTATTGACGACGACGCCCTCGGTCGTATCAACTTCGAGTTCGTCGCCTTCCTCGAGATCATCGACGGCCTCCGGGCACTCGATGATCGGCAGCCCGATGTTGATCGCATTGCGGTAAAAGATGCGCGCGTAGGACTTCGCAATGACGCAGGAGACGCCGGCGCCCTGGATCGCGATCGGCGCGTGCTCGCGGGACGAGCCGCAGCCGAAGTTCTTCCCGGCGACGATGATGTCCCCGGCCTGTACCTTGCTCGGGAAGCTCGGGTCGAGGTCTTCCATGACGTATTGCGCCAGCTCCTCGCCATCCGACGTAAGCAGGTACCGCGCCGGAATGATGACGTCTGTGTCGATGTCATCCCCGAACTTCCAGGTCTTCCCTTGATATTGCATCGTGTTCCCATCCAGTTCTCCGGCCTGCAACCGTGCGGGCCAGGAATCTCATCGAGGTTGTTCTACCCTCTAACGCCTCGCGCCGTCCCTAGTTCAACTGGCTCGGGTCGGCGACACGGCCGAGCACCGCGCTGGCGGCGGCCACCTTCGGACCCGAGAGGATGATCTCGGCGCTCCGGTGGCCCATCCGCCCACGGAAGTTGCGGTTCGTCGTCGAGACGCAGCGTTCACCGTCGGCGATGACGCCCATGTAGCCGCCAAGGCACGGACCACAGGTCGACGTGCTGAAGATTGCGCCCGCTTCCATGAAGATGTCGTCGAGACCTTCTTTCGACGCGTCGCGGTGCACCTTCTGGCTGCCGGGGATGACGATCAGCCGGACGTTGGGATGCACCTCGCGGCCGCGCAGCACCTCGGCCGCCGCGCGCAGGTCCGAGAGCCGGCCATTGGTGCAGGAGCCGATGACGACCTGGTTGATCGTCATGTCCTCGATCGAGTCGGCAAAGTGCACGTTCGATGGCAGGTGCGGCAGCGCGACGACTGGCTTCAGGTTCGTGACGTCGATCTCGACTACGCGCTCGTAGTGGGCGTCCGGGTCAGAAGCGACCGCCTCGTAGGGCCGGTCGGTGACCTCATCGAGCCAGGTCTTCGTGATGTCGTCAAAGGGGAAGATGCCGGTGTCCGCGCCCGCTTCGATGGCCATGTTGCACATCGCGATACGGTCGTCCTGCGGCAGCTGATCGATGACCGGGCCGGTGAATTCGAGGACCATGTTCAGCCCGCCGTCGACGCCGATCTGGCCGATGGTGTGGAGAATGAGGTCCTTGCCGCCGATGTCCTCTGGCAGCGTGCCGGTGTAGACGAGCTTGAGTGTCGGCGGTACGCGGATCCAGGTTGTGCCGGTCGCCATCGCGGCGGCGATGTCGGTCGAGCCCATGCCGGTCGAGAAGCAGTTGAACGCGCCGTAGGTGCAGGTGTGGGAGTCCGCGCCGATGATGATGTCGCCGGGCAGCGTCAGGCCGTTCTCCGGGAGCACGACGTGTTCGATGCCGGCGCGGCCAAGCTCGAAGTAGAGTGTGCCCTGCTCGTGGGCGAACTCACGCATGATCTTGGCGTTCTCAGCAGAGCGGATGTCCTTGGCCGGCACGAAGTGATCCGGCACGAAGACGACCTTCGATGGGTCGAAGACCTTCTCCAGCCCCGTCTTCTGGAACTCTCTGATCGATAGCGGCGCGGTGACATCGTTGGTCATGACGAGGTCCAGGTTGACCTCGACGATGTCGCCGGGCGTGACCTCGTCGACGCCCGCGCCTTTCGCCAGAATCTTCTCGGTCATTGTTTGACCCATGGTTACACCGCTTCCCTTTTAGTAGCCTGATCCTGTGTCCGGGACGCCCGCGCAACGAGCGCCCGGTTGATCGCCTGAATATACGAGTCGAGACTCGCCGCGATAATGTCAGTCGAAACCGCCTGTCCAGTATAGACCTCGTCGCCCACCCGTACACGGGTCAGGACGCTGCCCTGGGCGTCGGCGCTCGACGTCACGGCCTCAACGTGCAGGTGTTCCAGCTTCGGCTGGACATCGACGAGCGCGTCGACAGCCGTGTAGAGCGCGTCGACCTGGCCGTTGCCGCGCCCGGTCGCTTCGCGCTCGCGGCCGTTGATCTCGAGGATGACCGCCGCCTCGCAATCGCCATCAGAGGCCGAAGCAGCCCGCCAGTCGATGAGCTTCACGATCACATCTCCCGAGACGCGCTGGAGATTGTCCTCGACGATCGCGATGATATCGGCGTCGCTGACGGTCTTCTTACGGTCGGTCAGGGCGATGAAGCGGTTGTAGAGATCTTGCAGCGTCTCGCGCTCGACCTCGTAGCCCAGCTCGACGAGCTTGGCGTTGAAGCCGGCCCGCCCGGAGTGCTTGCCGAGCACCAGCTTCGACTCTTCCCAGCCGACGGATTCCGGCGTCATGATCTCGTAGGTCTCGCGGTCCTTGAGCATGCCGTCCTGGTGAATGCCGGCTTCGTGGGCGAAGGCGTTTGCGCCGACGATGGCTTTGTTGGGCTGGACGCTGATGCCGGTCATACGGCTGACGAGGCGGCTGGTCGGCACGAGCTGGGTCGCGTCGATGCCGGTCTCAATGTCGTCGTAGAGGTCGTGGCGCGTCTTCAGGCCCATGACGACCTCTTCGAGCGAGGTGTTGCCGGCGCGTTCACCGATGCCGTTGATCGTGACCTCGACCTGGCGCGCGCCGGCCTGGATGGCCGCCAGTGTATTGGCCGTCGCCATGCCGAGATCGTTGTGGCAGTGGACACTGATGACGATGTCCTCGATGCCGGGGGTGTTGGCCCGGACGTAGCGCAGCAGCTCCTGGTACTCGGCCGGCATGGTGTAGCCGACGGTGTCGGGGATGTTGATCGTCGTCGCGCCCTCTTCGATTGCGGCGGCGAAGATGCGGCAGAGGTAGTCCCAGTCGCTGCGGGTCGCGTCCTCGGCCGAGAACTCGACCTTGCTGACATAGCTCTTGCAGCGCCGGACCGCTGCCCGGGCCATCTCGATCACCTCGTCTGGGGTCTTGCGGAGCTTGCGTTCGATGTGAATCGGTGACGTTGAGATGAAGGTGTGGATCGAGGCATCCTCGGCATGCTGGACAGCTTCCCAGGCGGCGTCGATATCATAGAAGCTCGTCCGCGCCAGGCCCAGCACGGTTAGTCCCTTGACCTCGGTGGCGATGCGACGGACGGCGTCGAGGTCACCAGGCGACGCGGCTGGAAAGCCGGCTTCGATGATGTCAACGCCCAGCCGCGAGAGCTGGCGGGCGACTTCGATCTTCTGTTCGGTGTTCATCGTCGCGCCGGGCGACTGTTCTCCGTCGCGCAGCGTCGTGTCAAAGATGGTTACTCGGTCGGGCATTGTGCCTGCCTCCTGATCGTGTTGCGCGCCTGTTGCGGGCGCACGCATGGTGTTAGCGGGTGAAAGACGTGGGTGCGGCCCCGGCGAGGGGCTTGGTAAGCATGAGGTTGACCAGTGAAGACCAGCTGCAGGTTGCGGCGAGCCGGCGCAGCTCCGGCCTGGGCAAGGGTGATGCGTTCATATTGTGCATTGCCTGTCCGCTCACGCGACCGCTCCATTAACTACAAAACCCCGTCCCATGACAGGGACGAGGTTGACCCGCGGTACCACCCTGGTTGGCCGCGGCTTGGCGGCCCACTCGAAGCGCTGTATCGGGCGTACCCGCTCGCGCCTGGCTGTGCGCCGTCGCGCGAGTCATGTCTGCTCGGCCTGAGTTCCCCGCGCTGCGCTGACCGGGCTTGCACCATCCCCGGATCGCTGGCACATGCTGGCGCGGTTACTAGCTGCCAGAGAGACTGTAGCAAGCGCCGGGATGCAGCGCAAATCGTATACTTGTTGCGCTTTCTAAATTGTTAAGCTATCCCGAACAAAACTATAAGATTAGTCACGAAATCGAGTGACTAAAGTCTTGACATCCAGCCGCGCGAAACGTACTCTTTACTAGCGTCCGCAAACGGTTCAGTTTGAGTGGGCCTCGACGTAAATATGCCACTGTCGAGAGTTCCACGTAAACGGGAAGGGCATCAGCATGAAGCGCCTCAAGGGCCGCGTTCTGCAGATGGCGCTCGGACTCGGCACGATCATGGCCATCGTGCTCGCCTCCGGCGCTCCGAATCGCCTCTAAGTAGTTCAAGTCGGGCCATCGTCGATTTGACGAATCGGCCGCGATAGATTTGAACTCCGCAACCGGGTCGTGCCAGTCACGGCCCGGTTGTTTTTCGGTAGATCGCCCGTTTCGACGCACAGACCAGGGAAGCTTGCATGATCCTCTTGATAATGGTTGCTATCGGATTCCTCATCGGACTCCTGAGCGGCGGCTCGACAGCCGGATTCAGCGAGACGCGTTTTCGCTACATTCCGCTGCTGCTGGCCGGCGGGCTGATCCAGGTCATCATCTTCACCGGCTATATCGGCAGCAACGACATCATCCGGGGTCTGGCTCCCTATCTCTATGTCACCGCGCTGTCGATGGGCCTCGTGGCGATCTACATGAACCGCCATATCTTCGGCATGAAGCTCGTCCTCGTCGGGGCGTTCTTGAACTTCGTCGTCATCACGATCAACGGCGCGTCGATGCCGGCGCGTGAGGAGAGCCTGCGTATCGCCGGCACACTCGAGCATGTCCAGAGCCAGCATGAGCGCTACGCCGCCGGCGAGGATGTCCAGTGGCCGCAGCTGACGCTGGCCGACGAAGATACACGCCTGGCATTTCTCGGCGATGTCCTGCCAATCCCCGAGGCCATTCCGGCCGCGAACGTCGTCTCAATTGGCGACGTCTTCATCAGTCTCGGCGCGATCATCGCTGTCGTCTGGGTGATGCACCTGCGTCCCACGACTCCCAGGACCGATGGCCGGCTCGCCGAAGCCCCCTAGCGACGATCAGCCGAGCCAGCGATGACCTTCGGGGCATTCCGGCCGGCAACTTCCGACTGATAGTGTGCTTCCCAGAGCAATTGGGGAGCAGATGTCGACGCAAGCACCGCATCAACCAAATCGCCGCCCGCTCCTGTCCCTCATCGCGGGCGACTTCATCTCCCAGTTCGGCAACGCGATCACGACGATTGCCCTGCCGTGGTTCGTGCTGGAGACGACCGGCAGCGCTGCGCTGACCGGGATCGTATTCATCATGCTCTTCCTGCCGATGCCAATTGTCACGCTCTTTGGTGGACCGCTCGTCGACCGGGTGCGGCGCACCCGTCTTAGCGTTATCGCCGACCTGGTGAGCGGGATATCCATCGCGCTCATCCCGCTGTTGCACTACACCGTCGGCCTCAGCTTCTGGCAGCTGCTATTGCTCGTCTTCGCCGGTGCGGTGCTGGATGGACCCGGTTTCTCGGCGCGCCGCAGCATCGTCCCGGTGCTTGCCGAGGGTTCCGGCATCTCACTCGAGCGTGCGAACTCCGCCTTCCAAATCAACTGGAGCGCCTCGGTCCTGCTCGGTCCGGCAATCGGGGGCGTGCTGATCGCGCTGATTGGCCCGTCGGCCGCGCTCTGGTTCGATGCCGGCACCTTTGCCGTTTCGGCGTTGCTCGTCGCCTTGTTCGTGCCGGAGCCGGTCAAGGCTGTCGACGAAGCGACGGAACTGTCCGAGGAGAAATCCAGCTACCTGACAGAACTCTGGGAGGGCGTACGGTGCATCCTGGCGGACCGGAGCCTGTCGACGGTGCTGGTCTCCGCGTCGGTCACGATGACGCTCATCGCCGCCTTTATGACGATCATCATGCCGGTCTATGCGGACAACGTCTTTGGTGATCCGGTCAGTCTCGGCATCCTCGCCGCAGGCTTCGGTCTCGGCTCGCTCGTCGGCTCGACGGGTTTCGGCTACCTGGCCGAACGCATCGCCGGCTGGACGACCTACGCCCTGGCGACGGCAGCTATTGGGCTGCCCCTGATGGCGCTGGCGCTGGAACCGTCGCTGTGGCTTGCGACCGCCCTGGCGGCGGCTGTCGGAGTGGCCTTTGGACCGATCATCCCGAGCATGGACACGTTGATCCAACGTCGGACGAGCGACGCTCTACGTGGACGTGTCTTCAGCACCCGCTTCGCGCTCAACAACGCCGTGAAACTGCCGG